>NZ_JBEYYW010000063.1:0-1001 GCF_040645695.1 Streptomyces sp. NPDC046712 | reverse complement strand
TCGTTACGCCATTCGTGCAGGTCGGAACTTACCCGACAAGGAATTTCGCTACCTTAGGATGGTTATAGTTACCACCGCCGTTTACTGGCGCTTAAATTCTCAGCTTCACCCCCGAAGGGATTAACCGGTCCTCTTAACGTTCCAGCACCGGGCAGGCGTCAGTCCGTATACATCGAATTACTTCTTCGCACGGACCTGTGTTTTTAGTAAACAGTCGCTTTCCGCTGGTCTCTGCGGCCACCCACCCCTAGCCCGTAAAGGACTTCAGGATGTTTGGCCCCCCTTCTCCCGAAGTTACGGGGGCATTTTGCCGAGTTCCTTAACCACAGTTCACCCGATCGCCTTGGTATTCTCTACCTGACCACCTGTGTTGGTTTGGGGTACGGGCCGTGCACGCACTCGCTAGAGGCTTTTCTCGGCAGCATAGGATCACTCTACTTCACCTCAATCGGCTACGCATCACGTCTCAGCCTTCATGAGCGGCGGATTTACCTACCACTCGGCCTACACGCTTACACCAGTACTACCATTCACTGGCGGAGCTACCTTCCTGCGTCACCCCATCACTTGACTACTACAGAATCAGGCCCCACGCTCCACAACACAGATCCATCCGAAGACTTCACCATGCGCTTTGGGTGGTTAGTATCAACTGCCTCATCAGGGACGCACGTGCTCGGGTACGGGAATATCAACCCGTTGTCCATCGACTACGCCTGTCGGCCTCGCCTTAGGTCCCGACTTACCCTGGGCGGATTAGCCTGGCCCAGGAACCCTTGGTCATCCGGCGGCAGAGTTTCTCACTCTGCATTCGCTACTCATGCCTGCATTCTCACTCCCACACCCTCCACCGCTGGTTTACACCGCGGCTTCCCTGGATGCAGGACGCTCCCCTACCCATCAACACGACTAGATGCTCATCCGAAAACAAGCACCGATCTATTGTGTCAATGACACAGCTTCGGCGGTGTGCTTAAGCCCCGCTACATTGTCGGCGCAGG
>NZ_JBEYYW010000062.1:0-1014 GCF_040645695.1 Streptomyces sp. NPDC046712 | reverse complement strand
TGAGGACAAGCCCTCGGCCTATTAGTACCGGTCAGCTCCACCCATTACTGGGCTTCCACATCCGGCCTATCAACCCAGTCGTCTACTGGGAGCCTTACCCTCTCAAGGAGGTGGGAATACTCATCTCGAAGCAGGCTTCCCGCTTAGATGCTTTCAGCGGTTATCCCTCCCGAACGTAGCCAACCAGCCATGCCCTTGGCAGGACAACTGGCACACCAGAGGTTCGTCCGTCCCGGTCCTCTCGTACTAGGGACAGCCCTTCTCAATATTCCTACGCGCGCAGCGGATAGGGACCGAACTGTCTCACGACGTTCTAAACCCAGCTCGCGTACCGCTTTAATGGGCGAACAGCCCAACCCTTGGGACCGACTCCAGCCCCAGGATGCGACGAGCCGACATCGAGGTGCCAAACCATCCCGTCGATATGGACTCTTGGGGAAGATCAGCCTGTTATCCCCGGGGTACCTTTTATCCGTTGAGCGACGGCGCTTCCACAAGCCACCGCCGGATCACTAGTCCCGACTTTCGTCCCTGCTCGACCCGTCGGTCTCACAGTCAAGCTCCCTTGTGCACTTACACTCAACACCTGATTGCCAACCAGGCTGAGGGAACCTTTGGGCGCCTCCGTTACCCTTTGGGAGGCAACCGCCCCAGTTAAACTACCCATCAGACACTGTCCCTGATCCGGATCACGGACCGAGGTTAGACATCCAGCACGACCAGAGTGGTATTTCAACGGCGACTCCACCATGACTGGCGTCACGGCTTCAAAGTCTCCCACCTATCCTACACAAGCCGAACCGAACACCAATATCAAACTGTAGTAAAGGTCCCGGGGTCTTTCCGTCCTGCTGCGCGAAACGAGCATCTTTACTCGTAGTGCAATTTCACCGGGCCTATGGTTGAGACAGTCGAGAAGTCGTTACGCCATTCGTGCAGGTCGGAACTTACCCGACAAGGAATTTCGCTACCTTAGGATGGTTATAGTTACCACCGCCGTTTACTGGCGCTTAA
>NZ_JBEYYW010000061.1:0-1024 GCF_040645695.1 Streptomyces sp. NPDC046712 | reverse complement strand
CCTTGAAAGAGTGCGTAATAGCTCACTGGTCAAGTGATTCCGCGCCGACAATGTAGCGGGGCTCAAGCGTACCGCCGAAGTCGTGTCATTGCAGCAATAAGCCCCAACGGGTGCTGTGATGGGTAGGGGAGCGTCGTGTGCCGGGTGAAGCAGCCGCGGAAGCGAGTTGTGGACGGTTCACGAGTGAGAATGCAGGCATGAGTAGCGATACACACGTGAGAAACGTGTGCGCCGATTGACTAAGGGTTCCTGGGTCAAGCTGATCTGCCCAGGGTAAGTCGGGACCTAAGGCGAGGCCGACAGGCGTAGTCGATGGACAACCGGTTGATATTCCGGTACCCGCTTTGAAACGCCCAATATCGAGCCCATTAATGCTAAGGCCGTGAAGCCGCCCCGGAGCCTTCGGGCAAAGGGGAGTGGTGGAGCCGCTGACCCAAGGTGGTAGTAGGTAAGCGATGGGGTGACGCAGGAAGGTAGTCCAGCCCGGGCGGTGGTTGTCCCGGGGTAAGGGTGTAGGCCGTGTGATAGGCAAATCCGTCACACATTAAGGCTGAGACCTGATGCCGAGCCGATTGTGGTGAAGTGGATGATCCTATGCTGTCGAGAAAAGCCTCTAGCGAGTTTCATGGCGGCCCGTACCCTAAACCGACTCAGGTGGTCAGGTAGAGAATACCGAGGCGTTCGGGTGAACTATGGTTAAGGAACTCGGCAAAATGCCCCCGTAACTTCGGGAGAAGGGGGGCCATCACTGGTGATCGGATTTACTCCGTGAGCTGGGGGTGGCCGCAGAGACCAGCGAGAAGCGACTGTTTACTAAAAACACAGGTCCGTGCGAAGCCGTAAGGCGATGTATACGGACTGACGCCTGCCCGGTGCTGGAACGTTAAGGGGACCGGTTAGCTCTGTTTCGACAGGGCGAAGCTGAGAACTTAAGCGCCAGTAAACGGCGGTGGTAACTATAACCATCCTAAGGTAGCGAAATTCCTTGTCGGGTAAGTTCCGACCTGCACGAATGGCGTAACGA
>NZ_JBEYYW010000060.1:0-1090 GCF_040645695.1 Streptomyces sp. NPDC046712 | reverse complement strand
CTCGCCGACCAGCTGCCGGAGCACGACGCATTCCGTTACGCCAACCTGGCCGTACGCGGCCGCCTCCTCGACCAGATCGTGGAGGAACAGCGCCTCGATAAGTCGACGTCGTGCTGTATCCTCGTCAACTCCGATTAGATCAACGCTGATCAGATCTGAGATCACACCGTCGAGTGGAACGTTTTCTACACGGACCGGGATTATTGTGCCGAGGTGTCCAGCACGATCCGCCTCAAAAGCATTCGACCAGTCCCCGAATGAGGATTCCAGCTGGTACGCGCTCGTAATCACCAATATCGTGCGCACGCTGCGGCGCGCCGCACGTTGAATCTGGAGGATAATGTTGGTTCCAGGTCGGAAATCCCAGTTCCTCAGAAGCGTCGAGTGTCCAGCCTCTTCTAGCGTCCAGGCAATCCACGCTGCCCACTCGCTGTCCACCTCGGCATGACTGATGTAGAAGTCGACCCCGTCCTCTCCGGTCTCCACAGTAATCCTTCCGGCAGACTGATAACAGCGCCTACACGTATGTCGCGAGAGCTACATCTTACCTTGCCGCTCACCGATACTTAGAGCGTCTGCCGAGTGAACTTGATGATCTTGCCGCCATGATCTTGGGTCGTGGTTGATCGGTTGTCGATGCGGTGGTTTCGGACGAGTTATGGGCAGTGCTCAAGCCGTGGGTTCCAGAGTCCGGACTCGTCCGCCCGGGGCGGGACAGCGCCGTTGCCTGTTCGTTCAGTGTTCACCGCGATCGTGTATGTGTTGACCAGTGGATGTTCGTGGCGGCATCTGCCGCCGTCGTTCGGAGTGTCGTTCCAGACCGCGTACCTCGATTCGGGCAGTGGACCAAGGCCGGATTGTAGCGCCGCCCTACCACGCGGTGCTCGACGAGCTGGCAGCCATGGATTGATCGACTGTGTCAGCGGTCAGCTGCGTTCTGTGGGCCAGACGTTCCAAGACCCGCGCAGCCGAACGGCCGGAGATCGTCATACCAAGTTGCGCGCGGATCCCACTCTGTGAGGAATGGCCGACCAACGAGCGTCGGATCACGCGCTTGGATATACCGGCAGAAGAAAGCACGACTACAATG
>NZ_JBEYYW010000059.1:0-1171 GCF_040645695.1 Streptomyces sp. NPDC046712 | reverse complement strand
GCTCGGACTCATCACTGACGCCGTAAAGCGTGAGCAGGTCCTCGACGTCCCTTGCCTTGAAGCTCACCCGTCCCAACTCCATGCGGCTGATCTTGCAAAAGGCACGCCATCACCCCGAAAGGCTCTGACGGCTTGTAAGCACACGGTTTCAGGTACTCTTTCACTCCCCTCCCGGGGTACTTTTCATCTTTCCCTCACGGTACTAGTCCGCTATCGGTCATCAGGAAGTATTTAGGCTTACCGGGTGGTCCCGGCAGATTCACAGCAAATTCCACGAGCTCGCTGCTACTCGGGAACACCACCACGCAACACCCACACAGTTTTCGCGTACGGGACTCTCACCCACTCCGGTCCACCATCCCAGGTGGTTCCACTAACCATGCAGCATCACGCCAGAAATGTCAGTTCCTGGAAGATGGGTCCCACAACACCGCACACACAACGCCTGACAGCTTGACATGCGCACGGTTTAGCCTCATCCGCTTTCGCTCGCCACTACTCACGGAATCACGGTTGTTTTCTCTTCCTACGGGTACTGAGATGTTTCACTTCCCCGCGTTCCCTCCACACACCCTATATATTCAGGTGCGGGTAACACCACATAACTGGTGCTGGGTTTCCCCATTCGGACACCCTCGGATCTCAGCTCGGTTGACAGCTCCCCGAGGCTTATCGCAGCCTCCCACGTCCTTCATCGGCTCCTGATGCCTAGACATCCACCATGTGCTCTTAACAACTTGACCACAAAGATGCTCGCATCCACTCTACAGTTCTCAAACACCACACCAGAAACAACACCAGCGTGCTGCCTCAGGACCCAACAGCGTGCCAGCAAACAATCACTCATCGAACCCGACGAAACTTTCCACACTTCCGAAGAAGCAGTACTCACCACGCCGGCAACCCGACACATGACCATAACCAGTAGTTCCACAATTCCTTGAGCAACCAGGCAACACCACGAACGGATGTTCAACCTGGCCACTCCATGGATCGTTGCTCCGGGTATCCCGGCGACCATGGATGTGTTGCTCCTTAGAAAGGAGGTGATCCAGCCGCACCTTCCGGTACGGCTACCCCGCGAGATGAGCCGCTTCGGCACCGCATCCCTCATCACCCGCACCACCAACGACGTCCAGCAGGTCCAGACGTTCGCCGTCCTTGTCCTGAC
>NZ_JBEYYW010000058.1:0-1248 GCF_040645695.1 Streptomyces sp. NPDC046712 | reverse complement strand
CTACACGATCGCGCTGGAGGTCATGGCCGCCGCTTCACAACTGCCGGGGGCCAAGGAGGGCATGGCCGCCTTCCTGGAAAAGCGCCGGCCGAGCTGGCCGGACTGACCCCCCTGGAACCACCGTTCCAATGCTATGAGTGGGGCATTACTTGCATTCATTGAGCCTTTTCCAACCTAATGTGGGTTGGTGAGGGTGTGTCGCTGAGCTGGACATGGCAAAGCTCCTGGTAGGTGCGTGTATCGACCAAGAAACATGCGCTACCAGGAGCTTCGTGGTGTTGTCTTACCCGTCGACGATCGCGTTGTCCAGTCAGACACTGGCTGAGTTGACCCAGATCATCCGCACCCACCGCCGCGCGATCGGGTCACGCTGGCGACGGCTGCCCCCGCAACGCCAGGCCCTGCTCGTGCTGGCCCACCTGCGCAACGGTGACACCTACCAGCGCCTCGCCGCCGGATTCGGGATCGGTGTCGCCACCGTGTGCCGCTACGTGCACGAAACCACCGACCTGCTCGCCCACCGTGCCCCGAGCTTGACCGCGGCGTTGTGGCGGCTGGCCTGGACCTTCCACAACTACGCCATCCTCGATGGCACCGTCATCCGCACCGACCGCATCGCCGCGAACAAGCCCTATTACTCCGGCAAACACCGCCACCACGGCATCAACATCCAAGCCCTCACCGACCCCCACGGCACCCTGCTCTGGATCTCCGAGGGACTACCCGGCGCCACCAACGACACCGCAGCCGCCCGCCATCACCACATCTGCGAGCAGGCCGCACAAGCCGACCTGCGGTTACTCGCCGACGGCGGCTACGACCAGGTCGCGCCCGGGGTGATCACCCCGTACAAGAACCGCCGCAACCACCACCAGCCCACACGCGAACTCGGCCCCGCCTACAAAGCCGCCAACACCGCCCTCGCCCGACTACGCGGCCCCGGCGAACGCGGCTTCGCCATCCTCAAAAACTGGCGGATCCTCACCCGCGCCCGCTGCAGCACCCACCGCGTCACCACCCTCACCAAAGCCATCCTCACCCTCGAACATCACCTCAACTAACCAAGATGGAAAAGGCTCATTGCAAGTAATGCCCCACTCATAGCGTTCAAGGCTGCCGGACCGGGGTTACGTGAGGAAGCTGTCGTTCGCCCAGGTGGTGACCTTCGCCTTCTCGGTGGCGTAGTTGACGGTGGCCTCGACCCCGTCCATGCGGTTGAGCTTCTTCTCGATACGGGCTGCCCACGAG
>NZ_JBEYYW010000057.1:0-1389 GCF_040645695.1 Streptomyces sp. NPDC046712 | reverse complement strand
CGGCCGTAAGGTTTGTATCTTCGCGATGCCGGCCCCAGTGAACTCACCGCGATTGTGGTGGGGTGATGGGTGGCTGGTCGTTGCTTGAGAACTACACAGTGGACGCGAGCATCTGTGGCCAAGTTTTTAAGGGCGCACGGTGGATGCCTTGGCACCAGGAACCGATGAAGGACGTGGGAGGCCACGATAGTCCCCGGGGAGCCGTCAACCAGGCTTTGATCCGGGGGTTTCCGAATGGGGAAACCCGGCAGTCGTCATGGGCTGTCACCCATGCCTGAACACATAGGGCATGTGGAGGGAACGAGGGGAAGTGAAACATCTCAGTACCCTCAGGAAGAGAAAACAACCGTGATTCCGGGAGTAGTGGCGAGCGAAACCGGATGAGGCCAAACCGTATGCGTGTGATACCCGGCAGGGGTTGCGCATGCGGGGTTGTGGGATCTCTCTTCTGTCGTCTGCCGGCGACAGGACGAGTCAGAAACCGTTGATGTAGGCGAAGGACATGCGAAAGGTCCGGCGTAGAGGGTAAGACCCCCGTAGCTGAAACATCAACGGCTCGTTTGAGAGACACCCAAGTAGCACGGGGCCCGAGAAATCCCGTGTGAATCTGGCGGGACCACCCGCTAAGCCTAAATATTCCCTGGTGACCGATAGCGGATAGTACCGTGAGGGAATGGTGAAAAGTACCGCGGGAGCGGAGTGAAATAGTACCTGAAACCGTGTGCCTACAAGCCGTGGGAGCGTCGGATACAGCTTGCTGTATCTCGTGACTGCGTGCCTTTTGAAGAATGAGCCTGCGAGTTTGCGGTGTGTTGCGAGGTTAACCCGTGTGGGGAAGCCGTAGCGAAAGCGAGTCCGAATAGGGCGATTCAGTAGCACGCTCAAGACCCGAAGCGGAGTGATCTAGCCATGGGCAGGTTGAAGCGGAGGTAAGACTTCGTGGAGGACCGAACCCACCAGGGTTGAAAACCTGGGGGATGACCTGTGGTTAGGGGTGAAAGGCCAATCAAACTCCGTGATAGCTGGTTCTCCCCGAAATGCATTTAGGTGCAGCGTCGTGTGTTTCTTGCCGGAGGTAGAGCACTGGATAGGCGATGGGCCCTACCGGGTTACTGACCTTAGCCAAACTCCGAATGCCGGTAAGTGAGAGCACGGCAGTGAGACTGTGGGGGATAAGCTCCATGGTCGAGAGGGAAACAGCCCAGAGCATCGACTAAGGCCCCTAAGCGTACGCTAAGTGGGAAAGGATGTGGAGTCGCAGAGACAACCAGGAGGTTGGCTTAGAAGCAGCCACCCTTGAAAGAGTGCGTAATAGCTCACTGGTCAAGTGATTCCGCGCCGACAATGTAGCGGGGCTCAAGCGTACCGCCGAAGTCGTGTCATTGCAGC
>NZ_JBEYYW010000055.1:0-4394 GCF_040645695.1 Streptomyces sp. NPDC046712 | reverse complement strand
GTGTCCCGTGTTCGCAGCGCGGCGCTCCACTGTGTGTGGGGGGGCGCCAGCCGGGGGGGGGGCGCCCCCGACCGCTACCTGGAGCGGTCCGGACGGGAGCATCCTGTCCGGCCCGCTGCTCGTCGATACAGCTATGTCCATCGCATGGCGATGTTGGAGAGTTGTTTGATTCGTTCGGGGGTGAGGGTGGCGGCCCTGCTGCGTTGGTTGTTGATCCATGCCCCCAGCTTCAGCTCCCGGACCTCCTGGTCCTGGCCGGCGCCTTCCCGGCCGTCGAGGGTGATGGTTTCGATGTGTTTGCGGGGGACGCGTAGGTGTCCTTCGCGTTCGTAGTACTGCTGGGCGGCGGCGTAGTGCATGGCCCACTTGTCGGCTTGGCTGGTCCGCGGTTTCGGTTTCTCGTTTTCGGCCGCGGGTTGGATTCCGAGGACTTGTTCGCACATCCATTGCTGCACGGTCGTGAGCTTGTCCCAGCCCAGCCTCACCGCCTTCACCCACCGCCCCAGGTCCTCGCCCCGGTGCACGACGATGCCGGGTTCGGTCGGCAACTCGCCACCGACCTCCTCCAGGTGGAGGCGTGTGAGGTGGAAGGCGCGCTGCCATTCCACCGGCCAGGCCGGGCACCAGGACGGGTCGATCTCCTCCAGCTGCTCGCGTCGTTCCGGCGACAGCGCCCCGGACCAGGACTCCACCGGCAGCCCTTCGGCCTGGCGCTGCTCAAGGTCCTGGGCGCGCCGGGCGGCGGCCCGCGCGTTCTTCAGCCAGATCCCCACCTTGTACCCCTGATGGGCGGCATCGAGCGGGGCCAGGAGGTGCCCGTGTTCGGCCGCCCACCCGCGCGCCGCCGACAGTCCCTCCTCCCACGCGACGTCGAAGTGGGACCAGACCATGCCCAGTCTCTCCAGCTGCGCGACACGTTCCTCGTCCATGTCGCCGCGGGCGTAGAAGCGGCGTGCGTCGGCGGTCCACTGCCCCAGCGGGAAGTCGGCGAGCGAGGCCGGCCACCCCACACCCTCGGCCTCTTCACCTTCCGGGACGCGGTACGTGAACGGCACGCGCAGGTCGCCGTGCTCGCGCGCGTAGATCACAGCCGCCTCCACGCCGCGCCGCCAGTGCTCGTGTTCGGGGTTGAGGACCCGCAGGTTGATGAACGCCGCAAGCTGGGCGGGGTCGCGCGGCGTGGAGAACTTCAGCAGCGCCCGCGCCGGCACTGACAGACCACGGTCGCTTCGTTCGCTCTCCGAGCCCTGGTCCTCCCGCTCCCCGCTGCGTGTCTGTACGCCTCTCACGCGGCTCTGGGCCTGCTGTTCGGCGAGCTGCTCGACGACCCGGGTGTCGTGTGCCCGCAGCGCCTCCAAGAGCTTGGCGAGCCCGCCGAACGCCCGGGAGGTGAGCATGCTGTCCGCCGTCTCGCCCGGCCCGAGCAACACCGGCACGACCAAGCTGGCCATCTTGCCCTCGCCCGGCTGCATCCGCAGCGCCCGGCCCACGGCCTGGACCAGGTCCGGCATGGAGCCGCGTACGTCGGCCCAGTAGACGGAGTCGCAGTTCTTGGTGTCCACGCCCTCGCCCAGCACTTTCACCGAGCTGAGGTAGCTCTTCTCGACGACGATGCCGGCGGTGGCGATCCCGGCGGCGAACTCGTCCAGGAGACGCCGCCGGTGGAGCGGCTTGTGGTCCCCGCACAGCCAGTCGGCCCAGATCGTGGCCGGGTACAGCTCGGGGTCGCTGGCGTGCAGCTGCGCGGCGACCTCGGGAAGGCCCGCTGCGAACGCTTCGGCCTCCTTCACCACGTGGTGGAAGACGAGCGTGCGGCGAAAGCCCTCCTCCGCGGACGCCTTCACCAGGGCGGTCTGCAGAGCGGCGAGCCGCGCCCCCCGCACCTGCTCGGAGCGTGCTTCCGTGCCCAGGAGCTGCGCGGCCTGGAGCGCGGTGTCGGTGACGTCCACGCATACGACCTGGTAGGGGGCACAGATTCCCCTGTCGACGGCCTCCGAGAGCGTCAACGTGAACGCCCTGCTGCCGAACGGGCCCTCGGGGTCGTCGTCCATGCTCGCGACCAGCTCACCAGGCACGCCACCCTGCCCTGGGTCTTCGTCGCCGAGCTGCCACAGCCGGGGGGTGGCGGTCATGTAGAGGCGGCGCAGGGAGGGGATCTTATGGTTGTCGTGGACGACCGCCCACGGCTTGCCGATCCGGCCCGACGTCCGGTGGGCCTCGTCCACGACGATCAGGTCCCATGCCGCAAGGCCGGCGGCGTGTGCCCGCTCCAGTGTGCCGAGCCCGAGGCTGGCGTACGTGGCGTACACGGTGACCTTGTCCAGGCCCCGGGTCCATTCCACCAGCTGGTCCACGTCCGTGGTGTTGGGGAAGGGCACCCCCTCACCCCGCAGCGAGGACACCCCGATCATCGGCCCCCGGCGGCCTCCCTCACGCCACGCGGCCTCGGTCTGCGCCAGGAGGTCCAGCGAGGGCACGAGCACCAGCACACGGCCCGCGTGGAGCTCCTCGGCGCTGCGCACGGCCACCCGGGTCTTCCCGGACCCGGTCGCCATGATCACCTGCGTTCGAAGCCCTTGTTCGGGCACAAGCGATCTTGCAGGAAATTCGAGGGCGCGCACCACCGCGTCAACGGCTTCTCGCTGGGCGGCCTCGCGCTGATCAGCGCGGCCTGTGCTCGACATATCCGTCTGCCTTCTCCTGGGGTGCTGTCCGGTCGATTCGAGCAGAGAGAAACGAGAAACTCCCACGTGAGGAGCTCAAAAATAAGGGCCGGACCAAAGCGGGCGGGCTGACTACCCTGCCTCGTCGGGTCACTGTTGCGAGCATGCCGAGGGATCAGGACAAGCCTCCACACCGGTCAGCGTTGGTGTGCCCTGGGTCCAGAGTATATCTGGCATGAAAAATGAAGCACATTGAATGCAACGATCCCCTCATAGAGGGAACCTGCCTTACTTTGACCCCCAGTTCCTCCCAGCCAACCCCACCGCACCTCTCCTCGTCCCCGTGGCAAGATGTCGGCATGACGATCACTACCCGAAAGGGCCATGCCGCGTAGGCGGCCGGGCGCACTGCGCGCCCCTCACCCCAAGCTCTACGCATTGCACCAGCCCTACCGGATCGACCGGTTGTCGCCGCGGACATCCGCCACTGTCCGCCGGGTCGAGCGGGAGACAGACACTGAAGACCTGTGGCCCGGTGCCACTGAGACAGCCCTGTCCTGGTACCGGCGGTTCCTAGCCCGGACAGGCCGGTACCTTGAGATCTCCTACGCCGTGTGCCCGTGCCCTTCCGACAGCCTGGAAGACGTCGCCGAGGCCAGGGACATGCTGGAGCGGGTGGTGGTACTGCTCCCCGCCCCGGCACGCCGGGAACTCGAGGCACTTCTCGCTGTGCTCGACGCGGACCTGTGGCGTCGGACCCTCCCAGATCCGTTCGCCTTCCGTGACCCCCGGCGGAGAGGCGGCGGCTGGTGGCATCACAGGCTTCGAGGACCATTCGGATGAGGCATCGGAAAAGTCAGAGACGGCCCCGCCGTCAGCTCGGCCCGCGACAGTGTCCTTAAAGGGACCGACGGCGCAGCCGGGAGGACTGTCAGACCGTGGACGCCCGAAGGGACGGCAGGGGAAGCGGCCGCCCAGACTGATAGGTAGCACACATGGGCGTAGACGGGCGGGTATGGCAGCGAAGAGTGAATATCTCGTGTCCCTGCGGGCTGTACGGCAGCTGCGCCGAGTCCGCGCTTTCTATACGGCAGGCGTCCTGTTGTGGGCGCGGCTGCCGCGGCCTGGACGGGAGGGACTCATCCCGGTAGCCGGCAGATGTGGGTCTCCCTTCTCCTCCTGGCCGTCTTCACTGGTCTGCTCACCACCGCCTCCAGGCCGCCCCAGGGCACCGGCCGGCCCATCACACAGCATCCCGACGGGCCGTCACCCCCCCGCCACGTAAACGCCTGAACCTCACAAGCCCAGAGCACCCCGTCCTGTTAGCCAGCCTGGCCCGCGCCAGCGGGCCACCAGACGGTTCTGAAGGCGCAGCCGAAGGACCGTCAGGCGGGGGAGCGCAGCGGACCCGCCACAGCCGGCCTGGAGCGCAGCGGAAGGCCGGCTGTGGGCGCAGCCCCACTAGCTCCGAGAGCGCAGCGAACGGAGCATCAACCCCAGGGCGCAGCCCTGGGGTTGAGTGGGACGCGCAGCGTCCCACCAGCGCTCCCGCGGAGCGGGAGCGCAACACCCGCGCGCAGCGCGGGTGTTCGCTTGCACATCGCGCAGCGATGTGGTACCCGCGGAGCGGGTACCACACCCTCGGGCTGCACACGATCTTCGATTTCCGCAATCACGCGGACCGGAAGGTCGAGGGCGCGGACGTCGAACTTCCCGGCGTACGGACTGTGA
>NZ_JBEYYW010000054.1:0-4883 GCF_040645695.1 Streptomyces sp. NPDC046712 | reverse complement strand
GACACAGCCACTCACCTCACCGACTACGACGACCTCCACATCGCCGCCCACAACGGCCCCAACTCCACCGTCATCGCCGGCAACCCCGACCAACTCCACGACCTCGTCACCACGCTCAAGAACCAGGACGTCCGCGCCCGCACCATCGACGTCGACTACGCCTCCCACACCCCCCACGTCCACACCCTCCACGACCAACTCCTCGAAGTCCTGGCGGACATCAACCCCACCTCGTCGACCACGGCCTTTCACTCGACCCTCACCGGCGGCCTCGTCGACACCGCCACCCTCGACGCGGAGTACTGGTACCAGAACCTCGCCAACCCGGTTCTCTTCCACCCCACCCTTCGGAGCCTCGTCGACACCGGCCACACCACCTACGTGGAAGCCAGCCCCCACCCCACCCTCACCACCGCCATCCAAGACACGATCGACACAGTCCCCACCGGCCTCACTCCCCTCATCACCGGCACCCTCCGCCGCAACGAAGGCACCCTCACCCGCTTCCACCAAGGCCTCGCCCAACTCCACACCCACGGCACACCCCTCACCTGGCACACCCCCACACCCACCACACCCCCCACCGACCTCCCCACCTACCCCTTCCAACACCACCGCTACTGGCTCGAGGACGCGGCCACCGGAGGCGACCCCGAGAGCCTGGGTCTGCACACCACCCAGCACCCTCTGCTCACCGCGGCCACCACGCTCGCCGACGGAGACGCGCTCCTGCTCACCGGACGGATCGCCGCCCACGCCCACCCGTGGCTCACCGAACCGATCCTGAACGGCACCGTCCCGTTCGAACTGGCGCTCCAGGCGGGCCGGGTGCTCGGCGGGCTCGGCATCACACGGCTGTCGCTCGGCGACGCCGTCGCGCTGCCTCCGGCCGGCGGAGTCGACGTACAGCTCACCGTGGCCGCGCCCGGGGAGGACGGAGGGCGCACGTTCACGCTGTACGCCCGGCCGTACGAGGACGGCGCCGACGACGACTCCCTGCACCGTCCCTGGACGGCGCTGGCGTCCGGCCTGCTCACCGCCTCGGCCGCGACGGCCGCTCGCGAGGGCGCGGTCGACGGGGCGCGAGCCGAGGTCGCGCTGCCCGAGGACACGGCCGGGGAGGCCGCGCGCTACGGCCTGCACCCCGCCCTGCTCGACGCCGCCCTGCGGGCCGCGCTCACCACACTCGACGAGGACGTGGCGCCGGCCGAGTGGCAGGACGTGACCCTGCACGCCGTGGGTGCCGGGGCCCTCCAGGTGGTGCTCGTCCCCCGGGGCGAGGCGTACGAGCTGCACGTCCACGACGCCGCGGACACACCCGTCGCGACCGTCGGGTCCGTCGTGCTGCGCCCGCTCCCCCGGGCCGCCGGGGCTCGGCACGACTGGCTGCTCGGACTCGACTGGCCGGCCCTCGACCCCGTACCGGAGCCCGCGGGCCCGCTCGGCAGCTGGGCGCTGGTCGGCACCGAGCTCCCCGGCCTTGAGTCCGTCCTCGGAGCCGAGCCCATCCCCGTCCCTGCGTACGACACGGCAGACGCGGACGACCCACAGGTCGTACAGGAGGCCCAGGACCCGCCGGACGCGCCGGACGCGCCGGACGCGCAGAACGCCCAGGATCCCACCGAGGCAGAGGCGACGACCGAGACGACCGTCGCGGCACCCGACGTCGTCCTGCTGACCGTCCCCGATGCGGAGAGTCTCCTTCCTCATCTCCAGCAGCTCCTCACCGCCCCCTGGGCCGTGGCGAGCCGCTTCGTCGTGGTCACCCGGCACGCCGTTGCCACGCATCCGGAGGACGTGCAGGACCTGGCGCCCGCCGCCGTGTGGGGGTTGGTCCGCGCCGTGCAGTCGGAGCATCCCGACCGTGTCACCCTGATCGACCTCGACGGCACGCCCGCCTCCTTGTCCGCACTGCGGACCGCCCTGGCCGCCGACGAGCCACAACTCGCCCTCCGTGAGGGCACGTTCCTCGTTCCTCGCTTGGTCCGCAGCGCTCCCGGTGAGTTCGCCGACGCACCTGAGCCCGCGGCGGCCGGCACCGTGGTCGTCTCCGGCGACGGCGATCTCGCCGAGTCCGCGGCCCGTCACTTCGTCGAGGCGCGGGGGTTCCGGAGTCTGCTGGTACTCGGCTCGGACCCCCGCTGGGCCGCCGCATACGCGAACGAGGGCATCGAAGTCTCGACCGTCGAGGGCAGCGCGGCGGACCGCGACGCGCTCGCCGCCGCCTTGGCGCTGCTGTCGGCGGACCGGCCGCCGGCCGCCGTCGTGCACGCGGCCGAGCCGGTCGCCGGGAGCGTGCTGTCCTCCACCGATCCGGCGGCGTTCTCCGCGACCCTGCGGGCCGGGATCGACGCGGCCTGGAATCTGCACGAGCTGACCCTGGGCACCGAGTTGACCGCCTTCGCCCTGCTGGCGCCGGACACCTCCGGCGTCCTGGGCGGGACCGGTCGGGCCGCGGGCGCCGCACTGGGCGCCCATCTGGACGCGCTCGCCCAGCACCGCCGCACGCTCGGTCTGCCCGGAGTCTCGGTCGCCTGGGGCCCCCGCGAGGCGTCGGGCGATCCGACGGCCGTGCGCGGCCTGGTCCCGTTCGGGTCCGACCAGGTCGACGACCTGCTGGCGCTGACCCAGGGCGCGGAGCGCCGCGCTGCGCTCGTCGCCGCCCGGCTGGACCGCGCCGCGCTGGTGGAGCGGGCCGGGGCAGGGCTGCTGCCGCCGGTCCTCGGGTCCCTGGTACGCGTGGTGCGCAGCGCCTCGGCCGCCGGGACCGCCGCAGCGGCCGGCTCGCTCGCGTCGTCCCTGGCGGGACTGCCGGAGGCGGAGCAGCTGCGTGCCCTCCTCGACCTGGTCAAGACGCAGGTGGGCGGGGTGCTCGGGCATTCGGCCCGGGACACGGTGGACGCCTCGCGCGCGTTCAAGGACCTCGGCTTCGACTCGCTGACCGCCGTCGAACTCCGCAACCGTCTCAACACCGCCACCGGCCTGCGGCTGCCCAGCACGCTCGTCTTCGACCACCCCTCTCCCGGCGCGCTCGCCGCCCACTTGCGGTCCGAGCTGCTCGGCGACGCCGCGGTGAACACGATCGCGGGAGCGGGCACTTCGGGTGGTGGTGCGTACGACGGCGAGCCGATCGCGATCGTGGCGATGGCGTGCCGCTACCCGGGCGGGGTGCGCTCGCCGGAGGATCTGTGGCAGGTGGTCGAGTCGGAGAGCGACGTCATCTCGCCGTTCCCGGTCAACCGCGGCTGGGATCTGGACCGGCTGTTCCATCCCGACCCTGCCCACCCGGGCACCTCGTACGCCCGGGAGGGCGGCTTCCTGCACGACGCCGACCTGTTCGACCCGGCGTTCTTCGGCATCAGCCCGCGCGAGGCCACCAGCATGGACCCGCAGCAGCGGCTGCTCCTGGAGACCGCGTGGGAGGCCTTCGAGCGGGCCGGCATCGACCCCGCGTCGCTGCACGGCTCGAAGACCGGGGTGTTCGCCGGAGTCGTCTACACGGACTACGGCTCGCGGGTGAAGCTCCCGGCCGACATGGAGGGGTACCTCGGGATCGGCAGCGCCGGTTCCATCGCGTCCGGCCGGATCGCGTACACGCTCGGTCTGGAAGGTCCGGCGGTCACGGTGGACACGGCCTGCTCCTCCTCGCTCGTGGCCCTGCACCTGGCGGTGCGGGCGCTGCGCAGCGGCGAGTGCGATCTCGCCCTCGCGGGCGGGGCGACCGTCCTCGCCAATCCGGACATGTTCATCGGCTTCAGCCGTCAGCGCGGCCTGGCACAGAACGCCCGGTGCAAGGCGTTCGCGGCGGGCGCCGACGGCACCGCGTTCGGCGAGGGTGTGGGCCTTCTGCTCGTCGAGCGGCTCTCGGACGCCCGCCGCAACGGGCACCACGTCCTTGCCGTCGTACGGGGCACGGCGACGAACCAGGACGGTGCCAGTAACGGCATCACCGCCCCGAACGGGCCGTCGCAGCAGCGGGTGATCCGTCAGGCCCTGGCCGACGCCGGTCTGACCGCCGCCGACGTGGACGCGATGGAGGCGCACGGGACGGGTACGACGCTGGGCGACCCGATCGAGGCGCAGGCGATCGTCGCCACGTACGGGCAGGACCGGCCGGCCGACCGGCCGCTATGGCTGGGCTCGCTCAAGTCCAACATCGGGCACACACAGGCCGCCGCCGGCGTCGGCGGCATCATCAAGATGGTCGAGGCCATGCGCCACGGCGTGCTCCCCCGCACCTTGCACGTCGATGAGCCGACCCCGCACGTCGACTGGACGGCCGGAGCCGTGGAACTCCTCACCGAGGCCCGGGAGTGGTCCGCGAACGGGCGACCGCGGCGGGCCGGCGTGTCCGGGTTCGGCATGAGCGGGACGAATGCCCATGTCGTACTGGAAGAAGCACCGGCGTACGAGACCGAGGGGCCGGACGCCGCGGGCACCGAGGAGCCCGGCGACGGCGTGCCGGCGCCGTGGGTGCTGTCGGGTCACTCCGAGGCGGCGCTGCAGGACCAGGCCACGCGCCTGCGCACGTACCTGGACGATCGCCCTGAAGCGGAACTGAACCCGGTGGCACACGTGTTGGCGACCGGTCGGGCGCACCAGGACCACCGGGCCGTCATCACCCCCACCGACCGGGACGGGCTCACGGAAGCACTGGAAGCCCTGGCCGGCGGCGGCACGGCACATGCCGATGTGGTGCAGAACGTGGTCAGCCCGCTCGGCAAGACGGTGTTCGTCTTTCCCGGTCAGGGCTCGCAGTGGGACGGCATGGCCCGCGACCTCCTCACCACCTCACCGGTGTTCGCCCAGCACCTCACGGAAGCGGCCGAAGCCATCCAGACACACGTCGGCTGGAACCTCCTCGACGTCCTCGACGGAGCCGA
>NZ_JBEYYW010000053.1:0-23780 GCF_040645695.1 Streptomyces sp. NPDC046712 | reverse complement strand
ACCAGGCGGTGCTCGCGATAGACCAGGAGGGCCGGGTGTACAGCCTGGACCATGCGGGTGACTGGTTCCTGGGCCGGCCCTGCTGGCGGGTCAGCCGGCGGAACGAACCCGTCAAACGGGCCGTCAGGTCGCGGCGGCGGGACGACCAGCTGTCCGTGAGCCGGGACCAGCGGGACGACGTCGACCACACCACCCGGACGGCCGAGCGCGGTGCCAGCAGTGCGCGCAGGCGCGTCTTCCGGGGCGACACCGCGGTGAAGCCCGCTCTGACCAGGGCGACCTCCTCCACGAGGCCCGTGGCCGGGCGGGGCTGCGGGGCGTAGAGGACCTGTTCGACCGCGCGCGCCACCCGGTGCACCGCGTTGGCCGGCTCGCCCTCCAGCTTGCCCAGGCGGACAATACGGGCCGCGGTCTTCCGGGGCGTCTGGGAGTCGTCCGGCGCGACCCCGTGGTCCCAGGCCGTGTCGCCGATCTCGCGCCAGGCCGCCAGCGTCCTGGCCACCGCGTCCTCGGCCGTGCGGCCGGAGGAACCGAGTCGCCGCGCCCGTACCCGCGTACGCCAGAGCAACGGCGAGAGTGGCAACAGAAGCACCGCCACCACGCCCAGACTGATCAGCACGACCTTCAGCGGATTCACCCCGCCGCCGTCGGACGACGCTCCGCCCGCCGCCGCGTCGGGCCCGCACTCGCCGAGGCGGCGCAGCTCCGGCGGGCAGCTCTCCGACGTGCTCGGCGCGGCGGACGGCATCGCCGAGGCGCCGGCCGACGGCTGCGCGGACTCCGTCGGCGTCCCCGACGGGGACTGCTGCCGCGTGTAGTCCGGCGTGGATCCCCGCGTCGGCGTCGGCTCGAACCGGATCCAGCCCGCGCCCTCGAAGTACAACTCAGGCCAGGCGTGGGCGTCCCGGATGCCCACCGACATCGTGCCGTCGGACTGCGAGGTGCCCGGCATGAAGCCGACCGCCACCCGGGCCGGGATGCCCAGGGAGCGCGCCATCGCCGCCATCGAGAAGGAGAAGTGGACGCAGAAGCCCTCCCGCTGCTTCAGGAAGCGGGAGATCGCCTCGACCCCCGTGCCCGACTCGACCTCGACGTCGTAGCGGAAGCCACCGTCCGTCGCGAACCAGTCCTGGAGCTTCACGGCCCGCTCGTAGTCGTTCCGCGCGCCCTTGGTGACCTGCAGCGCCGTCGACCTCACGTCCAGGGGCAGCGAGTCGGGGACCCGGGTGTACTCGGAGAGGAGCTTGGGCGGCGCGGGCGGGGCGGCCGCCAGCTGCGCGGCCGTCGGCCGCACGTCCAGGCTCGTCACCGTGTACCGGGCGCCCCGTGTGTTCTGCTTGTCGTCGCCGACGATCATCCGCCCGGCAGGCTCGTACCGCCAGCGGCCGTCGATCTCGACCCGGGCCGCCGGATAGGGCATCGGCAGCCACTTCTGCTCGTACGTCGAGGAGGCCACGAAGTTGCCCGTCACCTCGGTCGTACGGACCTGCTCGCCGAGGCCGTCCGGGCGCGGCAGCCGCTCGGGCACGTCCTCGATCGGGCGGACCGAGGACTTCCACGAGGTGCCGTCGAACTGGTCGAGCGCCACGAGCCGCAGATACATGCCGCTCGTGTCGGTCGCGTTCGTCCGGTAGCGGAGCACCTCGCGGTCCTCGGGCTGCCGGAGATTGTCCTGGAGCGAGACCAGCGGGTTCACGGCCGAGATCGTGCCGCCCTTGCCGCTCTCGCCCGGCCCGTCGCCCGGCCCGCCGAACAGCCCGCCGGAGAGCGCGGGCAGCGCGGCCGGCACCACCAGGGCGATGCCCATGGCCACCACGCCGATCCGCCGACCGGTCCGCACCGGGGCGAGCGCCTGCCCGCTCCCGGAGGCGCCCGTGCCGCCGGGACGCGACGCGCCGCCGAAGACGCGCCCCCACTGCGAGAGCCGGTCGCGGCTCTCGGCCAGGAGCAGCAGGAGATAGCCGGTGGCGGCCAGCAGGAACCAGAGCCAGCTCGCGCCGCCGTCGGAGAGACCGGCGGCCACCGAGTACAGCGCGAGGAGCGGCAGACCGGCCGGGGCCGCGCTGCGGAAGGTCACCGCGATCGTGTCCACCAGGAGCCCGATCACCAGCACGCCGCCGACCACCATCAGCCGGATGCCCTCGGTGTCGGGGGCCGGGATCGCGTACGTGCCCACGTCGTCGGCGCCCGCCCGGAACAGCGCGCCGAACTGCCCGAGGGCCTGCGGCCCGGGCAGGAAGCCGAGCAGCGCCTGCTCCCGAACGAAGACCAGGGTCAGCGCCAGCAGGGTCACCAGGGCCTGCGCCGCGATCGTCAGCGGCCGGGCCAGCGGTACCCGCCGGGTCAGCGCGCCGACCCCGCTCTGCACCGCCAGCAGGATCGCGGCCGTGAAGATCCAGGTCGCCGGCTTCACCAGCGGAAGGAGCGCGCCCGCCGCCATCAGCGTGGCGGCGAAGGCACCCAGTGTCAGCCGCCCGCGGCCGCTCATGACCAACCTCCGTACGTGTCACCCGCGGCGGTCTCCGCACGCGCTCCGCCGGCCTGCTGCCACAGCTCGGCAAGCCGGACGCCGGGGCGCACGGCCAGCGCCGTCCAGCCGGCCTCCCGCAGCTGCCGCAACCGCTCGTCGACGGCCCCGGTCACCGCGCCGCCCGTCAGCCAGCTACCGCTGTCCAGGACGAAGGCGACGGCCGCGCCGCTGCGCTGCCGCATCCGGGCCGCCACCGCCGCCTGCTCCTCGTCGATGTCGCCGACGAACGCGATCAGAAGGCCCTCGTTCCCGCCGCGCAGCACGTCGTAGGCGCGCGAGAGACCGGCCCCGTCGGAGTGGTCGACGACGGCGAGGGTGTCCATCATCAGCCCGGCCGCCTCGGCCGAGTCCTGCGTCGAACCGGCGAAGCCCTCGCTGCCCTCGCCGGGCACCGCGGTGCCCGTGTCGGTGAGCAGCCGTACCGAGTAGCCCCGCTCCAGCATGTGCACCAGGGTGGAGGCCGCGCCCGAGACCGCCCATTCGAAGGCCGAGTCGGGGCCGGCGCCCTGGAACGCGATCCGGCGGGTGTCGAGCAGCACCGTGCAGCGGGCCCGCTGCGGCTGCTCCTCACGGCGGACCATCAGCTCGCCGTAGCGCGCGGTGGAACGCCAGTGGACCCGGCGCAGATCGTCGCCGTGGCGGTAGGTGCGCGGGATCACGTCGTCGTCGCCGGCCAGCGCCAGCGAGCGCTGCCGCCCGTCGCCGTACCCCGCCGCCTCGCCGGCCAGCTTCACCGCCGGAAGCGCTTCGGTCCGCGGGACCACGGTCAGCGTGTCGTACGCGCTGAAGGAGCGGGTCAGCTCGCACATGCCGAAGGGGTCGTTCAGCCGCAGCTGGAGCGGGCCCAGCGGGAAGCGGCCGCGCAGGTCGGAGCGGACCCGGTACGACACCTCGCGCCGGCCGCCCGCCTCGACCCGGTCAAGGACGAACCGGGGCCGCGGCCCGAGCATGTACGGGACGTGGTCCTGGAGCATCAGCAGGCCGGTGGGCAGCCGGGAGACGTTGTCCATCCGCAGATGGACCCGGGCCTCGGAGCCGACCGGCACCCGCTGCGGGGAGAGCCGGCGGCTGCCGGCGACCCGGTACCGGGTGCGGTAGAGCACCCCGGCGCAGATCAGCGGCAGCACTGCGAGCAGCAGTCCGACGCGCAGCAGATCGCCCTGGCCGAGCACATAGGCGCAGATCGCGGCGGCGACCCCGGCGGCGAGGAAGGACCGGCCGCGCGTGGTGAGCCCGCCGAGGGCGGCACGCACTCCGCCCCGGTCGTCACCCGTGCGAGCGCCCCGGTCGTCACCCCGCTGCCCCTCCGGCGCGGCAGCGGTCGCCATCACAGCTGCCGAACGCCGGGCTGCTGCTGGCCGTAGTGCGGGCCGGCGGGCGGCGCCGCGACCGGGACGGGCGTGCGCTGCAGGATGTCGAGGACGACCTGCTCGGACGTGCGCCGGTTCAGCTGGGCCTGCGCCGTCGGCAGCAGTCGGTGGGCGAGGACCGGCACGGCCAGGGCCTGGAGGTCGTCCGGCAGGACGTACTCGCGGCCGCTGAGCGCGGCGGACGCCTTGGCGGCGCGCAGCAGGTGGAGCGTGGCACGCGGCGAGGCGCCGAGCCGCAGATCCGGGTGGGTGCGGGTCGCGGCGACGATGTCGACGGCGTACCGGCGCACGGAGTCGGCGACATGGACGCCCCGTACCGCGTCGATGAGCTTCACGATGTCGTGGGCGTGCGCGACGGGCTGCAGGTCGTCGAGCGGGTTGACCGCCCCGTGGATGTCGAGCATCTGGAGCTCGGCCTCGGCGCTGGGGTAGCCGATCGAGACGCGCGCCATGAAGCGGTCGCGCTGCGCCTCGGGGAGCGGGTACGTGCCCTCCATCTCCACCGGGTTCTGCGTGGCCACGACCATGAACGGGCTCGGCAGCTCGTAGGTCTGCCCGTCGACGGTGACCTGCCGCTCCTCCATGGACTCCAGGAGTGCGGACTGGGTCTTCGGCGAGGCGCGGTTGATCTCGTCGCCGATGACGATCTGGGCGAAGATCGCGCCCGGCTTGAACTCGAAGTCCCGCCGCTGCTGGTCGAAGATCGACACGCCGGTGATGTCCGACGGCAGCAGGTCGGGCGTGAACTGGATACGGCGCACCGAACAGTCGATGGACCGCGCCAGCGTCTTGGCCAGCATCGTCTTGCCGACACCGGGGACATCCTCGATCAGAAGATGTCCCTCGGCGAGCAGCACGGTCAGCGAAAGCCGTACGACCTCAGGCTTGCCCTCGATCACACCCTCCACCGACCTGCGGACGCGCTCCGCTGTGGTGGTCAGATCTGTGAGGCTCGCTCGATCGTCATAGGTCGTCACCCGGCCCTCCTCGGCCCCTCCGAAAAACACCGACACCTGCCCCCGCGGTTCTTTCGGGGGGTGTCACCCGAGCATTCTTGTTGCCTCTGCCGGGTGCTGTCACTTGCCTGTGGACAAGTGCGAGCGATATGCCGGGGTTTGCCGTGTTGTGCCCGGCGAATCAGGAGGGGTCGATCTCGCGCAGCAGGCCCGTGGTCACGTCGAAGACAAAACCGCGGACGTCGTCGGTGTGCAGCAGGAACGGCGAGGTCCGCACGCGCTGCATCGACTGCCGGACGTCCTGCTCGACATCGCGGAAGGCCTCCACGGCCCAGGCCGGTCGCTGGCCGACCTCCATCTCCAGTTCGTGCCGGAAGTCCTCGGTGAGGGACTCCAGACCGCAGCCGGTGTGGTGGATGAGCACCACGCTGCGGGTCTTCAGGGCGCGCTGGCTGATCGTGAGCGAGCGGATCACGTCATCGGTGACCACCCCGCCCGCGTTGCGGATCGTGTGACAGTCGCCGAGCTCGAGGCCGAGCGCGGCGTGCAGGTCGAGCCGGGCGTCCATGCAGGCCACCACGGCCACTTTCAGCACGGGCTTGGCGTCCATGCCGGGATCGGTGAAGCCGGCGGCGTACCGCTCATTGGCTTCGACGAGTCGGTCGGTGACTGTCCCGCCGTTGCGTATCACGTCGGCGGTGGCGGCGGAGGTGTGCGCTGAGGTCGACATGTCTATGACGGTAATGGTCACAGGGCGTCGTGGCCCGTCGTGAGAGCGGACAAAGAACGTCAATGAGCCTTGTTGTGAGCTAACCCACAGGCATGAGAAGAGCGGGCCCATACGGGTGAGATGTTGGGAATGCCCGACTCTCGCCGGAGGCCCGCGCGACGCGCCAGCCGGTTGATTGACCGCTGGGTCCAGTGGACTAAAGTGACGCGAAGTTCACGGAGACATTGAGCGATTTCCGCAGTTTCTCCCCGCGTGTGCGGCGGATGCGTAGCGGCCGCGCCGAATCTGAGCCGAATTCTGAGAGGGCGCATTGAGCAACGACCGACACGTCCCGGTGATGCTCCAGCGGTGCCTGGACATGTTGGCCCCGGCCCTGGAGCGCCCGGGTGCGGTGGTCGTCGACTGCACCCTCGGCCTCGGCGGCCACAGCGAGGCGCTGCTGCGCCGCTTCCCCGAGGCTCGGCTCGTCGCCCTCGACCGGGACAAGGAGGCGCTGCGCCTCTCCGGCGAGCGGCTGGCCCCCTACGGGGAGCGCGCCACCCTCGTCCACGCCGTCTACGACGAGCTGCCCGAGGTACTCGACCGGCTCGACATCCCGAAGGTCGACGGCATCCTCTTTGACCTGGGCGTCTCCTCCATGCAGCTCGACGAGGCCGACCGCGGCTTCGCGTACGCCCAGGACGCCCCGCTCGACATGCGCATGGACCAGACGACCGGGGTCAGCGCGGCTGAGGTCCTCAACACCTACCCGGCCGGTGAGCTGGTCCGCATCCTGCGGGCGTACGGGGAGGAGAAGCAGGCCAAGCGGATCGTCTCCGCGATCGTGCGCGAGCGCGAGAAGGAGCCGTTCACCAACAGCGCGCGCCTGGTCGAGCTGATCCGGGACTCCCTGCCGCAGGCGGCCAAGCGCACCGGCGGCAACCCCGCCAAGCGCACCTTCCAGGCCCTGCGCATCGAGGTCAACGGCGAGCTGACCGTCCTGGAGCGGGCGATCCCGGCGGCGGTGAAGGCGCTCGCGGTGGGCGGCCGGATCGCGGTCCTGTCGTACCACTCCCTGGAGGACCGGCTGGTCAAGCAGGTCTTCGCGGCGGGCGCGGCGAACACCGCGCCGCCCGGCCTGCCGGTCGTCCCCGAGCGGTACCAGCCCCGGCTGAAGCTGCTCACCCGCGGCGCCGAGCTCCCCACGGAGGAGGAGATCGCCGAGAACCGCCGCGCGGCCCCGGCCAGGCTGCGCGGGGCGGAGCGCATCCGGGAGGACGAGCAGGCATGACGACGAAGGGGCCGCTCAAAGGGCGGGCGGCGCGGCTCGGGCGGCTCATGCCGTCGGGGCCCAGTACCGCCGCCCGCACCCCTTTCGTCCTGCTCGTCGTGG
This sequence comes from Streptomyces sp. NPDC046712, assembly GCF_040645695.1. Classification (NCBI taxonomy): domain Bacteria; kingdom Bacillati; phylum Actinomycetota; class Actinomycetes; order Kitasatosporales; family Streptomycetaceae; genus Streptomyces; species Streptomyces sp. NPDC046712. Next base: position 16,822 of record NZ_JBEYYW010000053.1, on the reverse strand, counting down.
TCCTGCTCGGCGGCGGGCTCATCACCCTCCTGCTGCTGAACTCCGCCCTGAACCAGGGCTCCTTCAAGCTGCGTGACCTCAAGAACCGGACCACGGAGCTCACCGACGAGGAGCAGGCGCTGCAGCGGGACGTGGACGACCGTTCCGCGCCCGACGCGCTGGAGCGGCGGGCCCGGGAGCTCGGCATGGTCCCCGGCGGCAGCCCCGCCTTCCTCGACCCGGACGGCACGGTCCGCGGCGAGCCCTCCAAGGCGCCCGCGCCCAAGCCCACCCCGACGGCGACCGTGACCCCGCCCGCGGCCACACCCCCGATCGCCCCCCAGGGCGCGATGAACGCACCGGCCGGAACCGCCTCGCCGTCACCGCAGTCCACTTCTGTGACGACACCCGTGACCACACCCGTGACGACGCCCGCGAGGACGACCCCGCCCGCCCCGACGAACTCCGGCAGGTGACCGCAGTGCCCCCCAAGGAGCCCCCGCGCCGCCGGGTGCCCGGCCCCGCCCGGCCCGCACGCCCCCGGCCCTCCGCGGGCCGCCCGGCACAGCCCGCCCGCCCCGCCCCCCGGCGTACCTCACGGCCTCCCGCGCGGCCCGCGCCGCGCACCATCCGGCTCGGCAGCCCCAAGCCCCGGCTGCGGCTGGTCTCCCTCGGGCTGACCCTCGTGATGCTGGCCTTCGTCGTCCGGCTGCTCCAGGTGCAGGCCGTCGACGCCAGCGCGCTGGCCGCCAAGGCGGAGGCGCACCGCTACCAGGAGTACACGCTCTCCGCCGACCGGGGCGAGATCACCGATCGCTCCGGGATCGCGCTCGCCGCCAGCGTCGACGCGTACGACATCACCGCCGACCCCAAGCTCTTCACCCCCGAGGAGAGCAGGATCCAGGACGCCCCCGAGCAGGCCGCCGCCCTCCTCGCGCCGCTCCTGGGCAAGCAACCCGCCGAGCTCGCCAAGAAGCTCCGCACCCCCAAGTCCCGCTACACCCTGCTCGCCCGCAAGCAGACCCCCCAGGTCTGGAACCAGATCAAGGACCTCAAGAAGGTCTACGAGAAGAAGGCCAAGCCCGCCGCGGGCGGCAACGGGATCAACCTCCTGGGCGGCATCCTCAGCGAGCCCAGCACCAAGCGCGTGTACCCCAACGGCGAACTCGCCGCCGGGATACTGGGATACGTCAACGCCGAGGGCCGCGGCGCCGGCGGGCTTGAGTCGATGCTCGACAAGGAGCTCGCGGGCCAGGACGGCAAGATCAGGTTCGCCCAGTCCGGCGGGCGCCAGGTGCCGACCGCCGGCTCCCGCGGCACCCCGGCCGTGCCCGGCTCCGACATCGAGCTGACCATCGACCGGGACATCCAGTGGGCCGCCCAGCGGGCCATCACCGAGCAGGTGAGGAAGTCCAAGGCCGACCGCGGCTACGTCATAGTGCAGAACACGAAGACCGGCGAGGTCCTGGCCATGGCCAACGCCCCCGGCTTCGACCCCAACGACCTGTCCGCCGCCAACGCCGCCGCGATGGGCAACGCCGCCCTCCAGGACGCCTACGAGCCCGGCTCCACCAGCAAGGTCATGTCCATGGCCGCGGTCCTGGAGGAGGGGGTGGCGACCCCCGACACCCATGTCATCGTGCCCAACCGGCTGCACCGCGGCGACCGGCTCTTCAAGGACGACGTCGACCACAAGACCTGGTACCTGACCCTCAACGGCGTCCTCGCCAAGTCCAGCAACATCGGCACCATCCTGGCCACCGGGCAGCTCGGGAAGACCCAGGCCGAGTCCAACCAGGTCCTCTACTCCTATCTGCGCAAGTTCGGCATCGGCAGCCCCACCGGGCTCGGCTACCCCGGTGAGACCCCGGGCATCCTCGCCAAGCCGCAGAACTGGTCGACCTCGCAGCAGTACACGATCCCGTTCGGGCAGGGTCTGTCGATCAACGCCATGCAGGCCGCCTCGGTCTACTCGACCATCGCCAACGGAGGCGTACGGATCGAGCCCACGCTCGTCCGCGGCACCAAGGGCCCCGACGGCCGGTTCACCCCGGCGCCCGCTCCGAAGCAGACCCGCGTGGTCAGCGACAAGACCGCCAAGACCCTCGCGCAGATGCTGGAGTCCGTGGTCGGCGACGAGGAGGGCACCGGCACCAGGGCCCGTATTCCCGGCTACCGGGTCGCGGGCAAGACGGGAACCGCCAACCGCGTCGACCCCGAACTCGGCCGCTACAAGGGGTACACCGCCTCCTTCGCCGGCTTCGCGCCCGCCGACGACCCGCAGATCACGGTCTACTGCGCCATCCAGAACCCCACCAAGGGCGACTACTTCGGCGGCCAGATCTGCGGCCCCATCTACAAGAAGGTCATGGAGTTCGCCCTCAAGACCCTCCATGTCGCACCCACCGGCAGCGACCCCGCCCGACTGCCGGTGACGTTCGAGAACAACGAGTGACACCCCGGGAGCACCAGTGACAACGATCACCCCCGATTCCGGGAACCGGAAATCGAACTCCGGCGACGCCCGGGCCTCTTTTGGCCCCCCGGCGGGTGGGCCCGGTACGCTCACCGCCGTGCCACACGCTGATCAGTACCGAACCACCCCGCCCCGCCCGGAGCGGGCCCGCCCGACACCCCTGGGCGACCTGGCCGCCCGGCTCGGTGTCGAGACGCCCGGCAGCACGGACACCGCCGTCTCGGGCATCACGCACGACTCGCGGGCGGTCCGCCCCGGGGACGTCTACGCCGCCCTGCCCGGCGCCCGACTGCACGGCGCCGACTTCGCGGACCAGGCCGCCGGACTCGGCGCCGCCGCGATCCTCACCGACCCGGCGGGCGCCGAGCGCGCCGCCGCGACCGGCCTGCCGGTCCTGGTCGTCGAGGACCCGCGCGGACGGATGGGCGAGCTCGCCGCCGAGATCTACGGACGGCCGGGCACGGACCTGCTCCAGATCGGCATCACCGGCACCTCCGGCAAGACCACCACGGCCTACCTGGTCGAGGGCGGCCTCAAGGCGGCCGGACGGAAGAGCGGCCTCATCGGCACGGTCGAGATGCGGATCGGCGACGAGCGCATCAAGTCGGAACGTACGACCCCGGAGGCCACCGACCTCCAGGCGCTGTTCGCGGTCATGCGCGAGCGCGGGGTCGAGGCGGTCGCCATGGAGGTCTCCAGCCACGCCCTCGTGCTCGGCCGGGTCGACGGCTGCGTCTTCGACGTCGCCGTCTTCAACAACCTCAGCCCCGAGCACATGGAGTTCCACTCCGACATGGAGGACTACTTCGGGGCCAAGGCGCAGCTGTTCACGCCCGAGCGCAGCAAACGGGGCGTGGTGAACCTCGACGACGCGTACGGTCAGCGGCTCGCCGGTGAGGCGACCGTCCCGGTCGTCACGTTCTCGGCCGAGGGCCACCCGGACGCCGACTGGCGTGCCGAGGATGTCGAGATCGGCTCCCACGACTCCACGTTCACGGTCGTCGGCCCCCAGGGCGAGCGGATCTCCGCCACCGCCCCGCTGCCCGGCCCGTTCAACGTCGCCAACACGCTCGCCGCGATCGTCACCCTCGCCGTCGCCGGGCTCGACCCGCAGACCGCCGCCGACGGCGTCGCCGCCGTCCCCGGCGTCCCCGGCCGCCTGGAGCGCGTCGACGCCGGCCAGCCGTACCTCGCGGTCGTCGACTACGCCCACAAGACGGACGCCGTCGAATCGGTCCTGCGCTCGCTGCGCAAGGTCACCGAGGGCAAGCTGCACATCGTCCTCGGCTGCGGCGGCGACCGGGACACCACCAAGCGCGGCCCGATGGGCGCCGCCGCGGCGCGGCTCGCCGACACCGCCGTACTGACCTCCGACAACCCCCGCTCCGAGGACCCCCTCGCGATCCTCGCCGCGATGCTCGCGGGCGCCGCCGAGGTGCCCGTCCACGAGCGCGGCGACGTCCTGGTCGACGCCGACCGGGCCGCCGCCATCGCCGCGGCCGTGGCCCGCGCACAGCCCGGCGACACCGTTCTCGTCGCCGGCAAGGGCCATGAGCAGGGCCAGGACATCGCCGGGGTGGTCCGCCCCTTCGACGACCGCCAGGTCCTGCGCGAAGCGATCGAACACCGCCACAAGAACAGTCAGGGATGAAGCAGTGATCGCCCTCTCCCTCGCCGAGATCGCCGAAATCGTCGGCGGGCAGTCGTACGACATACCGGATCCGGCCGTCCAGGTCACCGGTCCCGTCGTCATCGACTCCCGTGAGGTGAAGCCCGGCAGCCTGTTCGCCGCCTTCGCCGGCGAACAGGTCGACGGCCACGACTACGCGGCCCGGGCCGTGGAGGCGGGCGCGGCAGCCGTGCTCGCCGTCCGCCCCGTCGGCGTGCCCGCCATCGTCGTGGACGACGTCCAGACGGCGCTCGGCGCCCTCGCCCGCAACGTCGTCGAACGCCTCGGCACCGATGTCGTCGCGCTCACCGGCTCGGCCGGCAAGACCTCCACCAAGGACCTGATCGCCCAGGTCCTGCAGCGCCACGCGCCCACCGTGTGGACGCCCGGCTCGCTCAACAACGAGATCGGGCTCCCGTTGACGGCGCTGCGCGCGAGCGACGACACCCAGCACCTGGTCCTGGAGATGGGCGCCCGCGGCATCGGTCACATCCGCTACCTCACCGGACTGACCCCGCCGCGCATCGGACTCGTCCTGAACGTGGGCACCGCCCACATCGGCGAGTTCGGCGGCCGCGAGCAGATCGCCCAGGCCAAGGGCGAGCTCGTCGAGGCCCTGCCCCCGGCCGAGAAGGGCGGCGTGGCGATCCTCAACGCCGACGACCCGCTCGTCCGGGCCATGGCCGCGCGCACCCACGCGCGCGTGATCCTCTTCGGCGAAGCCCCCGAATCCGACGTACGTGCCGAGAATGTCCGGCTCACAGAGAACGGACAGCCCTCTTTCAGTCTTCACACACCCACCGGGTGCAGCGACGTGACCTTGCGCCTGTACGGTGAGCACCACGTGTCGAACGCGCTCGCCGCGGCCGCCGTCGCCCATGAGCTGGGCATGGCCGCCGAGGAGATCGCCACCGCGCTCTCCGAGGCAGGCACCCTGTCGCGCTGGCGCATGGAGGTCACCGAGCGTCCGGACGGCGTGACGATCGTCAACGACGCCTACAACGCGAACCCCGAGTCCATGCGAGCCGCGCTGCGCGCGCTCGCGGCCATGGGCCGGGCCGCACAGGTCCAGGGGGGCCGCACGTGGGCGGTGCTCGGCAAGATGGCCGAGCTCGGTGACGCATCGCTCGCCGAGCACGACGCGGTCGGGCGGCTCGCCGTCCGGCTCAACGTCAGCAAGCTCGTGGCGGTCGGGGACAGGGAAGCGTCCTGGTTGCAACTGGGCGCATATAACGAGGGTTCGTGGGGTGAGGAGTCGGTGCACGTGTCCGACGCGCAGGCAGCGGTCGACCTGTTGCGCAGTGAGCTGCGCCCGGGGGACGTCGTCCTTGTGAAGGCTTCCAGGTCGGTCGGTCTCGAGCAGGTAGCCCTGGCGCTGCTCGACTCCGGGAGCGAGGTCACCGGCCGATGAGGCAGATCCTCTTCGCGGGGGCCATCGGCCTCTTCCTGACCCTGGTCGGCACCCCGCTGCTCATCAAGCTCCTTGCCCGCAAGGGCTACGGCCAGTTCATCCGCGACGACGGCCCGCGCGGCCACGCCGGGAAGAAGGGCACGCCCACCATGGGTGGCATCGCCTTCATCCTGGCCACGCTCATCGCGTACGCCCTGACCAAGGTGATCACCGGCGAGGACCCGACCTTCTCGGGTGTGCTCGTGCTCTTCCTGACCGCGGGCATGGGTCTGGTCGGCTTCCTCGACGACTACATCAAGATCGTCAAGCAGCGTTCGCTGGGTCTGCGGGCCAAGGCGAAGATGGCCGGCCAGCTGATCGTCGGCATCGCCTTCGCCGTACTCTCCCTGCAGTTCGCCGATCTGCGCGGACTCACGCCGGCTTCCGAGAAGCTCTCCTTCATCACCGACTTCGGCTGGTCCATCGGACCGGTGCTGTTCGTGATCTGGGCGCTCTTCATGATCCTGGCCATGTCCAACGGCGTGAACCTCACGGACGGTCTGGACGGCCTCGCCACCGGCGCCTCGGTGATGGTCTTCGGCGCGTACACCTTCATCGGTCTGTGGCAGTTCCAGGAGTCCTGCGCCAACGCGATGACCCTGACCAACCCCAACGCCTGCTTCGAGGTCCGCGACCCGCTCGACCTCGCGGTCGTCGCCTCCGCCCTCATGGGTGCCTGCTTCGGCTTCCTGTGGTGGAACACCTCGCCGGCCAAGATCTTCATGGGCGACACCGGCTCGCTGGCGCTCGGCGGCGCCCTCGCCGGCCTCGCCATCTGCTCCCGTACGGAGCTTCTGCTCGCCCTCCTCGGCGGCCTGTTCGTGCTGATCACGATGTCCGTGGTCATCCAGGTCGGTTCGTTCAAGATGACGGGCAAGCGCGTCTTCCGGATGGCCCCGCTCCAGCACCACTTCGAGCTCAAGGGGTGGTCCGAGGTCCTGGTGGTGGTCCGGTTCTGGATCATCCAGGGCATGTGCGTGATCGTGGGCCTTGGCCTCTTCTACGCGGGATGGGCATCCGAAAAGTGAGCTGGAACGGCAAGAGGGTCACCGTCGCGGGACTCGGGGTCTCCGGAATCCCGGCCGCCCGCGTCCTGCACGGCCTCGGCGCGGTCGTGACCGTCGTCAACGACGGCGACGACGAGCGCTCCCGGGCCCAGGCCGCCGAGCTGGAGGCGGAGGGGATCACCGTCCGCCTCGGCGACGGGGCGACCCTGCCCGAGGGCACCGAGCTGATCGTCACCACCCCCGGCTGGCGGCCCGACAAGCCGCTCTTCACGGCCGCCGCGGAGGCGGGCGTGGAGGTCTGGGGCGACGTGGAGCTCGCCTGGCGGCTGCGCGGCCCCGGAGCCGCCCCCTGGCTCGCCGTGACCGGCACCAACGGCAAGACCACGACCGTACGGATGCTCGCCTCCATCCTGGAGGCGGCGGGTCTGCGGACCGCGGCCGTCGGGAACATCGGCGTCTCGCTCCTCGACGCCGTCCTCGGCGAGGAGACGTACGACGTACTCGCCGTCGAACTCTCCAGCTACCAGCTGCACTGGGCGCCGAGCGTGCGCGCCCACTCGGCCGCCGTGCTCAACCTGGCGCCCGACCACCTCGACTGGCACGGCTCCATGGAGGCGTACGCCGCCGACAAGGGCCGGATCTACGAGGGCAACAGCGTCGCCTGCGTCTACAACGTCGCGGACAAGGCGACCGAGGACCTGGTCCGCGAGGCCGACGTCGAGGAGGGCTGCCGCGCGATCGGCTTCACCCTCAACACGCCCGGCCCGTCCCAACTCGGCGTCGTCGAGGGCATCCTCGTCGACCGGGCCTTCGTCGAGAACCGGCAGAAGCAGGCCCAGGAGCTGGCCGAGGTCGCGGACGTGAACCCGCCGGCCCCGCACAACATCGCCAACGCGCTCGCCGCGGCGGCCCTGGCCCGCGCCTTCGGTGTCGAGCCGAGGGCCGTACGTGACGGACTCCGGGCCTTCCGGCCCGACCCGCACCGTATCGAGCTGGTCGAGGACATCGAGGGCGTCGTGTACGTCGACGACTCCAAGGCGACCAACACCCACGCCGCGGAAGCCTCGTTGGCGGCCTACGACCCGATCGTCTGGATCGCGGGCGGGCTCGCCAAGGGCGCCACCTTCGACGAGCTCGTCGCGAAGTCGGCGAAGCGGCTGCGCGGGGTCGTGCTGATCGGTGCCGACCGTGCCCTGATCCGCGAAGCCCTGGCGCGACACGCCCCCGAGGTACCGGTGGTGGACCTCGACCGGACCGACACTGGGGCGATGTCCGCGGCGGTCCAGGAGGCGGCCCGGCTCGCCCGGCCGGGCGACACGGTTCTGCTGGCCCCGGCCTGTGCCTCGATGGACATGTTCGCCAATTACAACAAGCGGGGCGAGGCGTTCGCGGACGCGGTCCGTACCCTTGCCGCCACCGGGCGCGTCTGACCTGACCAGCGAGAGGGTCCGGCCGCGCCGGGCACGACTGGAGGGGACAGCGACCATGCCGAGCAGAACCGCCGGGCCTCGTCGGCCCTCCGCCGTACGCGGCGGGGGCCGCGCCCCCACGCCGCCGCGCGCCTCCCGCGGCGGCGTACGGCGGATGTACGAGCAGGCGCGCCGGGCCTGGGACCGCCCTCTGACCGCGTACTACGTGATCCTCGGTGCCGCGCTGCTCATCACCACCCTCGGCCTGGTGATGGTCTACTCCGCCTCGATGATCACGGCGCTGCGGTACGACCTCGTGCCCTCGTACTTCTTCCGCAAGCAGTTCTTCGCCGCGATCCTCGGCACGGCGCTGCTCCTGGTGGCCTCCCGGATGCCGGTCAAGCTGCACCGGGCGCTCGCGTACCCGATCCTGGTCGGCGCCGTCTTCCTGATGGTGCTCGTCCAGGTCCCGGGGATAGGGCGGGCGGTCGGCGGCAACCAGAACTGGATCTCGCTGGGCGGACCGTTCATGCTGCAGCCCAGCGAGTTCGGCAAACTGGCCCTCATCCTGTGGGGTGCCGATCTGCTCGCCCGCAAGCAGGACATGAAACTGCTCACCCAGTGGAAGCACATGCTGGTGCCGCTGGTCCCCGGCGCGTTCCTGCTGCTCGGGCTGATCATGCTCGGCGGGGACATGGGTACGGCGATCGTCCTCACCGCGATCCTCTTCGGGCTGCTGTGGACGGCCGGCGCACCCACCCGGCTCTTCGTCGGGGTGCTCACCGTGGCGGGGGCGATCGGCTACCTGCTGATCAAGACCAGCGACAACCGGATGAAGCGGTTCGCCTGCATCGGCGCCACCGACCCCGGGGGAGAGGGCGCGCCCTGCCTCCAGGCCGCGCACGGGATCTATGCTCTGGCCTCGGGCGGATGGTTCGGTTCCGGTCTGGGTGCCAGTGTGGAAAAATGGGGCCAACTACCCGAAGCGCACACCGACTTCATCTTCGCCGTCACCGGGGAGGAACTGGGTCTGGCGGGGACGCTGTCGGTACTCGCCCTGTTCGCGGCTCTAGGCTATGCGGGTATCCGCGTGGCCGGACGCACGGAGGACCCCTTCGTGAGGTACGCCGCGGGAGGCGTGACCACCTGGATCACGGCGCAGGCCGTGATCAACATCGGTGCGGTGCTCGGTCTGCTGCCGATCGCCGGAGTCCCGCTCCCGCTGTTCTCGTACGGGGGGTCGGCCCTGCTGCCGACCATGTTCGCCGTCGGGCTCCTCATCGCCTTCGCGCGACAGGAACCCGCCGCGAAAGCGGCTCTGGCCATGCGGCGCCCCGGCTGGGGTAGGCGGGCCGGAGTGAGATGGAAGTCGATGCGACGGCGCGTCAAGAAGCGTCCGTCCGGAGAGCGGTGAATTTCGGTGCATGTCGTACTCGCCGGTGGGGGGACCGCCGGCCACATCGAGCCCGCGCTCGCCCTCGCGGATGCCCTGCGCAGGCAGGACCCGAGCGTGGGAATCACGGCGCTCGGCACGGAGAAGGGCCTGGAGACCCGGCTCGTGCCCGAGCGGGGCTACGAGCTGGCCCTCATCCCCGCCGTGCCGCTGCCCCGCAAGCCCACCCCTGAGCTGATCACCGTCCCCGGGCGGCTGCGCGGCACCATCAAGGCGGCCGAGCAGATCCTGGAGCGCACCAAGGCGGACTGTGTGGTCGGCTTCGGCGGCTACGTGGCGCTGCCCGGCTATCTCGCCGCCAAGCGGCTCGGTGTGCCGATCGTGGTCCACGAGGCCAACGCCCGGCCCGGCCTTGCCAACAAGATCGGCTCGCGGTACGCGGCCGGGGTCGCCGTCGCCACCCCGGACTCCAAGCTCCGCAACGCCCGCTACATCGGCATCCCGCTGCGGCACACCATCGCCACCCTCGACCGGGCCCGGGTCCGTCCCGAGGCGCGCGCCGCCTTCGGTCTCGACCCGAACCTGCCGACGCTGCTGGTCTCTGGCGGCTCCCAGGGTGCGCGCCGGCTCAACGAGGTCATCCAGCAGATCGCCCCGGTGCTCCAGCGCTCCGGCATCCAGATCCTGCACGCGGTCGGCCCGAAGAACGAGGTGCCGCGTGTCGACAACATGCCCGGGATGCCGCCGTACGTCCCGGTACCGTACGTGGACCGGATGGATCTCGCGTACGCCGCCGCCGACATGATGCTCTGCCGCGCGGGCGCGATGACCGTCGCCGAACTGTCCGCCGTCGGGCTGCCCGCCGCCTATGTCCCGCTGCCGATCGGCAACGGCGAACAGCGGCTCAACGCCCAGCCGGTGGTCAAGGCCGGCGGTGGCCTGCTCGTCGACGACGCGGAGCTGTCGCCGCAGTGGGTGCAGGGCCATGTCCTGCCCGTACTCGCCGATCCGCACCGGCTGTACGAGATGTCCCGCGCCGCGGCCGAGTTCGGCCGCCGGGACGCCGACGACCTGCTCGTCGGCATGGTGTACGAGGCGATCGCCGCGCGCTGACGGGCGACCCCCAGGAAACGGAAGGCAGGGGACGTGTCCGGACCGACGACCGCAGAGAAGCGTGGCACACGCGAGCCGAAGGGGTCGTCGGAACGGCCGTCCCGTACAGGCACCCGGAAGAGTCGCTTCCGGGTGCCCGGGCCGCGCGCTCTGTTGATCGCCCTGGCCGTTCTCGCGCTCGTGGCCGGTGGAATCTGGGCGCTCTACGGCTCCTCCTGGCTGCGCGTGGAGCGGGTGCAGACCTCCGGCACAGAGGTTCTGACGCCTCGTGAGGTGGAGGCGGCCGCCTCCGTGCCGATCGGATCCCCGCTCGTTTCCGTCGACACGGACGCGATCGAGGCGCGACTTCTGCGGAAACTGCCCCGAATCGACACGGTGGAGGTCGTGCGTTCCTGGCCGCACGGAATCGGTCTGAAAGTGACGGAACGGAAGCCGGTTCTGCTGGTGGAAAAGGGCGGAAAGTTCACGGAAGTGGACTCCACCGGAACCCGTTTCGCCACCGTGGACAAAGCCCCCCGAGGCGTACCGAAACTCGTCCTCGACGTCGCCTCCTCGCCGAGCCTGCGCCGCTTCGACGCGGACCGACTGCTGCTCGAAGCTGTGGGCGTGACGGGCGAACTCCCGCAGAAAATCGCCCGGGACACTCGTGTCGTGAAGGTCGCCTCGTACGACTCCATCACGCTGGAGCTCGGCGGCGGCCGCACGGTCTTCTGGGGCAGCGGCGAGGACGGCGCCGTCAAGGCGCGCGTACTCACGGCGCTGATGAAAGCAACGCCCAAAGCGGGGCACTTCGATGTAAGCGCCCCCACGGCCCCCGCCGCGTCGGGGAGTTGACGCTCATCGGCGCTGGCCAGGACCCTGGTTGGCCAGCGCTACGGGTGATCACATAGGGTGAAAAGAAAAACGGGAGGTTCGGCGTGTTCGTTGAACGTGCGCCACTTGTCGACTTAGTGTCCTGTTCGGAAGAGTCCAGCGAACAGAGACACTGGTAACCCTAAACTTCAACGTTAGGGTTCGGGTCGGCGTTTCGGACCGTCCCAATCGGCATCCGTCGTCGCAGCGCGACTACCACCGCGAAGCGGCGACACGTAACTCGAGGCGAGAGGCCTTCGACGTGGCAGCACCGCAGAACTACCTCGCAGTCATCAAGGTCATCGGTGTCGGCGGCGGTGGTGTCAATGCCATCAACCGAATGATCGAGGTCGGTCTCAAGGGCGTCGAGTTCATCGCGATCAACACGGACGCGCAAGCGCTGTTGATGAGCGACGCCGACGTCAAGCTCGACGTCGGCCGTGAACTCACCCGCGGCCTCGGGGCCGGGGCCAACCCGGCCGTCGGTCGCAAGGCGGCAGAGGACCACCGTGAGGAGATCGAGGAGGTCCTCAAGGGGGCCGACATGGTCTTCGTCACCGCCGGCGAAGGTGGCGGCACCGGCACCGGCGGCGCACCCGTCGTGGCCAACATCGCGCGCTCGCTCGGCGCCCTGACGATCGGTGTGGTCACCCGGCCGTTCACCTTCGAGGGACGCCGTCGGGCCAACCAGGCGGAGGACGGCATCGCCGAGCTCCGCGAAGAGGTCGACACCCTCATCGTCATCCCGAACGACCGGCTGCTCTCGATCTCGGACCGCCAGGTCTCCGTGCTCGACGCCTTCAAGTCGGCCGACCAGGTGCTGCTGAGCGGTGTGCAGGGCATCACCGACCTCATCACCACCCCGGGTCTGATCAACCTCGACTTCGCCGACGTCAAGTCGGTCATGTCCGAGGCCGGTTCGGCCCTCATGGGCATCGGCTCCGCCCGCGGCGACGACCGCGCGGTGGCGGCGGCCGAGATGGCGATCTCCTCGCCGCTCCTCGAGGCGTCCATCGACGGCGCCCGTGGCGTGCTGCTCTCCATCTCCGGCGGCTCGGACCTCGGTCTCTTCGAGATCAACGAGGCCGCGCAGCTGGTGAGCGAGGCGGCCCACCCCGAGGCCAACATCATCTTCGGTGCCGTCATCGACGACGCCCTGGGCGACGAGGTACGGGTCACGGTCATCGCGGCCGGCTTCGACGGAGGCCAGCCGCCGGCCCGCCGGGACAACATCCTCAGCTCGGCATCCGCCAAGCGCGAGGAGCCGGCCCCGGCGCCGCGCGCCACCGAGCGTCCGCTCGGCGGCCTCGGCACCGTCGCCCCCCGCGACGAGCCGGTCGCCCCGGCCGAGCCGGCTCCGGTGGCCTCCGCCGAGAGCGCGCTGCCGCCGGTCACCCCGCCGGTGGTCCCGCCGGCCCGCCCGTACCCGGACACCCAGGCCGAAGAGCTGGATGTTCCGGACTTCCTGAAGTGATAGAGAAGCTCGAACCCGTGAGCGGCGCGCACTTCGCCTTCACCGACAGGTGGGGCGGGGTGAGCGCCGTTCCGTACGAGGAGCTCAACCTCGGCGGCGCGGTGGGGGACGACCCCGAGGCCGTACGGACCAACCGGGCACGGGCCGCCGGCGCACTGGGCATCGACCCGGGGCAGGTCGTCTGGATGAACCAGGTGCACGGCCCGGATGTCGCGGTGGTCGACGGCCCCTGGGGGGACCGACCCGTTCCGCAGGTCGACGCGGTCGTCACCGCCCGGCGCGGACTCGCCCTCGCGGTGCTCACCGCCGACTGCACTCCGGTCCTCCTCGCCGACCCCGTCGCGGGGGTCGTGGCCGCCGCCCACGCCGGGCGGCCCGGGATGGTCGCCGGGGTCGTACCGGCCGCGGTGAAGGCCATGATCGAACTGGGCGCCGACCCCGCCCGGATCACCGCCCGTACCGGCCCCGCCGTCTGCGGACGCTGCTACGAGGTGCCCGCCGAGATGCGGGAGGAGGTCGCGGCGGTCGAGCCGGCGGCCTTCGCCGAGACGAGCTGGGGCACCCCGGCCGTCGACGTCACCGCCGGAGTCCACGCCCAGCTCGAGCGGCTCGGGGTCCGGGACCGGCGGGCCAGTGAGGTCTGCACCCGCGAGTCGGGCGACCACTTCTCGTACCGCCGCGATCGCACCACGGGGCGACTCGCGGGATATGTCTGGTTGGACTGATATGACGGACCGTAAGTCGGAACTCGCCGAGAACCTGGCGCGGGTGGAGGAACGTATCTCTGCCGCCTGCGCCGCCGCCGGACGCAAGCGGACGGACGTGACCCTGATCGTGGTCACCAAGACCTACCCCGCGAGCGATGTGCGACTTCTGCACGAACTCGGCGTACGCGACGTCGCCGAGAACCGGGACCAGGATGCCGCGCCCAAGGCCGCGGCCTGCGCGGATCTGGACCTCCGCTGGCACTTCGTCGGCCAGTTGCAGACCAACAAGGTCCGATCTGTGACGAGTTATGCGGATGTCGTGCAGTCCGTCGACCGTTTGAAGCTCGTCACCGCTCTCTCCGCGGCGGCGGAGAAGGCCGGGCGCGAGCTCGGCTGCCTCGTCCAGGTCGCCCTCGACGCCGAGTCGGGTCACCGGGGCGACCGCGGCGGCGTGTCGCCGGACGACATCGAGGAGTTGGCCGGCGCCGTGGCCGCCGCGCCCGGGCTGAGGCTCGACGGACTGATGACCGTCGCCCCGCTCGCCGGACCGTACGCGGGGCGGCAACGTGCGGCGTTCGACCGCCTGATGGATTTGTCGACTGCCCTGCGCGTGAACCGTCCAACTGCGAACATGGTGTCGGCGGGGATGAGTGCGGACCTCGAGGAGGCCGTGGCGGCCGGAGCGACACATGTGCGCATCGGTACGGCGGTACTGGGTGTCCGCCCCAGGCTCGGGTAACGTCGCGAAGCAAGTCGGACCACAGCAGAAAATATGGTCATTCCCGCTGATCGGCGGGCAGACCCCGTGGATCGCGGGCACTTGGTGACGCTGCGACATTGGCCAGTAGGGCGATCCACCACAGAGCGGAGGACTCAGAGAATGGCCGGCGCGATGCGCAAGATGGCGGTCTACCTCGGCCTCGTGGAGGACGATGGGTACGACGGCCGGGGGTTCGATCCCGACGACGACTTCGAACCCGAGCTGGAACCCGAACCCGAGCGTGAGCGGCGCCACCAGCCCCCGCGGCAGATCGAGCGGGAGGAACCGGTGCGAGTCGTGCAGCCGCCCGCCCCGCGCGAACCGGTTGCCCATTCTGTCCCGGTACCCGCCGAGAGTGGACGTCCGGCCCGAATTGCCCCCGTGGCATCCATCACACCCGAACGTCCGAGCCTGGAGAAGAACGCGCCGGTGATCATGCCCAAGGTTGTGTCCGAGCGGGAGCCCTACCGCATCACGACATTGCACCCCAGGACCTACAACGAGGCCCGTACCATCGGGGAACACTTCCGTGAGGGCACCCCGGTGATCATGAACCTCACGGAGATGGACGACACCGATGCGAAGCGACTTGTCGACTTTGCCGCCGGACTCGTCTTCGGGCTCCATGGCAGCATTGAGCGCGTGACGCAGAAGGTGTTCCTGTTGTCGCCTGCTAACGTCGATGTCACGGCGGAGGACAAGGCCCGGATCGCAGAGGGCGGATTCTTCAACCAGAGCTGAGAACACGAAGACCGGACGGCCCGGCCGCAAGGCCGGAGAAGCAAGAGCACGAGAGCCAGGGGAGAGGGAAGCGCGGGATGGGCGTCGCACTACAGGTGGTCTACATCGCGCTGATGTGCTTCCTCATCGTGCTGATCTTCCGGTTGGTCATGGACTATGTCTTCCAGTTCGCTCGTTCATGGCAACCCGGTAAGGCGATGGTGGTCGTTCTGGAGGCCACCTACACTGTCACCGATCCACCGCTCAAGCTTCTGCGGCGGTTCATCCCGCCGTTGCGTCTCGGGGGCGTGGCACTCGACCTGTCCTTCTTCGTTCTGATGATCATCGTCTACATCCTGATCTCCGTCGTGAGCAGCTTCGCGAGGTGAATGTGGACGATACGGTCTTGCCGACTGCCGACGACTACGTAGAGGTGAAGAAGAGATGCCGCTGACCCCCGAGGACGTGCGGAACAAGCAGTTCACGACCGTCCGCCTTCGAGAAGGCTATGACGAGGACGAGGTCGATGCCTTCCTCGACGAGGTCGAAGCCGAACTGACCCGCCTGCTCCGCGAGAACGAGGACCTGCGCGCCAAGCTGGCCGCCGCGACGCGTGCCGCCGCGCAGAACCAGCAGCAGGGGATGCGCAAGCCCCCGGAGCCGCAGGATCGTCCCGTCGGTCCCGGTGCCCCCGTGCCCGCCGCCATATCCGGACCGCCGGTCCAGCAGCAGCCCCCGCAGATGGGTCCGCCGCAGCTGCCGTCCGGTGCGCCGCAGCTCCCCGCCGGACCTGGTGGCCACGGCCCCGGCCCGATGCAGGGTGGCCCGATGGGCCCCGGCCCCGGCCAGATGCAGGGCGGCCCCATGGGTCAGCCGATGGGCGGCCCCATGGGTCACCCGCAGCAGCAGATGCAGCAGCCGATGCAGCAGCAGGGCCCCGGTGGGGACAGCGCCGCGCGTGTGCTCTCGCTGGCCCAGCAGACGGCCGACCAGGCGATCGCGGAGGCCCGTTCCGAGGCCAACAAGATCGTCGGCGAGGCGCGCTCGCGCGCCGAGGGCCTGGAGCGGGACGCCCGCGCCAAGGCCGACGCGCTGGAGCGGGACGCGCAGGAGAAGCACCGCGTCGCGATGGGCTCGCTGGAGTCCGCGCGGGCGACGCTGGAGCGCAAGGTCGAGGACCTGCGTGGCTTCGAGCGCGAGTACCGCACGCGTCTGAAGTCCTACCTCGAGTCGCAGCTGCGCCAGCTGGAGACCCAGGCCGACGACTCGCTGGCCCCGCCGCGGACGCCGGCGACGGCCTCCCTGCCGCCGGCTCCGTCGATGGCCTCGGCGGGCGCGAGCGCCCCGTCGTACGGCGGCAACGGCACCATGGGCGGCGCGCCGTCCATGGGCGGTGCCCCGTCCTACGGCGGCCAGCAGCAGATGTCCCCGGCGATGACCCAGCCGATGGCTCCGGTCCGCCCGCAGGCGCCGCAGCCGATGCAGCAGGCGCCGGCGCCGATGCGCGGCTTCCTGATCGACGAGGACGACAACTGACGGCGCGTGTTCGCGCGATGAGCGCGTAGCCGTCGGCAGGCTGAAGGGCCGGGCCCCTGGGAAACCAGGGGCCCGGCCCTTTGCCGTGGGCGGGGTGGGAGTGGGGCGGGTGTGGGTGCCGGTGGGGGCGCCTGCGGGTCGGGGGCGCCTGCGGCGGGCCTCCCCCACCCCGCCCCTTCCCGAAACTGGGCGGCATCCCGACCAACGTCGAGGGTGAGGTCCTGGCGGACAACACCACCGTCGTCCCGGGTCTGTACGCGGCCGGCGAGGTCGCCTG
>NZ_JBEYYW010000052.1:0-29330 GCF_040645695.1 Streptomyces sp. NPDC046712 | reverse complement strand
CGGTTGCGGGTCGACGAGATGGATGTCCAGGGGCCGGTCCCCGTACAGCTCCGGCAGATTGGCGGCGAGCCCGGGAGGACACCTCCCGGGACGGCGCCTGCCCCTGGTCCTTCCTCTGGTGCAGCGCCTGCTGGAGCCGGGCGACGACCGCCTCCCCGTAGCGCCGGTGGCCGTGGACGCGCGGGTCGTCGGTGACGTCGTACCGCTTCACATAGGCGCCGAGGAACGCCTGCAGGGTGGCGACGGCCGGGATCGCGATGAGCGCGCCGACCGCGCCGAGCAGCGCCGTACCAGCGATCACCGAGCCGAACGCCACCGCCGGGTGGATGTCCACCGTCTTGGACGTCAGCTTCGGCTGGAGAACGTAGTTCTCGAACTGCTGGTAGACCACGACGAAGACCAGCACCCACAGCGCGTACCAGGGGTCCTCGGTGAAGGCGATCAGCATGGGCAGCGCGCCCGCCAGATACGTACCGATGGTGGGGATGAACTGCGAGACCAGGCCGACCCAGACGGCGAGCGCGGGCGCGTACGGCACCCCCAGGATCTCCAGCAGGATGAAGTGCGCGACGCCGGAGATCAGCGCCATCAGGCCGCGGGAGTAGAGGTAGCCGCCGGTCTTGTCGACGGCGATCTCCCAGGCCCGCAGCACCTCGGTCTGGCGGGCCGGCGGCAGGACCGAGCACAGCGCGCGGCGCAGCCGAGGCCCGTCGGCCGCGAAGTAGAACGAGAACAGGAAGATCGTCAGCAGCTTGAAGAGGCCGCCGAGGACGGTGGCGGAGACGTCGAGGACGCCGGTGGCGCTGTTCTGCACGTACTTCCGCAGCCAGTCGGAGCGCAGCACGCTGTCCTGGACCTCGACGCGGGACAGCTCGGTGTGGAAGGTCTGGTTCATCCAGTTGATCAGCGAGTCGAGGTACTTGGGGAAGTTCTCGACCATGTCGACGATCTGGCCGGCCAGCATCGATCCGAGCAGCACCACGAAGCCGACACCGACGACCATCACGGTGAAGAAGACGAGGAACGTCGCGAGGCCCCGGCGCATCCCCCGGGCGGCCATGCGCCCGACGGCCGGTTCTATCGCGAGGGCCAGGAAGAACGCGACGAGGATGTTGACGAGGAGCCCGATGAGCTGGTGGAAGGCCCAGCTGCCCAGTTGGAAACAGGCGTAGAGCGCGAGCGCGAGCACCAGGGCGCGCGGCAGCCAGCGAGGCATCCGCGCCGCGGCTCCCGTGGGTCCGGCCGTGGCGGGTCCGGCCTCGGCGGGTGCGGACGCGGTGGGTCCGGACGCGGTGGGTGCGGCCGTGGCGGGTCCGGCCTCGGCGGGCACGGGGGCGCCACGCACCGCCGTACGGTCCGCCGGCTCCGTCTCCGGAACGCTTGAGGTTCTCGCGGTCACGGCCTGGTCGGAGGTCCCGCCGAGGGTCCCGTCGAAGGTCCCGTCGGAGGTCGTCTTGTCGGTCTCGTCGGTTTCGTCAGTCGGAGCCACCACGCCAGTCTCGCGCACCGCGCGGACATTCCACCTCGGCCCGGCGCCTCAGCGCTTGTCGGCGGGTACGTCGACGGCCGCGCAGACCGCCCGCCACACGTCCTTCGCCTCCCAGCCGGCGTCGAGTGCCTCGCGCACCGTACGACCGCCCAGTTCCGACATCACATGGTCCCGCGCGAAGGACTCGGCGTAGGACGCACCGAAGTGGTCCGCCATCCGCTCCCAGAAAATCGTCAACCGCATGAACCCAGTATCCCGCCCCCAAGAGTGCAGCCCGGTCCGTAAGCCTTGTCACACGCCCTTCGCGGCCTACGGTCGGACCATGGCTGGAACTCCTCTCGCGGCTCCGCACCCGACGCTCCTCGAGCGCGCCGAGCACTTCATCTGGCTGACGGCCCGCGTGCTCGAACAGCGCCGGTTCGCCTATCACTTCCTGCGCGGCGGCGCGGAACCCGTCGAGGTCGCCCTCAGCGCGTACCTCAACGAGGACGGAGGCTACGGTCACGCGCTCGAACCGGATCTGCGCGGCCCGGTCAGCCAGCCGCTGCACACCGGGCACGCGCTCCGGGTCCTCGACTCCATCGGCCGTTGCGGCGGGCTGCGGGTCGAGCGGATCTGCCGCTACCTCACGGACGTGTCCACGCACGAGGGGGCCCTGCCCGCGGTCCATCCGTCGCTGCGCGGCTACCCCGCCGCGCCGTTCGTCCCGATCGTCGACGACCCGCCCAGCGCGTTGCTGTCCACCGGTCCCGTGGTCGGGCTGCTCCACCGGAACCAGGTCTGGCACGCCTGGCTGTTCCGCGCCACGGAATTCTGCTGGTCGGCGGTCGAGTCCCTGGAGAAGTCGCACCCGTACGAGATCCAGGCCGCCGTCGCCTTCCTCGACGGGGTCCCGGACCGTTCGCGGGCGCAGGCGGTGGCGGACCGGCTCGGGCGGCTGGTGCGGGAGCAGCGACTGGCGGTCCTGGACCCCGAGCGCCTCGACGAGTTCCCCGTGGCACCGGGGTACGCGCCGGGCGAGCACCACTTTCCGTACGACTACGCGCGCGTGCCGGACTCGTTGGCACGCCGCTGGTTCACGGACGAGGAGATGGCCCGGTCGCTGGACCACCTCGCCGCCGGCCAGGGGGAGGACGGCGGCTGGCCGGTCACCTGGCGGCAGTGGGCCCCGGGCACGGCGCTGGAGGCTCGCCCGATCGTCACCATCGAGGCGTTGCGGACGCTGCGCGCCCACGGCCGCCCGATCGACTGAAGCGAACAGGCGGGGACAGGCGGAGTCCCGGCCAGGCCCTAGGGCGCCTCGCGGAGCAGCAGCGCCGCGATGGCCATGGCCGTGCCGCGCGGGGTGCCAGGTCGATGCGGTGCGTCCGCCATGACCCCACCGCTCGCCTGCCCACCCGACCCACCGGCGCGCGTCACCCGCCCAGGGCCCGCGCCCCTGCCGTGACCAGCACCGCCGCGGCCACGACGACCAGGAAGGGTGCCCGCAGGACCAGGGCGACGGCGGCCGCCGCGACACCCGCGGCGCGGGCGTCCAGGGTGAGGGCGCCGTCCGTGCTGAAGGTCTGCTGGGCGGTGAGCGCCGCCAGTAGGGCGACCGGGAGGAGGGCTGCCAGGCGTTGGACGAGCGGGCGCTCCAGAGCGTCCGCGGGCACGAGGAGCCCGACCAGCTTGACGAGGTAGCAGCCGACGGCCGTGAGGCCGATCGCGATCCAGACACTCATCGGGCATCCTCCTCATCCGTCCCGCCAGTCCCGCCGGTGCTGCCTGTCCTGCCCGTGCCGTCAAAGCCGCCAGTCCCGCCGGTGCCGTCAGGCCCGCAGATGCGGCGGCCCCGCAGCCACAGCACGGCCGGCGCGGCGAGCGCCGCCGCCAGGACCGGGACGCCGGCCGGGAGGACGGGCAGCAGGCCGAGGCCCAGGACGACGGCGATCCCCGCGGTGCACCGCTCCGTCGCCGTCTTCAGCATGGGAGCGAGCAGGGCGAGGAAGACCGCCGGTCCGGCCGCGTCCAGGCCCCATGCCTCGGTGTCGCCGATGGCCTCCGCCCCAAGGGCGCCGAGCAGCGTCGTCAGGTTCCAGAGCACGTAGAGCGTGAGCCCGGTGACGGTGAAGCCGATCCGTGCGGACCGCCGCGTCGGCTGCGCGAGCGCCACCGCTGTCGTCTCGTCGATCACCCACTGGGCGGCGAAGGGCTTGGCGCCGCGCGGCAGGGCGAGGAGCTGCGAGAGCCGCAGCCCGTAGAACGCGTTCCGCGTGCCCAGGAAGAAGGCGCCGGCCGCGGCCGTGAGCGGGTTCCCGCCCCCCGCGAGCGCCCCCACCAGCGCGAACTGCGAGGCGCCGGTGAAGACGAGCAGGCTGAGCGCGCAGGTCTGGAGCAGGCTGAGGCCGGATCCCGCGGAGGTCACTCCGAAGGCGAAGCCGGAGAGACCGACGGCGATCCCGACCCCGAGCGCGTCACGTACGACCGCCGAGTCCGCCTTCGTCCTCTCCCGTATGACGGGGGGTGCTGTCTGTTCTGCCACGCCAGGGACGTTACGAGCCCCGGCCACCGTCGGTCTTGTACGTTCTTGCGCCCCGCGCTCGCTGATACGCCCCGGGCGGAACCCCGACGCTCCGCGTGAAGTGCCGGTTGAGGTGCGGCTGGTCGGTGAAGCCGACGGCCACGGCCGCCTCCGCGGGCGCCGTGCCCGCGTCGAGAAGCCGCCGCGCCCGCCGCACGCGCGCGTCGGTCAGCCACGTGTGCGGCGGCATCCCGTAGGCATCCCGGAAGGCCCGCAGCAGGGCGAAGGGACTGGTGCCGAGCTCGGCGGCGAGACGCTCCAGCGTCGGGGGTTCGGCCATCCGCTCCTCGAGGACGGCACGCGCGCGTGCCGCGTTGCGAGCGCCCGCCGAGCGCGGGGCGAGCGGCGCGAGGCGGCCCCCGTGGCTGCGCAGCATCCTCGCCGTGACCAGCCTCAGCAGACTGTCGGCGGCCAGCGCGTTGCCCTCCTCGGCGGCCCGGTGGACCCCGATGAGGAGCTGTGCGGCGTAAGGGTCGTCCACGACGGGTTCGGTGAAGCCGACCGATCCCCGCAGCGCGAGGGTGTCGGCGGCGATCGACCGGATCAGCCCCGCGTCCGGGTAGATCGTGCGGTAGGTCCAGCCCTCGGGGACGCCGGCGTGCCCGGTGTGCGGGGTGTCGGGGTTGACCAGGGCGATCTGGCCCGGCCCCGCGTGCACGAGTTCGTCGCGGTAGTGGAAGGCCTCGACGCCCTCCGTGATGGCCGCGAAGACGAAGGTCTCGTGGGTGTGCCGGGCGAAGGCCTTGCGGATGTAGTGGGCGTGCAGCAGGTCGACGCCGGGCAGCTCGGGGTACTGCCAGTACCGTGCCTGCTCCCGACTCGCCATTGCTCCATTCTGCGTCACGGGCGCTCCGGCATCGAGCTCGGGTTTCCCCAGGTCCGGGCGGTTGTCAGTGGCGGGGTGCACGATGGGTGGCATGGTCAGGTCTGCGCTCGACTCGTTCTCCCCCGCGACCCGCGGCTGGTTCACCGGGGCCTTCCACGCGCCCACCGCGGCGCAGGAGGGCGCCTGGCAGGCCATCGGCGCGGGTTCGGACGTGCTCGTGGTCGCTCCGACCGGTTCCGGCAAGACCCTGGCCGCCTTCCTCGCCTCCCTGGACCAGCTCGCCTCGACCCCGCCGCCCGCGGACCCGAAGAAGCGCTGCCGGGTGCTGTACGTCTCCCCGCTGAAGGCGCTCGCCGTCGACGTCGAGCGCAATCTGCGCTCTCCCCTCACCGGCATCCGCCAGGAGTCGGGCCGGCTGGGGCTGCCCGAGCCGGACGTCCGGGTCGGTATCCGCTCCGGTGACACCCCGCCCGCCGAGCGCCGCGCGCTGGCCACGAAGCCGCCGGACATCCTCATCACGACCCCCGAGTCGCTGTTCCTGATGCTGACCTCCGCCACGCGCGACGCGCTGTCGGGGATCGAGACAGTCATCCTGGACGAGGTCCACGCGGTCGCTGGGACCAAGCGCGGCGCCCATCTCGCGGTGTCTCTGGAGCGTCTCGACGAGCTGCTGCCCCGCCCGGCCCGCCGCATCGGCCTGTCGGCGACGGTCCGCCCCGTCGACGAAGTGGCCCGCTATCTCTCCCCGCAGCGCAAGGTGGAGATCGTCCAGCCCCCCTCCGGCAAGGAGTTCGACCTGTCGGTGGTCGTCCCGGTGGAGGACATGGGAGAGCTGGGCGGCTCCCCGGCCTCCGAGTCCACGGAGGGCGGTGACAAGCCCTCGATCTGGCCGCATGTCGAGGAGCGGATCGCCGACCTCGTCCAGGCCCACCGCTCCACCATCGTGTTCGCCAATTCGCGTCGGCTCGCCGAGCGGCTCTGCAACCGCCTCAACGAGATCGCGTACGAGCGTGCCACCGGCGAGGCCCTCCCGGACAACGCCCCGCCCGCCGAGATCATGGCCCAGTCCGGTGCCGCGCAGGGCGCTCCCGCGCTGCTCGCCCGCGCCCACCACGGCTCGGTCTCCAAGGAGCAGCGCGCCCAGGTCGAGGAGGACCTCAAGGCGGGCCGGCTGCCCGCCGTGGTGGCCACGTCCAGCCTGGAGCTGGGCATCGACATGGGCGCGGTGGACCTGGTCGTCCAGGTCGAGTCGCCGCCGTCGGTTGCCTCCGGTCTCCAACGGGTGGGCCGCGCAGGACACCAGGTCGGCGCCGTCTCCACGGGCGTGGTGTTCCCCAAGTACCGCGGCGACCTGGTCCAGGCGGCCGTGGTCACCGAGCGGATGCGCAGCGGCTCGATCGAGTCGATGCGCATCCCGGCGAACCCGCTGGACGTCCTCGCGCAACAGCTGGTCGCGATGGTCGCCCTGGACACCTGGCAGGTGGACGACCTCCTCGCCACGGTCCGGCGGGCCGCGCCGTTCGCCTCCCTGCCCGAGTCCGCGTTCACGGCCGTCCTGGACATGCTGGCCGGGCGCTACCCCTCGGACGCGTTCGCCGAGCTGCGTCCGCGCGTCGTCTGGGACCGGGTCGCCGGGACGGTCACCGGCCGCCCGGGCGCGCAGCGGCTCGCCGTCACCTCGGGCGGCACGATCCCCGACCGCGGCCTGTTCGGGGTCTTCCTCGCGGGCGCCGACCCCAAGAAGGGCGGTGGTCGGGTCGGCGAGCTGGATGAGGAGATGGTGTACGAGTCCCGGGTCGGCGACGTCTTCACGCTGGGCACGACGTCCTGGCGGATCGAGGACATCACCCGGGACCGGGTCCTGGTCTCCCCCGCTCCGGGCGTGCCGGGCCGGCTGCCGTTCTGGAAGGGCGATCAGCTGGGCCGCCCGCTCGAACTGGGCCGCGCGGTGGGCGCGTTCCTCCGCGAGGTCGGTTCCCTGGAGACCGAGGACGCCCGGTTGCGGCTGGTCGCCGCGGGCCTGGACGCCTGGGCCGCCGACAACGTCCTGGCGTATCTGGACGAGCAGCGCCAGGCCTGCGGCCATGTGCCGGACGACCGCACGATCCTGGTGGAGCGGTTCCGGGACGAGCTCGGCGACTGGCGGGTCGTCATCCATTCCCCCTTCGGGGCCCAGGTGCACGCCCCCTGGGCGCTGGCCCTCGGCGCCCGGCTCGCCGAGCGGTACGGGATGGACGCCCAGGTCATGCACGCGGACGACGGGATCGTGCTGCGGCTGCCGGACGCCGACCTGATGGGCCTGGACCTCCTCGACACCGACCCGGTGAGCCCGGACCGGCACCTCGACACGACGTACGACTCCGACCAGGCCCCGGTCGGTGCGGCGGACGCCCTCTTCGACAAGGGCGAGATCGGGCAGATCGTCACCGACCAGGTCGGCGGCTCGGCGCTGTTCGCCTCCCGCTTCCGCGAGTGCGCCGCGCGAGCCCTGCTGCTGCCCAAGCGCAATCCGGGCAAACGTACGCCCCTCTGGCAGCAGCGCCAGCGCGCGGCCCAACTGCTCCAGGTGGCGAGCGAGTTCGGCTCCTTCCCGATCGTCCTGGAAGCCGTCCGCGAATGTCTCCAGGACGTCTTCGACCTCCCCGGGCTCCAGGAGCTGATGGGCGACATCGAGTCGCGCCGCGTCCGGCTGGTAGAGGTGACCACCCCCGAGCCTTCGCCCTTCGCCCGCTCCCTTCTCTTCGGCTATGTCGCCCAGTTCCTCTACGAGGGCGACTCCCCGCTCGCCGAGCGGCGGGCGGCCGCCCTCTCCCTGGACTCCCGTCTCCTCGCCGAGCTGCTCGGCCAGGCGGAGCTGCGCGAGCTGCTCGACGCGGACGTGCTCACCGAGCTGGAGCGCGAGCTCCAGTGGCTCGCCGAGGACCGCCGGATCAAGGACGTGGAGGGCGTCGCCGACGCGCTACGGGTCCTCGGCCCGCTCACCGAGGCCGAGTTGACCGAGCGCGGAGGAGACCCCGCCTGGGTCCAGGAGCTGGGAGCCGCCCGGCGGGCCATCCGGGTCCGGATCGGCGGCGCCGACCACTGGGCGGCGATCGAGGACGCCGGCCGGCTGCGGGACGCGCTCGGCACCGCTCTCCCCGTCGGGGTGCCCGAGGCGTTCACGGAGCCGGTCAAGGACCCGCTCGGCGATCTCCTGGCCCGCCACGCGCGCACGCACGGCCCGTTCACCTCATCCGAGGTCGCCGCCCGCTTCGGCCTCGGCGCGGCCGTCACCGACGGCGCCCTCCAGCGCCTGGCCGCGGCCGGCCGGGTCGTCCAGGGCGAGTTCCACCCCTCGGGCATCGGACAGGAGTGGTGCGACGCCGCCGTGCTGCGCCGCCTGCGCCGCCGCTCGCTCGCCGCACTGCGTCATGAACTGGAGCCCGTGCCCCCGGCCGCGCTCGCCACCTTCCTGCCGCAGTGGCAGCACCTGGGGAGCAGCAGCCTGCGCGGGATCGACGGACTGGCCCGCGCCGTGGAGCAGCTGCAGGGCGCCCCCGTACCGGCCTCGGCCCTGGAGAAGCTGATCCTGCCGTCCCGGGTGAGGGACTACTCCCCCGCCCTGCTCGACGAGCTGACGACGACCGGAGAGGTCGTCTGGGCCGGCGCGGGCGCCCTGCCCGGCAAGGACGGCTGGGTCTCCCTCTACCTCGCCGACGCGGCGCCCCTGCTGCTGCCGCCCCCGCACCCGCTCGAGACCACTGCGCTCCACGAGTCGGTGCTCACCACCCTGTCCGGCGGATACGGTCTGTTCTTCCGTCAGATCGCCGACCAGGTGCGGGCCACCACCCACCCGGACGCCACCGATCCGCAACTCGCCGACGCGGTCTGGGATCTGGCCTGGTCGGGACGGCTCACCAACGACACCCTCGCGCCGCTGCGCTCCCTGCTCGGTTCGGGTCGTACGGCGGGGTCCACGGCCCACCGCGCCAAGCGCACGGTCCCGCGCGGCCGTTACGGCACGCTCACCGCCGCCGCCCGGCCCGCCTCCCGCACCGGACCGCCCACCGTCAGCGGCCGCTGGTCGCTGCTGCCGCCCCCTGAGCCGGAGCGGACCCACCGCGCCCACGCCCTCGCCCGCACGCTCCTGGACCGGCACGGCGTGGTCACCAGGGGCGCGGTGGCCGCCGAGGGCGTCGAGGGCGGTTTCTCCGCCACGTACCGCATTCTGTCGGCCTTCGAGGACAGCGGGCAGGCCCGCCGCGGCTATGTGGTGGAGGGGCTCGGCGCCGCGCAGTTCGCGATGGACGGAGCCGTCGACCGGCTGCGCGCGGCGGCGACCGCCCGCGACCGCGGGGCGGAGGCGGGCGCCGGCCCGCGCGCGGTGGTCCTGGCGGCGGCCGACCCGGCCAACGCGTACGGGGCGGCGCTGCCCTGGCCCGAGCCGCCGACCGGCGCGGGCCACAAGCCCGGCCGCAAGGCGGGCTCGATGGTGGTCCTGGTCGACGGGGAGCTGACGCTGTACATGGAGCGCGGCGGGAAGACCCTGCTGTCCTGGCCGACCGACCCGGACGACCCGGCGCTGAGAGCCGCGGCCGAGTCGCTGGCCTCGGCCGCCCTCGCGGGGTCCCTGGGCACGGTCACGGTGGAGCGCGTCAACGGGGCGGCAGCCCTCACCTCCCCCCTCGCCCGTCCTCTGGAGGCCGCCGGCTTCCACGCCACCCCGCGAGGACTCCGCCTCCGCCCGTAGGGCGTCGCCCCCGCCCGGTCCCGCATCATGGAGTCATGCCCGAAGGAGACACCGTCTGGCGGACCGCCCGCCGCCTGCACTCCGCGCTCGCCGGGCGTGTCCTGACCCGGTCGGATCTGCGCGTGCCCCGGTTCGCCACCGCCGATCTGACCGGCCGCGCGGTCCTGGACGTGACGCCGCGCGGAAAGCATCTGCTGACCCGGTTCGACGGCGGCCTGACCCTCCACTCGCATCTGCGGATGGACGGCTCGTGGCAGGTGTACGCCACCGGTGAGCGCTGGCGCGGCGGCCCCACCCACCAGATCCGGGCGATCCTCGGCAACGCGGAGCAGACCGCCGTCGGCTACCGCCTCCCTGTCCTCGAACTGATCCGCACCGCCGACGAGCACGACGCCGTGGGCCACCTCGGCCCGGATCTGCTCGGCCCGGACTGGGATCCGGCGGAGGCCGTCCGCAGGCTCACCGCCGATCCCGCCCGCCCCCTCGGCGAGGCCCTCCTGGATCAGCGGAATCTCGCGGGCATCGGCAATGTCTACAAGTCGGAGCTGGCCTTCCTCGCCGCGGTCACCCCCTGGCTCCCGGTCGGCGAACTCCCGTCCGGTGTCCCCGAGCGGCTCGTCGCCACCGCCCGCCGCCTGCTCGACGCGAACAAGGACCGCCCCGAGCGCCGCACGACCACGACCCGGCATCCCGCGCACCCTCTGTACGTATACGGCCGCGAGAAGCGTCCCTGTCTGCGCTGCGGTGCCCCCATCCGCAAGGCCGAGCTCGGCGAGCGCGTCTCGTACTGGTGCCCCGGCTGCCAGCGGGGCCCCTCCGACTGATCACGCACCGAATCCCCCGCACCAATTGACGGACCGTCAGATGCGGTCGTACCGTCCGGTCATGGTCCTCACGGCGTACGACCTCACCGGCCGCACCGCGTTCGTCACCGGCGCCGCGAGCGGGATCGGCCGCGCGACCGCCGCGCTCCTCGCGGAGGCGGGCGCCACCGTCCACTGCGCGGATCTCGACGGCCCCGGCCTCCGCGGCACCGCGGAGCTCGTCGAGAAACAGGGGGGTACCGCGCACACCCACACCCTCGACGTCACCGACCGCGCCGCCCTCGCCGCCGCCGTCGCGAGCGCCGGCCCGCTGCACACGATGGCGGCCGTCGCCGGGATCATGCACACGAGCACCGTCCTGGACACCCGCGACGAGGACCTCGACCGCGTCCTCGCGGTCAACTTCAAGGGGGTCCTCTACGCCTGTCAGGAGGCGGCCCGTTCGATGATCGCGACCGGGACCCGCGGCTCCATCGTCACGATGGCCTCGGGCGCGATGGACACCGCGAGTCCGGGCCTGCTCTGCTACAGCGTCACCAAGGCCGCCGTCGTGCAGCTGACCAAGACCCTGGCCACCGAGGTCGGACCGCACGGCATCCGGGTCAACGCGATCGCCCCCGGCTGGATTCGCACCCCCATGACCGACCGTCACGAGCCTGCCGCGCAGCAGCAGGCGGAGGCGGCCATGGCCCGCCACTCCCCCCTGGGCCGG
This sequence comes from Streptomyces sp. NPDC046712, assembly GCF_040645695.1. Classification (NCBI taxonomy): domain Bacteria; kingdom Bacillati; phylum Actinomycetota; class Actinomycetes; order Kitasatosporales; family Streptomycetaceae; genus Streptomyces; species Streptomyces sp. NPDC046712. Next base: position 18,187 of record NZ_JBEYYW010000052.1, on the reverse strand, counting down.
GTGGGCGAACCGGAGGACATCGCGCACGCGGTCCTCCACCTCGCCTCCGACGCCGCGTCGTTCACGACGGGTCAGATCCTCCGCCCCAACGGCGGGGTCGCGATGCCGTGGTGACCTGTGCGCTCCCCGTGCCCTCCACGGCCCGTCCGGCGCGCGCCCGGCCGCCCGCGGCGGCGGACGCCGTCACGTGCACCGGCAGCAGACTCAGCCCCCAGCCGCCGGCCGCGACCGCCCCCTCCACCAGCCCCGACTGTTCCGGGGCCAGCACCAGTCGCAGCACCGCCCACCACCACAGCCCGCCGGCCACCAGCGCGCCCGCGATCCACGCGAGCGTCACCAGCGGAACCCGTCGCCGTACCATGGCCGCCTCCTCCGGTCGACGCTAGACCGGGCGTATCACACGGCGGGAGGGCGCACCGGAGGCAGACCGGGCGCACGGGACGCACAACTCCATGGCACGTGCCACGCCTACGCGTTCTCCGCCTGGAACATCCAGGCGTGCTTCTCGAGATCGGCCGTCAGCCCGATCAGAATGTCCTGCGTGACCGGGTCCGGGTCCTCCGTCACCTGGATGCGCTCGCGCATCCGCGCGGTCACGGCCCCGAGCGCCCGGACGAGGATCTCCACGGCGTCCGTGTCCTTGATCCACCCCTCCGGCACCGGTACGGCCCCGATCGCGCTCGACGACGCCACCGTCGACGACCGCCCGTCCGGGTTCACCCCGATCGCCGAGGCGCGTTCGGCCACCACGTCGGAGTGCTGACGTGCGGTGACCACGACTTCGTCGAGCTGCAGATGGACGGAGCGGAAGCGCGGCCCGACCACGTTCCAGTGCACCTGCTTGGCGACCAGGGCGAGATCGACCAGGTCGACCAGCGCGCCCTGCAGGGCACCACCGACCGTCTTGAGGTCGGCGTCGGACAGGGAGCTCTTCACGACAGACATGCGGAATCTCCAACCAGTCGTATGTTCCTCCCCACCATGGCACGAACACGCAAAGCCGGGCATCTCGGATGGAAATCACGAAGGTTCCCCAAGACGACGAAAGCCCCGGCCGGTGCCCCTACAGGGCACCACCCGGGGCGTTCGCCCACTTCGGTTCAGGCAGCGACGACGTCCACAGCTTCCGCGGGCGCCTTGATGGTCACCCGCTCGGTGGGCACACCTGCCACCGACGTCACCGACACCGAATTGAGCATCGGGCGTACCGGCGTCGGCACCGGTTCGCTCGCCGCTGCCGACTCGGCCAGTTCGGCCAGCGACAGCTCGTCGCTCACTTCACGCATGAGCTCGGACATCCGTACGTCAAGCGCGTCGCAGATCGCGGAGAGCAGTTCGGAGGAAGCCTCCTTCTGCCCCCGCTCCACCTCGGAGAGATAGCCGAGCGAAACTCGGGCGGACGAGGAGACTTCGCGCAGAGTACGGCCCTGGCGCTGGCGCTGCCGACGCAGCACGTCACCCAGCAGGCGACGGAGCAGAATCATCGGTGGCTCCCTCCTCGGACCGCGTAGCCGCATCCTTCACGCCCCACCGTACCGCCTCGCGCTGCGGCCGTGCGGGGAGCGATGTCGTGTTCACTCAGGGCTGCAAACATCAATTCCCCCCGTTCTGTTCCGTATCCTGTGCCCGCCCATTTCCCGAGAGTTCGTCGACGAGCAGTTCCAGCACGCTCCGTACACTCTCTCTACGGATTTCCGCACGGCCGCCGTTCAACCGCAATGCGGCCACTTTCCCGGCCCCCACGGGCCCCGCCACGGCCACGTACACCGTTCCGACGGGCTGTCCGTCCTGCGGTTCGGGCCCGGCGACGCCCGTGGTCGCGACACCCCAGTCGGCGCCCAGCCGCAGCCGCACACCCGCCGCCATCTGCAGCGCGACCTCGGGATCGACCGCGCCGCGCTCCGCCAGAAGGGTCTCGTCGACCCCCAGGAGTTCACCCTTGAGGGCCGTTGCGTACGCCGTGACGGACCCGCGGAAGCCCTTCGATGCTCCAGGTGCCGCCGTCAGCTCCGCGGCCACCAGACCGCCCGTGAGGGACTCCGCGGCGGCCACCGTGTGACCACGCTCCGCAAGCAGTTCCATGACCCGGGCGGCTCCGTTCATCGCGCCGACCCCGCTGCCGGGCCCTTCGCGGACGCCCCAGAAGCCCCGGGCGTCTCGGGTGCCCCGCCTTCCGGACCCGTGGCGGGCCCCGGAACGGACTCACCGCCGGACCCACCGACCGGCCCGCCGACCGACTCACCGCCGGCCCCGCCGACCGACCCGCCCGCGGATTCACCGCCGGACGCCTCGACCGGCGCTCCGCCGGCCTTCGCGGCCCGTTCCGCCGCCAGCCCCCTGCGTCGCAGGACGACGGCTTCTCGCACATAGTCCAGAGCGGTGACGACCGTCAGCACGACGGCGATCGCCATCACCCAGAAGCGCAACGTGGCGAGTGGACCGGTGAGCACCAGCACGTACATGCCGACTGCCGTGCCCTGCGCCAGCGTCTTCATCTTGCCGCCGCGGCTGGCCGGAATGACCCCGTGCCGGATCACCCAGAACCGCATCAGCGTGATGCCCAGCTCACGCGCGAGGATCACGCCCGTCACCCACCAGGGCAGATCCCCGAGCGCCGACAGACAGATCAGTCCGGCGGCCATGATCGCCTTGTCGGCGATCGGGTCGGCGATCTTCCCGAAGTCCGTGACCAGGTTGTACGCCCGTGCCAGGTGGCCGTCGAAGACGTCCGTGATCATGGCGACGGCGAACGCGGCCCATGCCCAGGCGCGCCAGACCGGGTCGTGCCCGCCGTCCTGGAGCAGCAGCACCACGAAGCAGGGTACGAGCACCAGGCGGATCATGGTGAGGATGTTCGCGATGTTCCAGAGGCTGGCCTGATTGACGGCCGCAGTGCCCAGCTTGCCGCCGGGCGCGGGCCTACCGGTCCCGCCCGTCGCGGATGCCGGCACTCCGGTCATCTGCCCGCCTCCTCGAAAAGACACTCGGCCACCAGGTCGACGCCTTCCGTTCCCACGACCTTCGCCACGACCATACGGCCGGGAGCGAGGTCCCGGCTCGCGGCCGAGTCCGTGGTGAGGACGACCTGGCCGTCCGTCTCGGGCGCCTGGTGGGCCGCGCGGCCGATCACGCCGTCCTCCTCGTCGATGGATTCGACGAGTACTTCCAGGGTCTCTCCGATCCGCTCCTCCGCACGCTGGGCGGTGAGCTCCTCGGCGAGTCGTGAGAGGTGGGCGAGCCGCTCGTCGACGACCTCCTGGTCGAGCTTGTGCTCGTACGTGGCGGCTTCCGTGCCGTCCTCGTCGGAGTAGCCGAAGACGCCGATGGCGTCGAGCCGCGCGTGGGTGATGAAGCGTTCCAGCTCGGCGAAGTCCGCTTCGGTCTCGCCGGGGAAGCCGACGATGAAGTTCGAGCGGGCGCCGGCCGTCGGGGCCTTCCCCCGGATCGTGTCCAGGAGCTCCAGGAAGCGGTCGGTGTCGCCGAAGCGGCGCATGGCCCGCAGGACGTCCGGGGCGCTGTGCTGGAAGGACAGGTCGAAGTACGGGGCGACCTTCTCGGTCGACGTCAGGACGTCGATGAGGCCGGGCCGCATCTCGGCGGGCTGGAGGTAGCTGACCCGGACCCGCTCGATGCCGTCGACGGCCGCGAGGTCGGGCAGCAGGCTCTCCAGGAGGCGGATGTCGCCCAGGTCCTTGCCGTAGGAGGTGTTGTTCTCGGAGACCAGCATGATCTCCTTCACACCCTGCTCGGCGAGCCAGCGCGTCTCGTTGAGGACGTCGGAGGGACGCCGCGAGACGAAGGAGCCGCGGAAGGACGGGATGGCGCAGAAGGAGCAGCGGCGGTCGCAGCCGGAGGCGAGCTTCACCGAGGCGACGGGGCTGCGGTCGAGTCTGCGGCGCAGCGGGGCGCGCGGGCCGGAGGCCGGGGCGAGTCCCTCGGGAAGGTCGCTGGGCACGTTCTCCGGCGCCTCCACGGCGCCGTGGCCCGGGAGGGCGACCGCGGCGGCGGCCTCCTGCCGCTCCACCGGGGACAGCGGCAGCAGTTTGCGCCGGTCGCGCGGGGTGTGGGCCTCCACGCTGCCACCGCTGAGGATGGTCTGCAGCCGGTTGGAGATGTCCGAATAGTCGTCGAAGCCGAGCACGCCGTCGGCTTCGGGCAGGGCCTCGGCGAGCTCCTTGCCGTATCGCTCGGCCATGCAGCCGACCGCGACGACGGCCTGGGTCTTGCCGTGATCCTTCAGATCATTGGCTTCGAGGAGGGCGTCGACGGAGTCCTTCTTGGCGGCCTCGACGAATCCACAGGTGTTGACGACGGCGACATCGGCGTCCTCGGCGTTCTCGACGAGCTCCCAGCCGTCCGCTGCCAAGCGGCCTGCGAGCTCCTCCGAGTCCACCTCGTTACGGGCGCAGCCAAGAGTGACAAGGGCGACGGTACGGCGTTCGGGCATGGGCTCAAGACTACTTCGTCCCGGCCGTACCCCCGCCGCGCAGGGTTCACCTGCGCGACGGCTGCCGGGAACATCAGCCGGCCTCGGGGTCTCCCTTGGCGTAGGAGAGCCGCTCCACGGCACCGGACTCGAATTTGTCCTGGATCTTCTTGCCGTTGACGAAGAGCTCGATCGGGCCGGCGTTGCCGAGGATCAGGTCGATGCGCTCGGCGTCCTGGAAGGTCTTGGACTCGCCCGCGAGGAGAAGCCCGTCGAAGAGCAGCTTGCCGTCGCTCGCCTTGGCTGAGATCCAGCTCTTGTCGTCGATCGCGGTGAGCTTGACCGTGACCTTGTCCTTCGGGACGGCCGCGATGGCGCTGCCGGTGGGCGCCGGCTTGGTGGTCTGCGCCGGCTTCGTGGTGGGACTGGTGGTCTTCTTCTCGGGGGCCGGGCCCCCGACCACGGCGCCGCCGCTGGTCGTCGCGTCGGTCCCGTTGAACATCGTGAAGCCGACGAAGCCGACGACGGCGACGATCGCGGCCACCATGGCGGCGGTCCAGTTGGGGCGGCGCGGCTCGGGACGAATACGTTCCGCCTCGAACAGCGGGGCGGCGGGGGTGGGCGCGGGCCGGCCGCCGTGCTCGGCGTCGTACTGCTCGATCAGCGACGCGGGATCGAGTCCCACGGCGCGCGCGAGCGTACGGATGTGCCCGCGGGCGTAGACGTCGCCGCCGCAGCGCGAGAAGTCGTCCTCCTCGATCGCGTGAACGATCGGGATACGGACGCGTGTGGAGGCACTGACCTCGTCGACGGTGAGACCGGCGGCGATCCGGCCCTGCTGGAGAGCACGACCGATCGAATCCCGGTCGTCTGCCGGGAAGTTCCGGTCGTCTTCGGGGGATTCGGGGGAGTTGCCGATGGACACGAGAGCGCCTTTCGAGCGTGTAACCACCTGCTGGACGTTCAGTCTATGGGTGGTACGAAAGGGTGGGGCAACCGGGCGGAGGCTGTTTGTACGCCATGAGGCTGGGACATCGTTCTGTCCCTCCCTCCAACTTGACGTACGCCCAAGGGAAACGGTTGCCCCCGTTCCCTTACGAGTGAGTCTCGGCCAGGTCTCGTTATGGCGTGGCTGCCGCGCGGACCACCTGAACTCCGCGCGAATCACTCCCCGAACCGCCCGCGGACCACTCCCCGAACCGCCCGCGGATCACTCCCCGGACTCCCCGCGGATGACCGCCAGTACCCCGTCCAGCTCATCCGGCTTGACGAGCACGTCACGCGCCTTGGACCCCTCGCTCGGCCCGACGATGTTCCGCGACTCCATCAGGTCCATCAGCCGTCCGGCCTTGGCGAACCCGACGCGCAGCTTGCGCTGGAGCATCGAGGTCGAGCCGAACTGGGTGGAGACGACCAGTTCCGCGGCCTGGCACAGCAGGTCGAGGTCGTCGCCGATCTCCTCGTCGATCTCCTTCTTCTGCTTGGTGCCGACGGTGACGTCGTCCCGGAAGACCGGCGCCATCTGGTCCTTGCAGTGCTGGACGACGGCCGCGACCTCGGCCTCGGTGACGAAGGCGCCCTGCATCCGGACGGGCTTGTTCGCACCCATCGGCAGGAACAGACCGTCACCCTTTCCGATGAGCTTCTCGGCGCCCGGCTGGTCGAGGATGACGCGGCTGTCGGCGAGCGAGGAGGTCGCGAAGGCGAGCCGCGAGGGCACGTTCGCCTTGATCAGACCGGTGACGACGTCCACCGACGGCCGTTGGGTGGCGAGCACCAGGTGGATGCCGGCGGCGCGCGCCAACTGGGTGATGCGGACGATGGCGTCCTCGACGTCCCGGGGCGCGACCATCATCAGGTCGGCCAGCTCGTCCACGATCACCAGCAGGTACGGATAGGTCTTGAGCTCGCGCTCGCTGCCTTCGGGCAGCTTGACCTTGCCGTTGCGGATCGCCTCGTTGAAGTCGTCGATGTGCCGGAAGCCGAAGGCGGCCAGGTCGTCGTAGCGCAGGTCCATCTCGCGCACGACCCACTGCAGGGCCTCGGCGGCCCGCTTGGGGTTGGTGATGATCGGTGTGATCAGGTGCGGGATGCCCTCGTACGCGGTGAGCTCGACCCGCTTGGGGTCGACGAGGACCATCCGGACGTCCTCGGGGGTCGCTCTTATCATGATCGACGTGATCAGGCAGTTGATGCACGAGGACTTTCCGGAGCCGGTGGCGCCGGCGACCAGGACGTGCGGCATCTTCGCCAGGTTGGCCATCTCGTAGCCGCCCTCGACGTTCTTGCCGAGCGCGACCAGCATCGGATGGTCGTCCTCGGCAGCGGCGGCCAGACGGAGCACGTCGCCGAGGTTGACCATCTCCCGGTCGGAGTTCGGGATCTCGATGCCGACCGCGGACTTGCCGGGGATCGGCGAGATGATCCGTACGTCCGGGGAGGCCACGGCGTACGCGATGTTCTTCGTCAGGGCCGTGATCTTCTCGACCTTCACGGCCGGGCCGAGCTCGACCTCGTACCGCGTGACCGTCGGTCCCCGCGTGAAACCGGTGACGGCCGCGTCGACCTTGAACTCGGTGAAGACGTTGGTGAGCGCGTCCACCACGGCGTCGTTCGCCGCGCTGCGCGTCTTGCCCGGGCCGCCGCGTTCCAGCAGGTCGAGCGAGGGCAGGGCGTAGGTGATGTCCCCGGAGAGCTGCAGCTGCTCCGCGCGCGGCGGCAGCGCGGTGTGCTCGGGCGCCGGCTTGGTCAGATCCGGTACGGCTCCGGGAAGGCGTCCGGCCTTCTCGCCGCGGGCGGTCGGGACCGGGGCGGCGGGAGGAGCCTCGGCGGCCTCCGCGGCGGCCGCTGCCAGGGCGGCGGCCCGCTCGGCGGTGACGTCCCGGGTCAGGTCGGCGACCAGCGGGGAGGGCGGCATCCCGTTGAGCACGGCGCCGTCCAGGGCGGCGGCCGCGGCCGCGGCGACGTCCACCGCGTCCATGGGCCGGTCGAAGGCCGGCTGCACCGAGGGGCGGCGCGGGCGGCCGCGCCGGGTGAGCGCCTCGTCCTCGGCCCGGTCGACGTCGTACACCTCGCCGGATCGGCCGGGTCCGGGCGTGCCACGCCGGGAACGGGCGGCGGGCCGCGGGGCGGCCTCGCGCCAGTCCTCCTCGTACGGCTCCTCGCCCGCCTCGGGGTCGTAGGCGGGCTCGACGATGCCGAGCCTGGCACCGAGGGCGCGCAGCCGCTGCGGGATGGCGTTGACAGGGGTGGCGGTGACGACGAGGAGCCCGAAGATCGTGAGCAGTACCAGCAGGGGTACGGCGAGGACCTCGCCCATCATGAAGATGAGCGGCTTGGACGCGGCCCAGCCGATGAGTCCGCCGGCGTCCTGCATGGCCTTGGTGCCCTCGCCGCGCCCCGGGGAGCCGCAGGCGATGTGGACCTGTCCGAGCACGCCGATGACGAGGGCGGAGAGGCCGATCACGATCCGGCCGTTGGCCTCGGGCTTCTCCGGGTAGAGGATCAGCCGGATGCCGATGGCGCCGACCAGGAGCGGCACGAGCAGGTCGAGGCGGCCGAAGGCGCCGGTGACGAGCATCTCCACGAGGTCGCCGACCGGCCCGCGCAGATTGGACCAGGTCCCGGCGGCGACGATCAGCGCGAGGCCGAGCAGCAGCAGCGCCATGCCGTCCTTGCGGTGCGCGGGGTCGAGACCCTTCGCTCCCCGCCCTATCCCCCGGAACATCGCCCCCACGCCGTGCGCGAGGCCGAGCCACAGTCCGCGGGCGAGCCGGTAGACGCCGCCGGTCGGGGACGGCGCGGGCTTGGGGGCGGCCTTCTTCGCCGCGGTCTTCTTGGCGGGGGCGCGCTTCGCGGGCGCGGCCTTCTTGGCCGCGGTCTTCTTCGCGGGGGGCTTGGCGGGCGACTTCGCGGGCGCCGCCTTCTTCGCGGCACCCGTCGTACGGCCGGCACGCGGCTTCGCGGTGCCCGCCGTGCCCTGGGAACCTTTGCCGGACGTACGTGAGGCCATGATGCTGAGGTTACCGGTGTGAACGGCATCGGACACGTGCGCGTCCGGTATCACCCGTTCGTGTCGTCCTTGCCGTGGCACGAAACTGACGCCCGCTCACGGCGGGCGTCGAATGGTTGACGGAGCGTCAGCTCTGGGAGGGGAGTACGGGCGGACCGCTCGTACCCGGCTCCAGCGCGTCGAGGGCCCGCCGCAGTCCGGTGAGCTTGCGCTCCAGATGGGCGGCGGTGGCGACGGCCGCGGCATCGGCCGAGTCGTCGTCGAGCTGCTTGGACAGCGCCTCGGCCTGCTCCTCGACCGCGGCGAGGCGGGCGGAGAGCTCGGCGAGCAGCCCGGCCGACTCCTTGGCGTGACCGCCGCCGCTGCCGCCCTCCAGCTGCAGTCGGAGCAGTGCGGCCTGCTCGCGCAGCTGACAGTTCTTCATGTACAGCTCGACGAACACCGAGACCTTGGCGCGCAGCACCCACGGGTCGAACGGCTTGGAGATGTAGTCGACCGCGCCCGCGGCGTACCCGCGGAAGGTGTGGTGCGGCCCGTGGTTGATCGCGGTGAGGAAGATGATCGGAATGTCCCGGGTCCGCTCGCGCCGCTTGATGTGCGCGGCGGTCTCGAATCCGTCCATTCCGGGCATCTGGACATCCAGCAGAATGACCGCGAAATCGTCGGTCAGCAGCGCCTTGAGCGCTTCCTCCCCGGACGATGCCCGCACCAGCGTCTGATCGAGCGCGGAGAGAATGGCCTCCAGCGCCAGCAGATTCTCCGGCCGGTCATCGACCAGGAGGATCTTGGCCTTCTGCACCATGCCCCGTCCTCCTCGCCCCGGCATCGGCTCTCCCCGACTCGCCGAGCCGGGGGAAGCACCGGGCGCCGCCCCAGAAGACGACTCCCATGCGCCGTCCGTCCTTGTGCCGGTCATGGTAGCCGCACCCCGCCTGTCGCCACACCCTGTCACCGCGATGTCACTGTGCACGTAGCAGAAACGCGGTGAGAGACCAGAAGGTTCCCCGAATATCGCTCTCTCACACGCCCTCGGCGACAGTCCGTCAACAACCCCCAGTTCCGTTTCCGCGCATCCACTCCTCCATCACGGAGAGGAGATGATCGGGATCGACGGGCTTGGTGACGTAGTCGGAGGCTCCCGACTCGATCGCCTTCTCCCGGTCACCCTTCATCGCCTTCGCCGTGAGCGCGATGATCGGCAGCCCGGCGAACTGCGGCATCCGCCGGATCGCGGTCGTCGTCGCATACCCGTCCATCTCGGGCATCATGATGTCCATCAGAACGACCGTCACATCGTCGTGCTGCTCCAGGACCTCGATGCCCTCCCGGCCGTTCTCGGCGTACAGCACCGCAAGACCGTGCTGCTCCAGGACGCTGGTGAGCGCGAAGACGTTACGGATGTCGTCGTCGACGATCAGCACCTTCTCGCCGCCGAAGGCGAACGTACGGCGCGGTTCGGCATCCGCCCGGTCCTCGGCCGCCGTCTGCTCCGGCTGACCGGCCCGGCCGGGCTGTCCCGGCAGCGCCGGCCGCGCGTCCATCCCGTGCGACGTCTTGCGCCGGTGCCGGAACAGCGCGCCCGCACCGGAACGCAGGTCGGCCGCCATGGGCGCGGACGCGAAGTGCGTGGTGCCCTCGCCGTCCTCCAGGCCCGGCTGCGGGTCCATCGACCCCGGCTCCCCCGGCCCGTACCCCTGCGGCGGGAGCTCGCTGGGGCTCAGCGGCAGATAGAGCGTGAACGTCGAACCGCGGCCCGGCTCGCTCGCCGCGTAGATCTCACCGCCGAGCAGCCGCGCGATCTCGCGGCTGATGGAGAGCCCCAGACCCGTACCGCCGTACTTGCGGCTGGTCGTCCCGTCGGCCTGCTTGAACGCCTCGAAGATGACCCGCATCTTGCCCGCCGCGATCCCGATGCCGGTGTCCGTCACCGAGAACGCGATCAGCTCGGCCTCCGGGTCCCGCAGCGAACCGGCCTCGAGCAACTGCTCGCGGATCGACTGCGGCACGTCCGTCCCGGCCGGCCGGATGACCAGCTCCACCGCGCCCGTGTCGGTGAACTTCACCGCGTTGGACAGCAGGTTGCGCAGCACCTGGAGAAGCCGCTGCTCATCGGTGTGCAGCGTGGCGGGCAGCTCGGGCGAGACCCGGACCGAGAAGTCGAGCCCCTTCTCCGCGGTGAGCGGCCGGAACGTCGCCTCGACGTAGTCGACGAGCTGAACCAGCGCGATACGAGTCGGAGAGACGTCCATCTTGCCCGCCTCGACCTTCGACAGGTCGAGGATGTCGTTGATCAGCTGGAGCAGGTCGGAGCCGGCGCCGTGGATGGTCTCGGCGAACTCGACCTGCTTGGGCGAGAGGTTGGCGTCCGCGTTGTCGGCGAGCAGCTTGGCCAGGATCAGCAGCGAGTTGAGCGGGGTGCGCAGCTCGTGCGACATGTTGGCCAGGAACTCGGACTTGTAGCGCATGGAGACGGCGAGCTGCTCGGCCCGCTCCTCCAGGACCTGCCGGGCCTCCTCGATCTCGGTGTTCTTCACCTCGATGTCCCGGTTCTGCCGTGCGAGCAGCTCCGCCTTCTCCTCCAGCTCGGCGTTGGAGCCCTGCAGCTCCTTCTGCCGGTGCTCCAGCTCGGCCGAACGCTCCCGCAGCTGCTCGGTCAGCTCCTGCGACTGCTTGAGCAGCACCTCGGTCTTGGTGTTGACGCTGATGGTGTTGACGGTGGTCGCGATCAGCTCGGCCAGCTGGTTGAGGAAGTCACGCTGGATCTGCGTGAACGGCTGGAAGGAGGCCAGCTCAATCACGCCGAGGACCTTCCCCTCGAAGAGGACGGGGAGCACGATCACATGCGCCGGGGCCGCCTCGCCGAGACCGGACGAGATCTTCAGATAGCCCGGCGGCACGTTGACCTGGATCGTCCGCTTCTCCTCGGCCGCCGTCCCGATGAGCGTCTCGCCGGGGCGGAACGACGTCGGCATGGACCCGGCGGAGTATCCGTAACTGCCGCGCATCCGCAGCTCGTACGCGCCCTCGCCCTGGCCGCCCAGTTCCGCGCTGCCGGTGGCGGAGCCGGTCGGCATCGCCACGAAGAAGGCGCCGTGCTGGGCGGAGACGACCGGGGTCAGCTCGCTCATGATGAGCGAGGCGACGTCGTCCAGATCCCGCCGGCCCTGCATCAGACCGGAGATGCGGGCCAGGTTGCCCTTGAGCCAGTCCTGCTCCTCGTTGGCGAGGGTGGTGTCGCGCAGGTTGGCGATCATGGTGTTGATGTTGTCCTGGAGGGCCTGGATCTCGCCCGCCGCGTCCACACCGTCGATCTTGAGGTTGAGGTCGCCGCGGGTCACCGCGGTGGCGACGGCCGCGATGGCGCGCACCTGCCGGGTCAGGTTCCCGGCCATCTCGTTCACGGACTCGGTCAGGTCCCGCCAGGTGCCGTCGACGTCCCGGACCCGTGCCTGGCCGCCGAGCTGACCGTCCGTGCCCACCTCACGGGCCACACGCGTGACCTCCTCGGCGAAGTTGGACAGCTGGTCGACCATCGTGTTGATGGTGTTCTTCAGCTCCTGGATCTCACCGCGCGCGTCGATGTCGATCTTCTTGGTGAGATCGCCCTTGGCGATGGCGGTGGTGACCGTCGCGATCTGGCGCACCTGACCGGTCAGGTTCGACGCCATCGAGTTCACCGACTCGGTCAGGTCCTTCCAGGTGCCCGAGACGCCCGGAACCCTTGCCTGACCGCCCAGTTCGCCTTCCGTACCCACCTCGCGGGCGACTCGCGTCACCTCGTCCGCGAACGACGACAGGGTCGTCACCATCGTGTTGACGGTGTCGGCGAGCTCGGCGACCTCGCCGCGCGCCTCGACCGTCACCTTTTTCGTCAGATCGCCGTTGGCGACCGCCGCGGAGACGCGGGAGATGTTCCGCACCTGACTGGTCAGGTTGTTGGCCATCAGGTTGACGTTGTCGCTCAGGTCCTTCCAGGTGCCGGTGACCCCGCGCACCCGCGCCTGACCACCGAGGATTCCCTCCGTACCCACCTCACGGGCGACTCGCGTCACCTCGTCGGCGAAGTTGGACAGCTGGTCGACCATCGTGTTGACGGTCGTCACCAGCTCCAGGATCTCGCCCTTGGCGTCGACGGTGATCTTCTTCGAGAGATCGCCCTTGGCGACCGCCGTGGTCACCTCGGCGATGTTGCGCACCTGCGAAGTCAGGTTGTTCGCCATGAAGTTCACGGACTGGGTGAGGTCCTTCCAGGTGCCGGAGACACCCTGCACCTCGGCCTGACCACCCAGGATGCCCTCCGTACCCACCTCACGGGCCACCCGGGTCACCTGCTCCGCGAAGCTGGAGAGCTGGTCGACCATGGTGTTGAGGGTGTTCTTCAGCTCCAGGATCTCGCCGCGCGCGTCCACGTCGATCTTCTGCGACAGGTCACCCCGCGCCACCGCCGTGGCGACCTGCGCGATGTTACGGACCTGGGCGGTGAGGTTCCCGGCCATGCCGTTCACCGAGTCGGTCAGATCGCGCCACACGCCGGCGACGCCCGGCACCTGCGCCTGCCCGCCGAGCCGGCCGTCCGTACCCACCTCACGGGCCACCCGGGTCACCTGCTCCGCGAACGCGGACAGCTGGTCGACCATCGTGTTGATGGTGTTCTTCAGCTCCAGGATCTCGCCGCGCGCGTCCACGTCGATCTTCTGCGACAGGTCACCCCGCGCCACCGCCGTCGTCACCTGGGCGATCTGGCGCACCTGGGACGTCAGGTTGCCGGCCATGAAGTTGACGGAGTCGGTGAGCTCCTTCCACGTACCGGAGACGCCGTCGACCCGGGCCTGACCGCCCAGCCGGCCCTCGGTGCCCACGTCCCTGGCCATCCGCGTCACCTGGTCGGCGAAGGACGAGAGCTGCGACACCATCGTGTTGACGGTGTTCTTCAGCTCCAGCATCTCGCCCGCGACATCGACGGTGACCTTCTGCGACAGATCACCGTTGGCAACCGCCGTCGTCACCTGCGCGATGTCCCGCACCTGACCGGTCAGGTTGCGGAACGCCGTGTTCACCGAATCGGTCAGGTCCTTCCACGTACCCGCCGCACCCGGCACCTGCGCCTGGCCCCCGAGCAGACCCTCGACGCCGACCTCCCGCGCCACCCGGGTCACCTCGGAACCGAACGCGGACAGCTGGTCCACCATCGTGTTGACGGTGTTCTTCAGCTCCAGCATCTCGCCGGCCACGTCGACGGTGACCTTCTGCGACAGATCACCGTTGGCGACCGCCGTCGTCACCTGCGCGATGTCCCGCACCTGCGTGGTGATGTTCCGGAAGACGGTGTTGACCGAGTCGGTCAGGTCCTTCCACGTACCGGCCGCACCGGGCACCTGCGCCTGGCCCCCGAGCAGACCCTGCGCACCGACCTCGCCCGACACGCGCGTCACCTCGTCGGCGAAGGTACGCAGCGTCTCGGTCATCTGGTTGATGGTGTCCGCGAGTTGCGCGACCTCGCCGCGCGCGCTCACGGTGACCTTCTGGGACAGGTCGCCGTTGGCGACCGCCGTGGTCACCTCGGCGATACCCCTCACCTGATTGGTGAGATTTCCCGCCATCGTGTTGACGGAGTCGGTCAGGTCCTTCCAGACACCGGCGACACCCGCCACCTCGGCCTGACCGCCCAGCTCGCCCTCGGTACCCACCTCGCGCGCCACGCGGGTCACCTCGGAGGAGAACGAGGACAGCTGATCCACCATCGTGTTGACGGTGTTCTTCAGCTCCAGCATCTCGCCGGCCACATGTGCGGTGACCTTCCGCGACAGATCGCCCTTGGCGACCGCCGTCGTGACGAGAGCGATGTCACGCACCTGCGCCGTCAGCCGGTACGCCATGGTGTTGACCGAATCCGTGAGATCCTTCCACGAACCGGACATACCTCGCACCTGGGCCTGACCGCCCAGCTTGCCCTCGGTACCGACCTCCAGTGCGACCCTTGTCACTTCGTCCGTGAACGCCGACAGCTGGTCGACCAGGTTGTTCACGGTCCGCGCGACCTTCAGGAACTCGCCACGCAGCGGCCGCGCCGCCCCGTCCGGTCCGTCCGAACGCAAGTCCATCCGCTGGTCCAGATCGCCCTCGGCCACCGCCGAAAGGACCCGCCCCACCTCGGAGACCGGCCGCGTCATGTCGTCGACCAGCGCGTTCGCGGCCTCGATCGCCGCCGCCCAGGCGCCCTCGCTGGCCCCCGCCTCGAGGCGCTCGGACAGCTTGCCCTCGCGCCCCACCATGCGCCGCACCCGCGACAACTCGCCGGTCAGATGCATCTGCCGGTCGGCGACCTCGTTGAAGACGGCGCAGATCTCCGCCATCACGCCGTCGCCCGACACGGTCAGCCGCTTACGGAAGTTCCCGTCCCGCATCGAGACCAGGGCAGCGAGCAGCCGCTCCATGGCCGCCGCGTCCACCTGCACCGTCCCACCACCACTCCGGGACCGTCCGCCCTTCGCGCGCGTGCCGCTGCCGCTGCGGCGAGGCGCCGCCGTGCCAGACTCCACCGTGTCCCTCCCGAAGGGGTTGACCGTACTGCCCGGGCCGTCGCCACAAGCCTGCCCAGTGTTTCATCGCAGCCGAACCCGGCGATAACAGTTCGGCAGCTTCGCATAGCGTCCCCGCCCTCGGGGGACGGAAACAGTGGTGACCGGCATCCGCTCGGACAGCGAAGGTAAGTAACCTGGCATCCGGCTGTCCAACCGCCCCGGTCCGCCCGGCGGGGGTGGGGTGGCGCGAAGACGACCACCGGGCAGCGGGGAGGGGCAGACCGACCATGGCGGAGCCGGGCGTCGAGACGCGTACGAGGAGTTCTGTGATCACCGCGCGGGCGGCTGCCACTTTCGACCCCGTCGGGCGGTCCGTCGCGACCGCCCGCGCCTTCGTCCGGGACACCCTCCAGGGGTGGGGGTACGCCGAAGTCGTCGACGACGCCGTCGTCCTCACCAGCGAACTGGTCACCAACGCCGTCATCCACGCCGGCACCGCCGCCGACGTCCTGTGCCTGCGCAGCGAGGACGGGGTCCGCGTCGAGGTCGCCGACCACTACCCCGAGCGCGAGATCCCCGTCCAGGGCGGCCGCACGCTCGCCCATCCCGACCGGGAGAACGGCCGGGGCCTGCTCCTGTGCGCCGCCCTCGCCACCCGCTGGGGCGTCGAGTACACCCCCACGCACAAACATGTCTGGTTCCAGCTCGATCTTCCCGAGCGCGCGATCGGCACCCGCTCCGCGGGTCCGGTCCTCCCGGACGCCCTCCTCCCGGTCGCGGACAGCCGGGTCCGCGTCGCCGTCGCCCAGATCGACCGCGGCGGCGCCATCACCGCCTGGAACGAGGACGCCGAGGAACTCTTCGGTTACGGCGCCGAGCAGGTCACCGGAAAGCCGCTCGGCGACCTCGCCGCCTGGCCGCACACCCCCGGCATCGGCACCGGCCTTGTCGAGGCTCTCCGGCTGTCCCGCTGGGAAGGCAGCTACGGCATCCGCTGCGCCGACGGCCGGGTCATCCCCGTGTACGCCTCCCATCTGCGCGTCCGTGACGCCGCAGGCGAGCCCTCCACGGTCTGTCTCCTGGTACGGGAGTACGAGCGCGCGGTCCTCCAGACCCCACAGCGCCCCGCGGTCTCCGACCCGGGCGCCGAGAACCGCGCCACCGACCCCTTCGAGGTCTTCATCGGCTCCCCGGCCCCTGACGACCTCGACGGCCTCCTCCAGCGCACGGTGGAACGCGCCCGCGACATGCTCGACGGCGACTCCGCCTTCCTGCTGCTCGCCACGGACGACGAGACCGAACTGGAGGTTCGGGCCACCACCGGACTCCCCTCCGCCCGCCAGCGGTTCGCCCGGGTCCCCGTCGAGACCGGCGCCAGCCGTTACGGCTCCGCCCGGATGCCGGCCGTCCACGAGGACCTGGCCGCCGTCCCCGGCGCGGTGCCCCTCCTCGAAGGCACCGGGATGCGCTCGGTCGTCACCGTGCCCCTGAAGGTCGAGGGACGCCTCACCGGCTCCCTCGGCGTCGCCGCCGAAAGCTCCAACCGCTACTCCAACGAGGAGGCCCTGCGCCTCCAGTTCGCCGCGGACCGCATCGCCCTGGCCGTCGAATCGGCCCGCCTCGGCGAGCTCGAACGCCTCCGCCGCGGCTCCCTCAGCTTCCTCGTCGAGGCCTCCGACCTGCTGGCCGGCACCCTCGACCGCGACCAGACCCTGGCCCTGATGGCCCAGATGACGGTCCCCACCCTGGCCACCTGGTGCGCCGTCTATACGATCGCCGACCAGGTCTCGGAACCGTACCTCTCGTATGTTCTGCACGAGGACGAGGACCGCATCGACGGGCTGAAGGCGCTGTTGTCGTCCATCGCCCCGCCCGACCCTGTGCCCACTCCGGGCGCCCGCGTCTGGGCCGCCCCGGGCGAGGCCGCCCACCGGGCCGCGCTCTCCACCTCACTGCGCGAACTGGGCGGTACGGGAGGCCCGTTGTCCTCCGGCATCGACGCCACGCTCGCGACCGCGGCCGTGGTCGGCGGGGAGACCGTGGTCCTTCCGCTCGTCGCCCGGAACCGTGTCATCGGCATGCTCACCCTGGGCAAGCCGTCCGACGACCACTTCCGCCAGGAGATCCTGGAGCTCGCGGAGGATCTCTCCCGCCGAGCGGCACTGGCCCTCGACAACGCCCGCCTCTACTCGGAGCGCATGGCGATCAGTCAGTCCCTCCAGCGCAGTCTGCTGCCGCCCGGCCTCCCGGACATCCCCGGTGTCGAGGTGGACGTCATCTACCGCGCGGCCGGCGAGGGCAACGAGGTCGGCGGAGACTTCTACGACCTCTTCCCGATCCGCGACAACGCCTACGGTTTCGCCATCGGCGACGTCTGCGGCACGGGCCCGGAAGCCGCGGCCGTCACCGGCCTGGCCCGGCATGCCCTGCGTCTGCTGGCCCGCGAGGGATTCGGCGGCCCGGCGGTCCTCGAGCGCCTCAACGCCGCCATCCTCGACGAGGGCGCCCGCAGCCGCTTCCTGACGCTGCTGTACGGCGAGCTGTGGCCGCAGGAGGACGGCTCGGCCATCCTCAAGGTCGTCTGCGCCGGGCACCCGCTGCCGCTGCGCCTGCGCCAGGACGGCACGGTTGTCCCCGCCGCCGACCCGCAGCCGCTCCTGGGTGTCATCGACGACCTGGAACTGTACGAGCAGACCATCACGCTCGAGCCGGGCGACGTCCTGCTCTGCGTCACCGACGGCGTCACGGAACGCCGCGAGGGCACGCGGATGCTCGGCGACGACGGTCTGATCGAGGTCCTCAAGACGTGTACGGGCCTCACGGCCGGCGCGGTCGCCGCCCGCATCCTGCGCGCGGTCGAGCGCTTCGCCCAGGAGCCCGCCTCCGACGACATGGCCATCCTGGCCATGCGCCTCCCTGAGCCCCGGCACGGCGACTGAAATCGAGGTGTGCGCGACACCGGCATGCAAAGCCGGTGTCGCGCACACACCCAAGACCGACCATGGCCAGAAACCAAAGAAGGCCCCCGCCATGAGGCGGGGGCCTTCTTTAAGTGGAGCCCTTTAACGGAATCGAACCGTTGACCTTCTCCTTACCATGGAGACGCTCTACCGACTGAGCTAAAAGGGCGGGAGTTCGGCGGCGTCCTACTCTCCCACAGGGTCCCCCCTGCAGTACCATCGGCGCTGAAAGGCTTAGCTTCCGGGTTCGGAATGTAACCGGGCGTTT
>NZ_JBEYYW010000051.1:0-32258 GCF_040645695.1 Streptomyces sp. NPDC046712 | reverse complement strand
CGGGCGGCGCCCGGGCGCGGGCGACTCCCGCCCTCCGTTTCTCTGTGGCGGCGGGCCGGGGGGGCGGCGGGGCGCCCCGCGCCCCCCCCGCGGCCGGCCTCCTTCACCGCCGTCTCGGCCTCGGCCGCCGCGGTGTGCGCGGCGCGCTGCTCCTGTTTCGCCTCGCGCAGCTGCCGCTCCAGATCGGTGACGCGCTCGTCCGCCGCGGCGGCCCGGTCCTGCGTCGTACGTCGCTCCCCCTCGGCCTCGTCGAGCACCTCGTCGCGACGGCGGGCCTCCGCGGTGGCCGCCTCGGCGGCCGCTCGGTCCCGCTCCCGCCGCTCGCGGCGTTCCGTCTCCGCCTTGCTCGGCCCCTTCGCCGCGGGCTTCGGGGGCTCCGCGGACTTCCCGGACTTCGCGGACTTCGCGGGTTCGGCGGCCTTCGGGCGCGGGAGCGCCGCCTCCGGGGTGACCTCACCGAAGCCGACGGGCGCCTCGGGAGCCTTGACGAGCCTGCCCGTCGCCCACTCCGCGGCGACGTCGGGGCCGGCCAGCACGGCGTGGAAGATCTGCTCGACGTCGTGGAGCACGGCGTCGCTCACCGGCTGTCCGGTATCCCGCGCCGACGCGGCCGCCTCCCGGGCGAGCGCGGCGATCACCTTGTGCCGCTGCCCGCTCGCTTCCCGCATCTTCACGGGATCGAGCGTGCGGTGGGCCTCCCGGAGGGCCTCCCCGAGCGCGAGCAGGCGGTCGACGTCCGCCTGCCGCTCCCGTACGAAGAGGTTCGACACCCAGGCCGCCGTCGTCGGGCGCCGGAGGCCCGAGATCACCTTCACCGCATGGGCGTCCCGTGCCTTGCGTGCCTCGGCGACGTACGCGTCGCGGGCGCCGGTGAACTCCTCGGGCCGCAGCCCGTACAACTCCTCGATGATCTGCTCGACGTCCACGCCTCCCACTATCCGCCGGGCGCTTCCGGAACCGCTGCCGCCACGCTCGCTCAGGGCGTGAGCACGTGTGCATGAGACGCGATGTCCTGGGCAAACGCCGGAATGCCAAGGGCGTGCCCCCGGGACGGGGGCGCCCCGACTCCGCGGAGGTGCCGTCATGGTCCCGCTTCTTCTCGTGCTGCTGCTGATCCTCATTCTCTTCGGAATCGGATTCGCCGCGGAAGTGCTCTGGTGGATCGCCATCGCATTGCTGGTGCTCTGGGTCCTGGGCTTCTTCATGCGTTCCGGGAACGGACGCTGGTACCGCTGGTGAGCCGATGAGAGCCGGGGTGCTCCCCGACGGACAGCCCTGCCCGCCTACCCCCTTCGGCGGGTCTGCGAGGCTGGGCGCATGACGTCAGGAACCGCCGAGGAGTTCACGTTCCACCGCCCCAGGATGTTCGGCCTGGCCTACCGGTTGCTCGGGTCCGCCGAGGAGGCGGAGGACGCCGTGCACGACGCCTATCTGCGGTGGAGCGGCGCCGACCGGGCGTCGATCGAGCATCCCGGGGCCTGGCTCGCCAAGGTCGTGACCAACCTCTGCGTCAACCGGCTCACCTCGGCCCGCGTACGGCGTGAGCGGTACGTGGGGCCATGGCTGCCGGAGCCGGTGTTCACGCAGGACGGAACACTCGGCCCCCTGGAGTCGGCCGAGCAGCGCGACGCCGTGTCGACGGCGCTGCTGGTGCTGCTGGAGCGGCTCACACCGACGGAGCGCGCGGTCTATGTGCTGCGCGAGGCGTTCGGCTACAGCCATCGGGACATCGCGGGGGCGCTCGACCTGAGCGAGGCCAACTGCCGTCAGGTGTACCGCCGGGCGGTCCAGCGGGTGGCGACGCCCGAGGCCCGCTTCGCACCGACGACCGCGCGGCGGCGCGAACTCGTCGAGTCCTTCGTGCGGGCCGCGCGCGAGGGCGACATGGCAGGTCTGGAGAAGCTGCTCGCCGAGGACGTCACCTGGTGGAGCGACGGCGGCGGCAGGGTCACCGCCGCTCTTCGCCCCATCGTCGGCCGGGACCGGGTCCTGCGCTTCCTGACAGGCGCCATGCGGCGTCTCCCGGACGGACTGGTCCTCACGGCCGCCGAGGTCAACGGGGCTACGGCGCTGGTGGCGCACACCGAGGCACAACTCGTCGCCGTCGCCTCGTTCGAGCTGCGAGACGCCGCCGTTGCCCATGCGCGGGTCGTGATGAACCCAGACAAACTCACCTTCGCAGAACGGCAGTTCACCGCCCCGTCCCCCACGACGTGACCGCCGGGTGAGCGCGGTCACCGAGGTGGCTGTCACATCCGTGGGTCCTCGCCGGTTCTCAGCACATGACAGGCGTTCCACCGGGGAGCGCCCGCTCACCGAAGGGACGACACCCACGATGACCACCTTCCTGGTGACCGGCGGTACCGGAACCCTCGGCCGGCTCGTCACCGAGCGGCTGCGCTCCGCGGGAGAGCACGAGGTGCGCGTGCTGAGCCGCCGCTCCCAGCCGTACGCCGTGGATCTGCGCGAGGGCACGGGGCTGGCCGCGGCCGTCGCGGGTGTGGACACGATCGTGCACTGCGCGAGTTCGCCGCGCGGTGGCGACGAGCAGGCGGCACGCCATCTGATCGAGGCGGCCCGCGAGGCCAGGGTCCGGCATCTGGTGTACATCTCGATCGTCGGCGTCGACCGGGTGCCGCTCGGCTACTACCGGACCAAGCTCGCCGTCGAGGGGCTGATCGCGGAGTCGGGGCTGGGCTGGACCGTGCTGCGCGCGACGCAGTTCCACGACCTGGTGCTGCGGGTCCTGCACGGCGCGGCGGCGCTGCCGGTCATGCTGCTGCCCGCAGGGGTCGCCGACCAGCCGGTCGAGGTGTCGGAGGTCGCCGCCCGGCTGACCGAGCTCGCCTGCGGGGCGCCCGCGGGGCGCGTGCCCGACATGGGCGGCCCGGAGGTCCGTACGCTGCCGGAGCTGGCCAGGGCCTACCTGCGTGCGAGCGGACGACGCAGGCTTCTCCTGAACGCGCGCCTGGCGGGCCGGGCGTACCAGGGATTCCGCGCCGGCGGCCATCTGACGCCGGACCTCGCCGTGGGCACGGTCACGTTCGAACAGTTCCTCGCGAAGCGTTTCCCCGCGCAACGGTGATATGACGCCGGGGGCTCATCACCGGGGCCCCGCGAGGATCTTGCCGGTCACACGCCCTAGGGTGTGCGGCGTGCGAGTGCTCCTGGTCGAGGACGACGAGAATCTGCGATTCGGCGTGGCGGCCGCGCTGCGTGCGGCGGGGCTCGCCGTCGACGAGGCCGCCGACCTGCCCCGGGCCGACGAGGCGCTGTTCGTCACCGCGTACGACTGCGCCGTCTTCGACCGGATGCTTCCGTCCGGGGACGCCGCCGCGTACGTCGAGGAGATGCGTCGTGGCGGCCGGGCGGTGCCGGTGCTCTTCCTCACTGCCCGCGACTCGGTCGCCGACCGTGTCGAGGGCTTCGCGAGCGGCGGTGACGACTACCTGATCAAGCCGTTCGCCGTCCCGGAGCTGGTCGCCCGGGTCCGCAGTCTGTGCCGGCGTTCCGCGATCGTCCGCCCGCCCGTCCATCAGGTCGGCGACCTGGAGGTCGACACCGCCCGTCGGCGTGTGCACCGCGCCGGGGTGCTGCTCATGCTGACGAGCCGGGAGTTCGCGGTCCTGGAGATGCTGGCCACGCGTGCCGATCAGGCGGTGTCCCGGGCGGAGTTGCTGGAGGGCTGCTGGGACGAGATGGCCGAGCCGCAGTCCAACGTCCTGGACGTGCTCATCTCCCAGCTCCGCCGCAAGCTGGGAGAACCGGCGCTCATCCACACCGTCCGGGGTGTCGGGTACCGCCTCGCCTCCGACGACCTGTGACGAGCCGGCCGACCGCCCCCGGCCGGCCGGCGCCGTCGTCCTCATCAAATCCTCAGCATCGGCCCGTCATGCTCCCCAGCGAATCGACCATGGGAGCACTTCGTTGAACCGCGCCGTCCGCCACCACGCCCCGACCTCCACCCCGGCCTTCACCCTGGCCATCGCCTTGGCCTTCCTCGGCGCCACCACGCTCGCCGCCTGCACCACGCCTCCGGGGCCCGACACGGGCAAGGCAGTGGGGGCGACCGGCTCTGTCGACCCCGCCGCCCGGCCCGAGCTGAGGTCCTTCTACCAGCAGAAGCTGAAGTGGACGGCGTGCGGTGAGTACCGGTGCGCGGAGCTCACCGTCCCCATGGACTACGCCCACCCGACGAACGGGAAGACCTTCGTCCTTCCGGTGGCCCGAGCGGTCACGGCGAAGCCTGCCGAGCGGATCGGCTCGATCATCGCGAACCCCGGCGGGCCGGGCGCTTCCGGGGTGACCTCCCTCCTGGAGGAGGGCATGACCGATTCGTTCACCGCCGAGGCGCGCGCCCGCTTCGACATCGTCTCCTTCGACCCGCGGGGTGTCGGGGGCAGCACGCCGGCGCTGACCTGCGGGGGAGGCGAGGAGTCGACCGAGGAGACGGCTTCCCGGACGGCTTCACAGTCCCCCGCGGCCGATCCGTTCTTCCCGAGGACCGTCGGGGAGCGTGCCGAGGTGCTCGCGGCCGCGAAGCAGCGGGCCGATGCGTGTACGAAGCACAGCGCCGGCATCCTGCGGCACGTCGGCACGCAGGACGTGGCCCGGGACATGGACGTGCTGCGGGCCGCCCTCGGCGAGTCCCACGTCACGTATCTCGGCTGGTCGTACGGGACGAGTCTGGGCACCTCGTACGCAGAGCAGTTCCCACGCCGGGTCCGCGCGATGGTCCTGGACGGCGCTGTCGACCCCTCCCTCGACTGGGCGAAACGAGCCGTGAGCCAGGGCGTCGGTTTCCAGCGGGCCGTCGAGGATTACATCGCCTCGTGCGCCGAGGTGGCCGCGGACAGCTGCCCCGGCGGCACCCCCGAGGAGATACGCACCTTGATCGACGGGCTCTTCGAGCGGACCGCGCGCGATCCGCTGCCCGTCGAGGGAGATGAGGACGGCGCCGACGCGAACGTGCTGCTCGAAGCTCTCGTCATGTCGACGTACGCGCCCGAGACGCAGTGGAAGGACCTCTCCCAGGCCCTGCGCGACGCGGGTCGCGGCGACGGTACGAAGCTGGCGAAACTCGCGGAGACCAAGGAGCCGGCGCCGGATACCGACGACTCCGACACCCCCGACCCCTCGGACGGGGCGAGCGATGCCGACGAGCCCGGCGCGGAGGTTCCCTCCGACAACAGCGACGCGGCGCTCCAGGCCGTCAACTGCTTCGACATCCCGCATCCCCGCGATCCGCAGGCGTACTGGAAGGCCCTCGCCCCCGCCGAGGAGGCCGCGGGCCGCTACGGCACCTCCGGTGTGACCACGGCACTCACCTGCAAGGACTGGCCCACGACCGCTCAGCGGCCGCACCGGGTCGACGCAACGGGTGTCGTCCCCGTCCTGGTGGTCGGCACCACCGGCGACGCGGCCACCCCCTACGAGGAGGCGACGAGCCTGGCCTCCCAGTTCCCCGGCGGCATGCTCCTCACCTACGAGGGTTTCGGCCACACGGCGTACGGCCGCAGCAACACCTGCGTCACGCGCCACGTCGACGACTACCTCATCGAGCGGAAGCCGGTCCCCTCCGGGACCACCTGCTGAAGGAGCGACCGATCAGGCCGGGCCGGAGATCGAGGCGAGGAAGTCGTCGAGCATCGCGGTCTGGACGTCCTCGGAGAAGCGGCCGGGGTCGAAGAGGGCCTGGACGACGAGTCCGTGGGTGAACGCGACGGCCGTGGCCGCGAGTCGGTCCGGGTCGGCGGTCGCGGGCAGCTCGCCGTGGTCGCGAGCCTCTTCGAGGTGCGGGCGGATCGTCGAGCGCAAGCGGGTGTAGCGGTCGGCCTGGTCCGCGCCGAGGGCGTCGTCGGCGAGGGCCAGGTCCCACGAACTGACCCAGATGCGGTTGCGGGCGGTGTCGCCGGGGGTCAGCGGCAGGATGTCCAGCAGCATGGCGCGCACGGTGGCGAGGCCCTCGGCCGGACGTTCGCGGCGGGGGCGCTCCGCGGTGCGCTTCTCCAGCAGATCCAGGGCATGCGCGATCAATGCCCGCTTGGTCGGGAAGTAGTGCATGAGCATCCCGGTCGAGACACCCATCGCGGCGGCGACGGCACGCAGCGTCAGCCCGCCGAACCCCTTGTCGGCGAGTACGTGCCACACCGCCTGGGAGACGTCCTCGCGGCGGGCTTCACGATCTCCGGGTGCGGGCGGCATGCTGTTACCTTACATACCGAACGCTTGTTACGTACCCAGGGAATGAGGCATCCGTGTTCGCACTGCCGCTCGGCGACGACGCTCGACTCCGCCCTCTGGAGCCCTGGCAGGCGCGGGAGTTCCTCGACCACATCGACCGAGCCCGGCCGTTCGTGGACCCCTGGATACCCTGGGCGACCTTCAGCACCGACCTCGCCTCCGCCACGGCCGTCCTTCAGCGATACGCCGACCACCAGGCCGCGGACACCCGACGGATCTACGGGATCTGGCTGGACGGCACGCTGGTCGGCGGGGTCATGTTCACGAAGTTCGACACCGCCTCCGGGGTCTGTGAGATCGGCTGCTGGCTGGAAGCGGACGGGGCGGGCCGTGGGCTGGTGACCCGGGCCTGCCGGGCGTTGATCGACTGGGCGTTCGGGGAACGCGGGATGAGCCGGGTCGAATGGGTGGTCGCGGCGGGGAACACCCGCAGCATCGAGGCCGCGCGACGGCTCGGCATGACCCGCGACGGTGTGCTGCGGCAGCACACTCTGTACCGGGGCGTGCGGCACGACACCGAGATCTGGTCGATCCTCTCCACGGAGTGGCCACCCGCGGACCACGGGCCCACGGCGGATTCACCCCGGACGGAAGGTCCCGCGTCCGACGTCAAGGCCGAACTCGACCGGCTGGCGGGCGCCTTCCTCGGCGCGTTCACCAATACCGGCGGCAGCCGGCCGAACCTCGACGTCGTCCGCGAGGTGTTCATCCCGCAAGGAACGATCATCAGCAACGTCGGCGCCGAGCCCGTGATCTACGATCTCGACGCCTTCATCGAGCCCCGGCAGAGGATGCTCACCGACGGGACGCTGACGGAGTTCTCCGAATGGGAAGTCACCGAGCGCACCGAGATCTTCGGGTCGATCGCGCACCGCTTCAGCGAGTACCACAAGTCCGGATTCCTCGACGGCGCCTGGTTCGAGGGCTCCGGGCACAAGACCACCCAGTTCGTCCGCACGCCTGCCGGCTGGCGGATGAGCTCGATGGCCTGGGACGACGTGTAGGGCCTCTCACCCCGAGGCCCGTCGGCCGCGACGGCCTCTCCGCCCCGAGGCCCCTCGGCCGATCCACCCGCCGCCCTCGGCCCCGACGGGGCTGAGGGCGGCGGTGGGGCGGGGTTACGGTGCCATCTCGTACGCGCCCGACAGGGCCTCGACACGCTCCCAGACCCGGCCCGAACGTGCCTCGTCGACGACCGGGCGCCGAACGGCTCCCAGGGCCCAGAGCTGCTGCTGCTCGGTGGCGGAGTCCTTGCCGTGCAGTTCGACGGCGTGGGCCGAGAAGTCCCGTACGAGAACGGCGAACAGCTCGTCGAGCACGTCCTCGTCGAGGCCGGTCAGGCCCGCCTGCTCCAGGACCAGCTGGCCGTGGACGACGAGCGCGAAGAGCTGGCCGACGGCGAGGAGGAGGTCGAGGTCACGGCTCTGCTCCTCGTCGGGGGCCGCGGTGGCGACGAACTCGCAGAGCGCATCGGCCTGTTCGCGGAAGCGCCCGACGTTGGGCAGGTGGGCGTACGCGTCGTACGCGGCGCGCCAGTCGTGGAACCGTACGGATCCCAGGCCGCGGGCCGGCCCCTGGCGGAAGAGGAAGGTGTCGTCGGCCTCGTCCAAGCGGGTCGGGACGGGCTCGTACGCGACCGGGTCCAGCAGGTGGTTCCGCATGAACTTGAGGATCAGCGCCAGGTTGACGTGGACGGTGCCCTCCAGCTTCGGGAGGCCCCGGATCTCGACGGCCGCCTGGGCGAAGTAGTTGTCCTTCTCGAAGCCCTTGGCGGCGATGACGTCCCACATCAGGTCGATGACCTTCTCGCCCTCCGTGGTCACCTTCATCTTCGTCATCGGGTTGAAGAGGAGGTAGCGGCGGTCGTCCGGGCCCGCGGTGCGGAAGTAGTCGACGGCGCGGTCGCTGAACAGCTTCATGCCGACGAGACGGACGTACGCGTCGGTCAGCTCGCGCCGCACGTGCGGGAAGGCGGTGACGGGGCGGCCGTAGAGGATGCGGTTCTGCGCGTGGGTGACGGCCTCGTACATCGCGTGCTCGCAGATACCGATCGAGGCGGTGCACAGGTTGAACTTGCCGACGTTCACGGTGTTCAGGGCGGCGTCGAAGGCGGCGCGGCCGGTGTGCAGGACGTCCTCCGGAGCGACCGGGTAGTCCTCCAGGCGGAACTCGCTGACGTACTTCGACGAGTCGACGACGTTCTTGACCAGGTGGTACGCCGGGTGGCGGCTGTCGGCGGCGAAGAAGACGTAGCCGTCGGGGCCTTCGACGTCGGTGCGGCGGCCGAAGACGGAGACCAGTCCGGCGGCGTTGCCGTTGCCGATGTAGTACTTCGATCCGGTGGCCCGGAAGCCACCCGCGCCGTCGGACTCCAGGAGCATGTCGGTGGAGTAGATGTCGGCGCCGTGGGCCTTCTCGGACAGGCCGAAGGCGAACACCTCGCCCTCGGAGAGGAGCTCCGCGGCGCGGGCACGGGCGGCGGGGTTGTCGCTCTGCCAGACGGGGCCGAGGCCGAGGGTGGTGACCTGCCAGGCGTACCAGTAGTCGAGCCCGTAGAAGCCGAGGATCTCGTTGAGGGCCGCGATGCGGGCGGTGTCCCAGCGCTTGTCCGACTCCCCCTCGGCGGCGGCGCCGGAGGGCGTCAGGAAGGTGGCGAACAGCCCTTCCTTGGCGGAGAAGGCCAGGAAGTCGGCCAGCCAGGCCCGGGACCGGTAGTCCTCGATCAGCCGGCGCTTGCCGCGCTCCTCGAACCAGTCCACGGTGGCGCGCAGCAGTCGGCGGGTCTCGGGATCGAAGTGCGCCGGGTCGTAGGTGTGCGGGTTGAACAGCAGCGAGTCGGCCATGTGCTCCGTCTTTCGGTCGGGTGGACGAGAGGGGGGTCGTGAGGCGCGGTCCGGGCGCCGATCAGCGCTCGGAACCGAGGCGGTGGAGGGTGGCGAGGACGTCGTCGAGCCAGGCGAGCGTCATCCGCTCGTACGCGATGCCACCGCGCAGCACGACGTGCTGGAGTTCCCGCCCCGCGTCGAGTGGACCGTCGGCCGCGCCGGGCGCCCCCGGTCCCGTGAAGTCCCGTTCCTCGCCCGCGAGATAATGGTCGAGGCGCTCGATGTGCGCCTGCCGGTGCCGCTCGACCTCGCTGATCAGCGCGGCCGGGTCGTCGAAGGCCGCGCCCCGGATCTTCACGGCGAGGTCGTGCCGGACGCTCTCGGGTTCGATGGGCTCGTGCAGCCACCCGGACAGGACGGCCCGTCCGAGCGCCGCGACCGAATACTCCTTCTTGTCCGGACGGCCCTGCTGCGGCACGTCGCGGACGTCGACCCAGCCCTCGCTCTCCATCCGCTTGAGCACGCGGTAGATCTGCTGATGGCTGGCGGTCCAGAAATACCCGATGGACCGCTCGAACCGCCGGGCCAGCTCGTAGCCGGAACCGGGCTTCTCCAGCAGGGACACAAGAATCGCGTGTTCGATCGCCACACCCGAATCCTTCTATGCAACTCGTTGCATAGGCAAGCGCGACCGCCCGGGTGAGACGCGGCTCACCCGAGCGCCCCCCCGAAAGGCGGGGCGCACCCGCTGGGGACGCTCGACGGTCACCGTGCGACGCCCGCCCGGCGCAGCATCGCCAGTCGGCTGGCCGTACGGTCCAGATCGCGCATCAGGCCGGATCCGTCGGACACTCCGGCCAGCGGGTCGGCGCCGATCAGGAACAGGCGTACGTCGCGGTCGCAGCAGACGTCCACCAGGTTGGCGAACCGCTGGCGCCCGTCCGCCGTGCAGGAGGCCAGGGGCGGAACGTCGCTCAGGACCAGGGTGGCGAAGCGCTCGGCGAGGGCCAGGTAGTCCGGTACCGAGGTGGTGCCCTCGCAGAGGTCGTCGAAGCCGAACCAGACCAGGTCGGCGCGGACGGCCTTGGCGGGCAGCTCATGGTGGTGCACGGGTACGAGGACGGCTTCGTCGGGGCGCGGCGCGAGCAGGCTCGGCTCGCCCGGCAGCGTGTCCGTCTCGTCCGTCAGGCAGGCGCCCTCCGCGAACCTCCGTGACCCATGGACCTGTTGGGGAAGCCGCCGGAAGTCCGTCGGGCCGGAGACGTCCAGGACGTCCATCCGCTCTTCGATCAGGTGGATCGTGGGCTCGAAGAGATGGTGGTACAGCGGGTTCGGCATCAGCCCGGCGGGCGGGTAGTTGGACGTGGTGACAAGGGTGACGCGCCGGTCCAGGAGCGTACGGAAGAGGCGGGCGACCAGCATCGCGTCACCCGCGTCGTGTGCGTGGAACTCGTCGAAGACCAGGATCCGGCAGTCGCCGAGCAGCTCGTCCACCGCACGGTCGACGGCGCTGCGCCGGCCGTGCGAAGACCCTTCGTGCGGCTCGCCCTCGCGCGACCGGCCTTCACGGGCCACACCGTCGTGCAGGGCGCGGAAGAAGTCATGGAAGTGCAGCCGCCGCTTGCGCGTGGTCGGCAGGCCGTCGAAGAAGGTGTCCACCAGCCAGCTCTTGCCGCGCCCGACCGGGCCCCACACGTAGAGGCTGCGCGGCGGCTGGGGTGAGCGGCCGAACAGTCCGCTCGATCCCACCAGTTCGCCCGCGAGCCGGCAGAGCCGCTCGGCAGCGAGCTCCTGCGCCGGGGCGACGGTGAAACCCCGTTGCTCGGCGGCCTGTTGAAAATGGCGCCGCATCGCCTCGTACTGCTTGCGTATCTTGTGATTCACGCGCCGCGACATTAGCACCAGCGGGCGGCGTCCTTGTCGAGCTCTTCGTCGAGGGCCATCGCCGCCGTGATCAGGGCAAGATGGGTGAACGCCTGCGGGAAATTGCCCAGTTGTTCACCGGTCGGTCCGATCTCCTCGGCGAAGAGTCCGACGTGGTTGGCGTACGTGAGCATCTTGTCCATCGCGTAGCGAGCCTGGTCGAGGCGGCCCGCCCTGGCCAGCGCGTGGACGTAGAGGAAGCTGCAGAGCGAGAAGGTGCCCTCGGAGCCGCGCAGGCCGTCGGGGGACGCCTCGGGGTTGTAGCGATAGACGAGGCTGTCCGTGACGAGTTCGCGGTCCATGGCGTCCAGGGTGGACAGCCACGCTGACGCCTTCGGGGAGATGAAGCCGACCACTGGCATGAGCAGCAGGGACGCGTCCAGCACCTCGCTGTCGTAGTGCTGGACGAACGCCTTCCGCTCGGAGTTCCAGCCGCGTTCCATCACCTGGGTGAGGATCGCGTCGCGTTCCGCGGTCCAGCGCTGCAGGTTGCCAGGGCGGGCGTACTCGGTGGCGAGCCGGATACCGCGGTCGAGGGCCACCCAGCACATCAGACGGCTGTACGTGAAGTCCTTGCGGCCGCCGCGGGTCTCCCAGATGCCCTCGTCGGGCCGGTCCCAGCTGTCGGCGAGCCAGTCGAGGAGCGCGGAGAATCCCTTCCACGCCTCGTAGCCGGCGAGTTCGGCCAGATCGGGGGAATGGGTCACCGCGTAGGCGAACTCGCCGTAGATGTCGAGCTGCAGCTGCTCGGCGGCCCCGTTCCCGGCCCGGACGGGCGCGGAGTCGCGGTAGCCGGACAGGTGCCCCAGGGTCTCCTCGGACAGGTGGGGATCGCCGTCGATCCGGTACATGATCTGCATCGGTTCGCCGCCGGGCGGCCGGGGCGCGCGGAAGCGGTCGCCGAGCCAGCGGCGGAAGGCGTTCGCCTCCTCGATGTAGCCGAGGTCGAGCAGGGTGCGCACGGAGAGGGATGCGTCGCGGATCCAGGTGTAGCGGTAGTCCCAGTTGCGCTCGCCGCCGATCTGTTCGGGGAGTCCCATGGTGGGGGCGGCGACCGGCGCGCCGGTCGGGGCGTAGATGAGCAGCTTGAGGGTGATGGCCGAGCGGTTGACCATCTGCTGCCAGCGGCCCCGGTAACGGCAGCGACGAATCCACCTGTGCCAGAAGGTGTGGGTCTCCCTCATCTCCGCCCTCAGTGACTCTTCGGTGACCGGCGCGGGCGCGGGGGCGCCCGGGGAGGAGGTCTCCAGGACGATCCCGGCGACCTGGCCCTGCTGGAGGGTGATGGTGGCGCGGACGTCCTGGCCGTCTCGGTCGAGCGGGAAAGAGCTCTGCAGGTGCACGTCGAGGCCGGGGCCGTGGAAGGTGGCGGCGTTGCCGTCGAGTGTGAGCGTGTGCGGTGCGCGTCCGTAGTCGAAGCGCGGTCGGCATTGCACGTCGAAGGTGAGGGTCCCGCGCACCACGCGCAGGGCCCTCAGCATGCGGTGCCGGTCGGTGGCCACCTCCGGCTCCTCGTTCACCGGCATGAGGTCGACGACCTCACCCACCCCCTCCGGGGTGAGGAACCTGGTGATCAGGACCGCCGTGTCGGTCAGGTAGAGCTGGCGGACGGTCACGTCGTCCATGGCGGGAGCGATGGTGAAATGGCCGCCGCGCTCGGCGTCGAGCAGGGAGGCGAAGATGCTCGGCGAGTCGAACCGGGGTGCGCAGAACCAGTCGACCGCGCCGCCTGCGGAGACCAGGGCGGCGGTCTGGAGGTCGCCGATCAGCCCATGGTCGGCGATGGGCGGGTAGCCGGGCACGAGGGACCTCGCTTCTCCCGCGGCCTGGGGTTCCGATGCCGCTCGTCGACCCCACGCAACCCGCCGCCGCCCCCTCCGGCAACACGGGTCGCCCGACCGGGCGAACGGTCGCGACGGCTCCACCGGCCGGTCCCATGTCGCGCCGGCGGCCTTCCGGAGGCGTGGCCCTGTCGCAGCCCTCCTTCCGCAGGCGTGCCCCTGTCGCACTCCTTCCCTCCGATCCGACCAGTCGGTATGTTGCCGGGGACCGCCCGGCACCCTGGAGGACGCCATGCCCGAGCCCGACCCGGCCCGCACCCCCGCCCCCGCCCCCGCGATCGAAGGGCACTGCGACCCTCGCTTCAGCGCCGTACGGGACGCCTTCGAGGCCAACTTCCGCACGAGGGACGAGCTCGGCGCGGCGGTGACGGTCCAGGTCCACGGCGAGACCGTGGTCGACCTGTGGGGCGGCTGGGCGGACGCCGCTCGCACGCGGCGCTGGGAGCGCGACACCGTGGTCAACGTCTGGTCCACGACCAAGGGCGTGACCGCGCTCTGCGCCCACCTGCTGGCGGACCGCGGGCTGCTCGACCTGGACGCGCCGGTCGCCTCGTACTGGCCCGAGTTCGGCGCGGCGGGCAAGGAGAAGCTCCCCGTACGCCATCTCCTCTCCCATCGGGCGGGGCTGGCGGGCCTGCGCGAGCCGCTCAGCCTCCAGGAGTTCTACGACTGGGAGGTGACGACCGCCCGGCTCGCGGCGACGGAGCCGTGGTGGGAGCCCGGCACCCGCTCCGGCTACCACGCCCTGACGTACGGCTTTCTGGTCGGCGAGGTGATCCGGCGCATCACAGGGCGGCTGCCCGGCGCGTTCCTCCGCGACGAGATCACCGGCCCGCTCGACATCGACTTCACCATCGGTCTGCCGGAGAAGGAGACGGTCCGGGCCGCCGAGCTGGTGCACCCCCGCGCCTCGTCCGCCAGTGAACAGGCCGCTCTCTTCGCCCAGTTGGCGCCCGCGGCGCAGGCCGCCCTGGCCAACCCGCTCGTCGGCGCGACCCAGGCCAACAGCCCCGAGTGGCGCGCCGCCGAACTGCCGGCGGCCAACGGCCACGGGACGGCCCGCGCGGTCGCCCAGCTGTACGGCGTCTTCGCCGGGCGCGGCCGCTCCGGCGAGCGCCGGATCCTCTCCGAGCCGGCCGCCGAACGGGCCCGCGAGGGGCAGGGGGCCTGCCGGGACCTGGTGCTGGGTGCGGGCTTCGCCCATGACACGGAGTGCGCCCTGGGCCTCTGGCTCAGCGGACCCAACGCCTCCTACGGCCCGAACCCGCGAGCCTTCGGCCACGACGGCTTCGGAGGTTCCTGCGGCCTCGCGGACCCGGAATCGGGGGTCTCGATGGGCTACGTGATGAACCGGATGGGCCCCAACATCGCCGACGACCCTCGCAAGATGGCACTGGTCGAGGCGGTCTACGCAGCGCTCTGACGCCGACGTACGGGAAGGGGCGGGGACCGAGCGGGCCCGTACGGCGACGGGAACCGGACACCGGGTCGGCCGGGGCGGGGGGAACGATTACGGCATTGAGGGGCGTCCACGCCTGTACCACTGAGGCCTGGACGCCCCTCCCCTCCGCCACGGCACGAGCTCTCCGCGACCCCGGCCCGGCCTGGGGCCGCTGCCGGATCTGTGCGCCCGCTATTCCTCCGGCGAACGGCCAGGGGCTCGACCCACCGGGGCGCCTGTGACGGCGGTGCGCGAGGGCCGGGAACGAGGCCGCCGCGGGGGCTGAACTGCCGAAACGGTACATCACCTTCCGCTTGCTCGACTCACCCTCGCGGCATCATCTCAGCACCACCCAAGGGCCCCTGAAAGAACGTCAGCAAAGCTCCGTAAGCGTTTGCACCACTCCACCCCCTCGCGCACGCCACGGCGAACGGATCGGGACCCTCCGCGCTTCGGACCACATGAACGCGCGTAGATCGGCCGAAAGGCGTTCTTGTCGCGGGGACCACCCGGATTCGAGGATTCCTCTCGTCGAGATTGACAGGTCCATGGCGGAGAACCCTCCGTCCCGGCCCGACGACTCCGCCTCAAGGGCCCGCCCACCCAGCGAGCCCCCCACTCCCCCACCGGAGGATGTAGTGAACCTCAAGCGTCTGTCCCCCCTCGGCGGCGCCGCCAAGGGCGCACGGCTGATCGCCGTGGCCTCCGCGCTGCTGGCCGCCTCGGCGCTTGCCGCCCCCACCTCGTCCGCGGCACCGGCCCAGGACGGCCGGGCCACCGCCGCCCAGCTCGCGGCCGCCGGCGAGGCCGTACGCGGAGCCGACGTGCCCGGCACCGCGTGGTACACCGACGAGGCAACCGGGAAGATCGTCCTCACCGCCGACTCCACCGTCTCCGCGGCCGAGATCGCCAAGATCAAGAAGGCGGCCGGCGACCGGGCCGACGCCCTGGAGATCAAGCGGACGCCCGGCACGTTCAACAAGCTCATCGCGGGCGGCCAGGCCATCTACGCGGGCGGCGGTCGCTGCTCGCTCGGCTTCAACGTCCGCAGCGGCTCGACCTACTACGCCCTCACGGCCGGCCACTGCACCAACATCGGCAGCACCTGGTACACCAACTCGGCGAACACCACGGTGCTCGGAACCCGGGCCGGTTCCAGCTTCCCGACCAACGACTACGGCATCATCCGCCACTCCAACGCCTCGGCGGCGGACGGCCGGGTCTATCTCTACAACGGCAGCTACCGCGACATCACCGGCGC
Source organism: Streptomyces sp. NPDC046712 (assembly GCF_040645695.1). Classification (NCBI taxonomy): domain Bacteria; kingdom Bacillati; phylum Actinomycetota; class Actinomycetes; order Kitasatosporales; family Streptomycetaceae; genus Streptomyces; species Streptomyces sp. NPDC046712. Next base: position 16,724 of record NZ_JBEYYW010000051.1, on the reverse strand, counting down.
CGGCAACGCCTCCGTGGGCCAGTCGGTGCAGCGCAGCGGCAGCACCACCGGTCTGCGCGGCGGAACGGTCACCGGTCTCAACGCGACCGTCAACTACGGCGGTGGCGACATCGTCTACGGTCTGATCCAGACCAACGTCTGCGCCGAACCGGGTGACAGCGGCGGCGCGCTCTTCTCCGGCACCACCGCGCTCGGCCTCACCTCCGGCGGCAGCGGCAACTGCTCCAGCGGTGGCACGACGTTCTTCCAGCCGGTGACGGAGGCCCTCAGCGCGTACGGCGTGAGCGTCTTCTGACGCCGACACCTCCAGTATCCGCGGAGGCGGCGGCCTCCGCGGATACTGGCCACACCACCTCGCGGGCACACGGGCCGGCGGTCCCCTCGGGGCCGCCGGCCTCGCCACGTCCGCTGCCACAGCGCCGCCGACCACACGATCCGGGCGGGCGGCGCCTGGCGCGACCACGAGCAGTGGCGGCCCCCATCGGTGAGACTGGAAGGGGACACCGATGAGGAGGCCTTCCGATGAGCACTCCCGCCAATCCACGCCTCACGGCGGCCCTGTCCGCCGACCACCGTGACCGCCTGTTGCAGTGTGCCCGCCCGGTGGACTTCCCTGAAGGAACCCGGCTGTTCGAGGAAGGCGGGTACGCCGAACTGTTCTGGATCGTCCGTACGGGGACGGTCACCCTGGACGTCCGCGTCCCCGGCAAGCGGCCGGCCGTGGTCGACAGCGTCAGCGCCGGCGAACTGCTCGGCTGGTCGTGGCTGTTCGAGCCGTACCGCTGGCATTTCGGTGCCGAAGCCATGACGCGAGTACGAGCGGACGAGTTCGAGGCACCGACCGTACGCATGATGATGGACGCCGATCCGAGCTTCGGCTTCGCCCTGGGGCACTTCGTCGGACAGATGCTCGCCCACCGTCTCTTCTCCGCCCGCGTCCGACTGCTGGACCTGTACGCCCCGCACGGTGGCGCCATATAGAGAAGACTCCGGTGTCGAGGACGAACCCCGCGGCGTCCGGGGGCCCGCGCCTCGGACGTTGATCAGGCCACCGACGCGTCAGGGAGGGCCACGACCGTGTGCTGCGGTCCGCCCAGCACGACCTTGATGGCGCCGGTCTCGGCCGCGCTGCCGAAGACCTCGTACGCCTCCTCCATCTGCCCCAGCTCGAACCGGTGGGTGACCAGCTCCGCCGACGGCAGCCGCCCCGCGGCCATCATGCGCAGCAGCATGGGCGTGGACGAGGTGTCCACAAGTCCGGTCGTGATCGTGACGTCCTTGATCCAGAGATCCTCGAGATGGAGAACCGCAGGCTTGCCGTGCACGCCGATGTTGGCGACCCGGCCGCCCGGGCGGACCATCCGTGTGCACATCTCGAAGGCATCCGGGACACCGACGGCTTCGATGACGGCGTCGGCGCCCAAGCCGTCGGTGAGGTCGGCCACCAGCTCTTCCGGGCCCTCGTCCGCGCGTACGGTCGCGTCCGCGCCCAGGGATCGGGCGGCGGCCAGTCGCGCGTCGGCCAGGTCGACGGCGATGATCCGTGCGGGGCTGTAGAGGCGGGCCGTGGCGATTGCGGCGAGGCCGATGGGGCCCGCGCCGACCACGACGACCGAGTCGGCCGGCCGTACGCCGCCGTTGAGGACACCCACCTCGTACGCGGTGGGGAAGATGTCGGCGAGCAGGACCGCGTCGAAGCTGTCGACCGAGTTCGGGAGTGCGTACACGGACAGGTCGGCGAACGGCACCCTGACGTACTCCGCCTGTGTGCCGTCGATGGTGTGCCCGAGGACCCAGCCTCCCCCGCCCCGGCACTGCCCGTAGCGGCTCTCACGGCAGAAGCGGCAGCGGCCGCAGGCGGAGATGCAGGAGATCAGCACGCGGTCACCCGGCCGCACCGTGCGAACGTCGCCGCCGATCTCGACCACGGTGCCGACCGCCTCGTGGCCGAGGACGCGGCCGGACGCAACCTCGGGTACGTCGCCCTTGACGATGTGTAGGTCCGTGCCGCAGATGGTGACGGCGTCGACGCGAACGATCGCCTCGGCGGCGTCCTCGATGGCGGGATCCGGCACGTCCGTCCACGCGGTCCGGCCCGGTCCCTGGAACACGAGTGCCTTCATGGCAGCGGCCTTCCCTCGGTGCCTGCTGGGTCCAGACCACGCCCGGATCCTTGTCGACTGCGGTCTCTTCCAGGGTTTCGCGAACCCGCGGAGGCGCAACCGGGAGCGGCTCTCCCGGGACGCCGCCGACCGGCCCATGGCGTCACGTCTCCGTGCTTCCCCGGGTCACGGGGCCAGGTCGCGGCGGCGGAGCAGCAGGTGGGCCAGGAGGAGGCCGGCCGCGCCCACACCCACGAGGACCGCGAGACGGGACCAGAGGACGGCGCCCTGGGCCAGGGCGTCGCCTGGTGTGTAGTAGTGGAACGGGCTGATGTACCGCAGGGGCGCGGCGGGCTCCCAGGCGAGGGCGATGAAGTTGACGGCGAAGCCCACCGCGCCGATCGCGATGACCGCCCCGAGGACCTGGGACCGTCGCCGTCCTGCGGCGGACACCGCGAGCGCGGGTCCGATCAGGCAGAGGGCGAAGCCGTACCCCATCAGCCCCGCCGCGAAGACGCCGCCGAGGCCGACGTCCGTGATGCCCGGGGAGAGCGCCACTCCGGCCGCGACGGTGAGTGTGGCGGCGGTGGTCAGCACGCCGGACGCGATGAGGAGCGCGGCGGTACGTTCGGCGAGGAGCCGGGCGCGGGTGACGGGGCGGACCATGACCAGCTCGACCGTGCCGGATTCCACGTCCGCTGCGACGGCGGCGGCCGCGAGAGAGCCGATCACGGTGAGTTGGAGCGCGATCCAGAAGGGGTGGGTCAGCCCTGCCCCGAGCAGCCCGGGGTAGCTGGCGATCGACACGTCGCCACTGGAGCCGCTGAACGCCCGGTAGGCGGAAGGGGGTCTGGTGCCGCCGCCGGAGAAGAACTGCCCGGGTGGGATCGCGCTCGTGACGACCACGATGAGCGTCTCGAAGACCACCATGCCGATCACGAGGGCGATGAGCATGCGCCGTCTGCGGTGCAGGGCGAGCCAGAGGAGTGGCCACCGGGACCTCACGGAGACTCCTCGGCGTCGCCGTCCCGGTAGAGGTCGAGGAACGCCTCGTCGAGCCCGGCCTCCTCCACCGTGATGTCGACGACGGGGAGGACCAACAGCTCCCGCAGCGTGGTCACGACGTCGCTCGGCGGGACGAGGAGCTCGGCCCGGTCACCCTCCCAACGGGGATTCCAGCGGTCCGCGTTGCCGAGCGTCCGGGGACCGACCCGGCTGCCCCCCAGCGTGACGCGGATCCTTCGCGCCCTTGCCTCACGCAGCGCGGCGACCCGCTCGACGGTGACCAGCCGCCCCTCGCGGACGATGGCGACGCGACCGCAGGCACGCTGCACCTCCGGCAGGACATGGCTGGAGAGCAGCACCGTACGCCCCGCTCCGGCGGATTCCGCCATCAGTTCGTAGAAGGTCTCCTGGACCAGCGGGTCGAGGCCCTCGGTCGGTTCGTCGAGCACCGCGAGTCGTGGGTCGTGCTGGAGTGCCTGGACCAGCCCCAGCTTCTGCTTCATCCCGCGGGAGTAGCCCTGGACAGGGCGCCGCAAGTCCCCGTCGGACAGCGCGAGCCGCTCGCACAACTCGGCTCGTCGGGGCGACGGCGACCGCTGAAGGGCGGTGAGCAGGTCAAGGGTCTCGGCGCCGGTGAGTTCGGGATAGAACCGCAGCTCACCGGGGAGATAGCCGAGCATGGGCGCGAGCCGCGGGTGCGCGGCGACCGGGTCGAGACCCAGCACCCGGATGCGGCCCGCCGTGGGTGTGAGCAGCCCGACGAGGCACCGCAACGTCGTGGTCTTCCCCGCCCCGTTGGGCCCGAGGAAGCCGAAGACCTCCCCGGCCCCGACGGTCAGGGACAGCGCCTCGACGCCGACGACGGATCCGTAGCGCTTGGTCAGCTGCTCCAGCGCGATGGCGTGCTCCTCGCCCATACGTCCAGTCTCTGCCCGCTCTTCGACCCCCGCCCGCCCTCCTAGGTACCCGACGGGACCTGGGCGTTTCCGTCATCGCACAGCGCCTGCCCGTACAAGGTCCGCAGCGCTTCCTCGATGGGGTGGTGCCGCGCCTTCCCCGAGGAGTCCGGCCTGCTCCACCTCATGAGGTTGATCGCGACGGACATCTGGCGTTCGCCGTCGGCCCGGGTCAGGGACATCGTTCCGGCCCCCCACGCCGTGCCGTCGTGCCCCCAGAAGGTGCCGCAGCCCTCGATGCCGACCTTGTGCAGACCGAGGCCGTATTCGATCGTCGATCCGTCCAGGGCGATGACCGGGATCGTGCGCTGCATCTGCGCCAGCGACGAGCGGTTGACGATCTTGCCGTCGAGCAGCTTTGCGTAGAAGCGGTTCAGGTCCTCCGTCGTCGACACCAGACCGGCCCCCATCATCACCCAGGACATGTTGTAGACGCTGTAGTCGCGGGGCGGGTCGATCAGGCCCCACAGCGCCTCGTACATCCGCGAGTGCGGTCCCTGGATACGCGGCCCGGCCGGGAACCCGGTGTGCCGGAGTCCGGCGCGCTCGATGACGTTCCGGGTGATGTACTCCTCGGCACTCGTACCGGTCACCTTCTCCAGGAGCCGGCCGAGGATCTCGTAGCCGGTGTTGGAATACACCCCCGGAGTGGCTCCGGGCTCACCGGCGGGAGGCGCCGCGAGCCCCATCTCGATCAGCTCCTCCGGGTGGAACTGCCTGAACCGGTTGGCGTCCAGGCTCGCGGGCGACATGTTCTGCAGGGAGGGGAACGCGTAGCGGATGTGGTCGGGGATGCCGCTGGTGTGGTTGAGCAGCATGCGAACCGTGATCTTCCTGCCGCGCTCTCCGGGCACCAGCTGCGGCAGGTAGTCACCGATCGGAGCGTCGAGCCGGATCCGCCCCTGCTCGACCTGCTGCATGACCGCTGCGGCGGTGAAGGTCTTGGTGATGCTGCCGACGCGCTGCCGCATGTCGGGCCTGACGGGACGGCCGGTGCTGACGTCGGCGACCCCGGAAGCGCCGCGCCATGTCCGGCCGGCATCGCGCACCTCGGCGTACACCCCCGGGATCCCCGCGCGGTGGACACCGTCGAGGGCGGACTTCAGCTCCGCGGGATCGAAGTCGGGGGACGTGCTCGTGCTGTCGGCCGGCACGGGACGTGTCCCGGTGGGCGCGGGATGTGCCGCCACCGTGCCCGCGGTCACGCTCAGCGCGGCCACGCTCGCGCATAACACCAGTCGGATCTTCAAGGCGTCCGTCCTTTCGTGATCAGTGAGTGCGACGGGGACTTCACGGGGCGAGAGCGCGGCGGAGGGCCGCGGTGATGCCGGCGATCTGCCGCTGCGACACCTCGGCGGACAGGATCGCCTGCGACCCGTGGAACGTGCCGGGCCACTGGTGCAGCTCGACCGACACACCGGCCTGCAGCAGGCGGAGCGCGTACTCGATGTCCTCGTCGCGGTTCGGGCAGAACTCCGCGGTGGCGATGTAGGCCGGCGGCAGACCGGACAGGTCGGCTGCGCGGGCCGCGGCGGCGTACGGCGTGGCGGGCCGAGAACCCAGGTAGTGCCGCCACGCCGTGGCGATCTTGCCGCTGTCCATCCAGGGCACATCGGTGAAGTTCTGCCGCGACCACGTCTGGGGCCGGTCGTCGAGCCCGGGCTCGTTGAGCAGCTGGAAGCGGATGGGCGGCCCCTGCTGGTCACGTGCCCGCAGCGACACCGCGGCCGCGATCGCCGCACCGGCGCTGTGACCGCCGACCGCGATCCGCTCCGGGTCGACGCCGAGTTCGGCCGCGTGCTCGGCCGTCCAGGTCAGTACGGCGTAGGCGTCGTCCAGGGCGGCCGGGAACCGGTGCTCGGGAGCCAGGCGGTAGTCGACCGAGATCACGACCGCGCCGGAGAGGTCGGCGATCCGGGTGGCCCACGGGTGCTCGGTGTCCAGGTCACCGAAGACGCCTCCCCCGCCGTGCAGCCAGACGATGGCGCCCTGTGCCTGGTGCGGGCGGTAGATCCGCACCGCCACGTCCGGGTCGGCGGGCACCGTACGGTCCTCGACCTCCATGTTCGAGGTGTCCGGTGCCGGCGCCGATGCGGCACGCTCGGCGAAGATCTTGCGCGCGGCGACCGGGTCGTCCATGTCGAGGGGCGGAAGGAACGGGATGAATGCTTCGAGTTCGGGATCCATGACGGCCATCCTCACGGTCGTCCGCCGGAGGGTCACCCGCCATCCGTCGCGCATCCGGCCCCGATCACGCACCGACCGGCGCGCCCCGACCTTCTATCCTGCTTGCCATGCAGGCACTGGCCGTACGGTTGTCAGGACTTGATCCCTACGTCGACGGCGCGATCCGGGTCGTCATGTTCTACGACACGCTGATGCGCCGCCGGGTGGACCTACCGGCGCTCGCCCGGTCCTCGGCGGGCCTGGCCGAGTGCGTGGCCGGGATCCGGCTGCACGGCACGGGGCGGGCGATCCGTGTCGCGCCAGACGGCACGGAGGCGACCACCCCGCCGGCACCCGCGTCCACCACGGTGGTGATCACCCTCGACGAGGAGGAGATCGGCACGGTGTGGCTGGAACGGCCCGGCCCCGCGCATACGCTCGACGAAGTCCTCCTCGACCGGCTCGCCATCGCCGCCGCGGCGGCCGTCGAGCGGTACGGCCCGGCCCGTACCACCATGGCCGACCCCGCCCTCGTCGAGCTGGCGATCAGCGGCGAGAGCGACGAGGCGGCCCGAGCTCGCGCGCTACGGCTGCTCGGGTTCGCCGCCGACCTGCCGGTCCAGGTCGCCGCCGTACGCTCGCAGCTGCCGCTCGACCAGATCGGCGGTCTGATCTGCCCGGCCCGCCCGGTGAAGGCGGCACTGCTCGCCGATGTGGGCGTCATCCTGGCCACCACCATGGCCCTGGACCGGTTTCCGGCAGGCGTACGGGCGGGCATCGGCGCTGCCGAAAGGCCCGACCGGTCCTGGCAGCAAGCCCGCACCGCCCTCCGGTTCACGACCCCGCGCGAACCCGTCGTCCGCTACGCCGACCTGGGCGCGCTCGCGCTTCTGGCCGACGTCCCCCGGGACACCGCCCGCGGCAACGCCGACGTGGCCGCCGTCGCGCGAATCGCCGACACCCCGGAGGATCTGGAGACTCTGGACGTGTACTGCGCCACCGGCTCCCTACGCCGGGCCGCCGACCTCCTCCACCTGCACCACAGCAGCGTCGCCCGCCGGATCGACCAGATCGGCAGGACCCTGGCCCTCGACCTCACCGAACCCACCGGCCTGACCCGAGCCAGGCTCGCCCTCACCTCGTGGCGGCTGCTCGACGACTGAGGGGAACCGGGTGCCCCGGGGTTCCTCGTCCAGCGAGAGTCCGTTGGCAGCCATGAGGCATGGGCGGCATGCAAGGCGGAGGCCACGATCGGGGTCCGCCTGCCCCGTTATCGAGGGAAGACCCCGTCCCCGCGCAGTTCCGCCCAGACGGTCTTGACCTCGTCGGTGTAGCGCACACCCCAGTTCTCCGCGAGGGCGGAGCAGATGAGGAGTCCACGACCGCCCTCGTCGACGGCTTTGGCGTGGCGGAGGTGGGGTGCCGCGTGGCCGGCGTCGCTGACCTCGCAGATCAGCCCGGCGGAGTCGGTGATCAGCCGCACGGTGATCGGTGCGGCGCCGTAGCGGACGGCGTTGGTGGCGAGTTCGCTGACGACGAGCGTCGCCGTGAACGGATCGACAGGGCTGTTCCACTGGCGAAGACATTCCTCCACGTGCGTCCGTGCCGTGCCGACGGCCGAGAATTCGAAGGGGATGTTCCATTCGGCCAGTTCGCTCGGCGGCAGATGGCGTGTGCGGGCCAGCAGCAGCACGTGGTGGGGGTCCAGGAGCCGTTCGACGTCGTCCGCCATCGCCTCCGGGTCGCGCTGCGGGTGCGCGAGGGCGTTCATGAGGTCGCCCGTGCGCGGACTGGCGTCGCCGGATGCCGGGGCGGATGCCATGCAGAGCGTGCTGCCCTCGGGCAGAAGGTGGGTGGAGCAGGCGAAGGGTGGGCCTTCCGCGCCGAGCAGCGGTGCGTCGTCGACCGGTTTCGTGACAGCCGATCCGTCGGGGTGGACGACGGCGAACAACAGATTGCCGGCGCGCGCGATGTCGAGTCGTCCGCCGACCGGGTCGTGGACGGCGATCGTGCAGCTCGCCGTCGGGCTGTCCCCGTCGGGCGCGGTCTGGTGTTCGGCGGCGAGGCGGACGGTGGTGGCGTGAAGGCGGGCAAGGAGTTCGTGCGGATCGAGATCGAGCGTGGTCAGGCTGTGGACGGCGGTGCGCAGGCGACTCATGGTGGCGACGGCGCTGAGGCCCGGGTGCTCGACCTGGCCGACGACGAGGGCCACCCGTGCCCCCGGGAGCGGGATGACGTCGAACCAGGAGCCGGCGCCGCTACCGCCGGGCCGGTGCCGCTGGGCGACCTCGACGGCCCTCTCGGTGGCCGCTTCCTGGCGCAGCGGCCAGCTCTGCAGCGCCGTCATGACGATGTGCTCGCGGGTGAACCGCAGGGCGTTCTCCAGACAGGTCCCCGTGCGGGCCGCGATGCCGTCGGCGAGATCGAGGTCGTCCTTGCCGTACGGCTCGGCATCGTCCGCCCGTTGGAAGGCGACAGCGCCGAAGATCTGCCCTCGTACCGTCAGCGGCGCGACAAGTCTCGTGCCGACAGTCCCGCCTTCCCGTTCCGGCGGGAGCAGAGAGGCAGCCGTGGGCAGTTCGCCGCCGAAGATGCCCGGGAGCAGGATGGCTCCGACCTGCGGGGCCGGCGGACCGGCGTCGCTGCTGCCGGTGGCCGCACAGCGCAGCAGCGGAGCGGTGTCGCGGGGTTGGAGGGCCGGATCCTTCCCCTTCAGTACGGCGTCGGTGAGAGCGACCACGACCGAATCGGCGAACCGCGGCACCGTCACGTCGACGAGCTCCCGGGCGGTGCGCTCGACGTCGAGGCTGGAGCCGATGCGCTCATGGGCGTCCTGCAGAAGCTGGAGCCGGGCGTGCGCGCGTTCGCGTTCCGTGACGTCCGTGCTGGTGACGACCACGCCGAGTACGCGGCCCGCGCTGTCCTGGAGGCGGTGGGCCGAGGTGGAGAAGACGTACTCCTTTCGGGGATCGTCGGGTGGGCGGCCCGTGACGAGGCGGTCGATCGCCGGACGCCCCGTGGCGAGGACCTCCCGCAGCACGTCCTCGTCGACGCTCACCCCGGCAGGGGCGTACGCCTCGGCCACCGGCAGGCCGAGGAGCCGATCCGCCAGGAGACCGTGGATCGCGACGGCGACCGTGTTCACCCGGACGACGCGCAGGTCCGTGTCCAGGACATGCAGGCCCACGTCGGACTTGGTGAACACCGCGTCCAGGACCGCCTCGTCCCACGGGCCCATGTCGTCGGGCGCCGACGGGCGGACACCCTGTGCCGGTCCGTCGGGGGCCGCACCTCCTCGGTGCTCGTGTTCCGCGTTCACTCGTTCCTCCCGCAGGACACCTACCTCACGTCAGGCGAAGTTCCTCGATGCCGGCACGAGCTGTCCTCCGGTTGTAGGGCACGGTCGCAGCGCGGGCGGTCGAGGAGGCGACGTGTCGGCCCGACCGCCCAGCCCCACGAGCTTCACCCGGATCGACGCCGCGCGCGAACGGAGGAGTCGCGGAGAAGGGGAGCAGCATCACCCACCGGACGTGGCTCAGCCCAAGTTGGGAATCGGGTGGCCCGGGACGACGACAGCGGCGATTCGCTGGGCGAGCACGTGGGCGGTATGGCCGTCCGGGGTATCGCTGCCCTCGGTCGTGGAGAACGCGATGGCCAGGCGCTCGGGGCGGGAGGTAGGCCTGGGATCCGGCGAAGGCGGCGAGCGCCCGGCGCCTGTACGACGTCCCGGATCACGTCCCCGGATCGCGTTCCCGGCCCGTTCCCTCGCGATCCGGCGCTGATCGAGGACGGGTTCGAGCAGGTGCGCGTCGAGAGGTGTTCGTCGCGAAGTCTCGGGAGTCAATCTTGGGAACGTAGGCTCACCTCGGCGACCAGGTGACGAGGAGGACCCATGAACGCCGCCGATGCAGGCCGGCAGGAGCTGGACGCGGTCAGCGTCCTCAACGCGAAGATCACGCTTGTCCAGCTCCTCGGCAGGGCGGGGATCTTCTCCGGTGACGCGGAGGAGCTGATCGGGCTCGTCGAGGCCGGTGCCCTCGCCGTCGCGCTCAGGGAGGTGGGCGAGATCTCAGGGAACGGCCCGAGGGACAAGGGCGAGCTCTACGAGTCCGGCTGGCTCGACGGCGCGCGGGCCGTCACCGACGAACTCGGCGAGATCGCCGAACGTACTCTGCGGAACGTCGTCGGCCCCGATCCGTCCGCCCTCTCCCCGGACGCCCGCCCCCCTGTCGGGAGAATGGAGGTGGAGCGGGCGAAGGTGGCCGTGCTGCCTCTCTACCTCTCGTTCACCGCCCTCTCCGACCTCGATCCCGAGGTCTCCGAGCAGGTGCTCATCGCCGTCCTGGGCACGATGAACGCCAGGGAACGGGCCGGGTACGCGGGGCGGCTGACGGAATTCGCCTCGGCCCACCGCGCACGCCTGGAACGGCTGTACGTGGAGTACGGCCCCGGCAGCACCATCGCGATCCACGGCCGCTACTCCCTCCTCCACTCCCCCACCAGCGTCGCCGTGCTGGAACGACTCGCCACGACGCCGTCGGAGCTGCGGGAGGAGTGGGACGCCGCCGAGCTGCCGCCCGCATGGCTGGACGGGCTCACGACGGCCTGGGCCTGACACACCGACAAGGGGCCTGCGCCCGGCCCCGGGACTCGGTGCATCGACAGGCATGCGGTCCGGGACCAGGGCGGACGAAAATGAGGCGGACATAAATCAGTGGTGCGGGGTTCGGGGGCGCGCATAGAGTGGCAGCGCGACCGCGCCCCCGATGCGCCCGGCTGCGGCTACTTCTTCTGACAACCAAGTGACGCCGCGGCCCCCTTGATCTCGGGAGGCGCGGCCGTCTTCGCCCCGTCCCCGTCGAACCTGTTGGCCGGGGCTGTCCGTTCCTTTGGATCCGGGGGGATTCACTGCCTCGCTACACCCAGCGCGTCTCCAAGGTCTGGTCGGAGATGCTCGTGGCCCCGCATGTCTCGGCGGCCGCCCGTTCCCTGCCCCAACCGGTGGTCCACCGCCCCCGTGCGCAGACCCCGGGCACCCACGGATACGGCCCCTTCGTACGGGAGCCCCGGGACGAGCTCTTCCTGCTGGCCGTCGGCAACTTCGTCTCCCAGCAGACCTTCTACGAGAGCGGCCAGGAGCGGGACGGCCGGTACGCCCGCCTCGTGGGCAAACTCGCCGTCGAGGACCCCGTATGGACGGCCGGCCTGCTGCGCTGGCTCCGCAGCGAGGGCAACATGCGCACGGCGTCACTGGTGGGCGCCGCCGCGTACGTCCGGGCCCGGCTCGAGGCCGGGTCGTCCGAGGGCCCGTCCAACCGGTCCGTGATCGACTCGGTGCTTCAGCGCGCCGACGAGCCCGGGAAGCTGCTCGCCCACTGGACGTCGGCGTACGGGCGGAACGTGCCGCAGCCCGTCAAGCGGGGCATCGCCGACGCCGTACGCCGGCTGTACTCCTCCCGGTCGCTGCTGAAGTACGACACCGCGTCCATGGAATTCCGCTTCGGTGACGTGCTCAACGTCGTACACGCCTCCCCCGACCCGGAGAAGCCCTGGCAGGGTGAGCTCTTCCGGCACGCCCTGGACCGTCGCCACCACCCGGAGCGGGCCGTTCCGCCGCCCTCCGACCGGCTGCTGACCGCGCATCGGGCACTGATGGAGCTTCCGGTCGACGAGCGGCGGGCCGTGGTGACCGGGCCGGGCGGTGCCGAGCGCCTGGCCGCGGCGGGCATGACCTGGGAGGCTCTGGCGGGCTGGCTCCAGGGGCCGTTGGACGCCGCCGTCTGGGAGGCCGTGATCCCCTCGATGGCACCGATGGCGCTCCTGCGGAACCTGCGGAACTTCGACGAGGCAGGGGTCTCGGACGAGGTGGCGACCCAGGTCGCCGCACGGATCTCGGACGCCGTCGAGGTGGCCCGGTCCCGGCAGTTCCCCTTCCGCTACCTGGCTGCCCACCGACACGCGCCGTCGCCTCGCTGGGCGGCACCGCTGGAGCAGGCACTGGGCCATTCGCTGGCCAACGTACCGGCCCTGCCCGGCCGGACGCTGATCATGGTGGACCGGTCCGACTCCATGTTCTGGGACACCGTCTCCGAGCGGTCCAGCCTGACGCGGGCGGACGCGGCGGCCGTGTTCGGTGTCGCGCTGGCGATGCGTGCCGAGCAGGCGGACCTGGTGGAGTTCGGCTGGTCCAGCAAAGTGGTGCCGTTCCAGGCGGGGGAACCGGTGCTCGACGTGCTGAAACGGTTCCACAGTCTCGGGGGCACCTACACCGCGAAGGCGGTGCGCGCCCGCTACCAGGAGCACGACCGAGTCCTGATCGTCACCGACGAGCAGACCCCCCACCACCGCCCCGGCGGACCGGCGGAACCGGTACCGGCCGAGATCCCGGTCTACACCTGGAACCTCGCGGGCTACCAGCCTGCCCACGCCCCCACGGGCCCCCACCGCCACACCTTCGGCGGCCTCACGGACGCCGCGTTCCGCATGGTCGGCCTCATCGAGTCCGGCCGCCACCCCACCTGGCCGTGGGATACCGACCCGGCGTAGCGGCCCCCGTCTGCGCGCTCCGGAAAAGCCGCTCCAGAAGTTCCTCGAGCTGGAGCCCGCGCCGGTGAGGCGGGGGCGCTGATCGCCGGCGGAACATCGCCGAGCAAGCGTCGATCCGGTAGGCCGAAGTCGCGCCGGCCGTCGGGAAACGCCTGACCGAGGTCCTGTCGGCGGCCTACCGTACGGACAGGCCGCGCCGCCTGCCGCGGTCACACGAGGAGGAATCCTGTGTCATCGCCCTGCGACCCCCAGCACGCTCCCGCCGGCGATGTGGGTGCGGCACTCATGATCATCGACTCTCGGCTCAAGGCCGTCTACGACGGCAGGACCGAGACCGCCCCCGAACAGCAGCAGTTGATCGACCAGTTCACCGCATCTCTGGACCCCGAAGAGGCCCGTGCCGTGCTGGACGGCACGTGCACGCTCATTTTCATGTTCATGAGGTGGCTGCGGATGGCCTACGAGGACCACGACAAGGACGTCATCGCGAGCGTGGTGCCCAACCTCGTGGCCGCGTTGCGCATGATGCCCAAGAGCGTTCCTCCCGAGGCGATCCCCACCATGGCGGGCCTGCTCGTCGCGGCAGGGACCGGCCTGAGCCCCAGCCTGTGGCGCAGGCAGTACGGAGACTGGACCAAGGACGAGATGAACCCCCTGGAAGCCACGGTCTTCCTGCTCGCCGAGCACATCAACCGCCTCACCGACGACCGCGACTTCGCCACCCGCATGATCGCCGACGCGCTGTCCAGCGCCGACCAGGACGGCCACGGTTGACCGCCTGGCCTTCGCGGCACCCGGCGGTGGGCGGGCGAGGCTCTGGCGCAGAGGTCGGGGTCCTGCTCAGAGCGGGTCGAGGAGCATGAGGACCTCGTCGCGGTCGTCGTCCGCGGCCAGCCGCAGTGCGCGCGGCCAGCGGCCGATCTCCTTCCAGCCGAGCCGTCCATAGAAGTCTTCCAGCCCGACACCGGCTCGTGCGGCGAGATGAAGTTGTTCCAGCCCCATCTCGTCGCGGGAGACTCTGCGGACCTCGTTCATGAGGACGACGCCGAATCCGCGGCCACGGACCGCCGGGCGGGTCTGTACATTGTGGAGCGTCCCCCAGTGGGCGATCAGCTCGAAGGGGTCGCGTCTGACGTTGAGCCAGCCGACCAGCTCGCCCTCGACTGTCGCTGTCAGGAGGCGGCTGGTGTCGGGCGCGAGTGCCTCGACGATTCGGTCGACAGCCGGTGCGGCTTGTGTGGCGTCGATCGGAGGGAACGGGAAGCCGGCCGCACCTCCGGCGTTGGTCACCTCGATCCAGCAGTCGGTGAGCGCGCGCCTCAGCTGGGGTGTGACGTCGTCGGGTGAGGTGAACTGCGCAACGGAAGGACGGTTGTTGATCATCGACGGATCCTCGCATGCGGGTCTGACACCGGCGCGGGACGCCGCCCACGAAGGTCGGGCCGGTGGACGACCACGAAGGCCACGGCACACGATGTGCCGTGGCCTCCGCTCAGGTGCGCGGGATCAGCAGGGGCGGTTGTACCAGTTCATGGCCACGCTGGTGGAGCCGCCGTAGCCGGACAGCGTCAGTGAGTTGTAGCCGCTGGTGGGGATGAGGTAGTAGGTCGGCGTGAGTGTCACGGTCGTCCCGGCAGGGATGCCGCTGGGAGCGGACAGGTTGACCACCTGTGTGGTGCCCGTCGCGCCCGGCACGTAACCCGAGTCGGAGCCGACCTGGAGCCCCTGGTAGCCGGGCTTGCTGACCGTGACCTTCCAGGTGCTGCCGGCCGGCACGCCGGTCGTCGAGGTGATGGTGAAGGCGAACTTGCGGTTGTAGGAAGGCCCGACACAGGTCTGGCCCAGTGTCGCGTCCTGAATCCCCACCGATGCGGTCTCAGCAGTCGGAGCGGCATTTGCCGCACCACCGCTGGAGAGCAGGGTCGCGGCGGACACCGCGAGCATTCCCGCCACCGAAAGAAGGCGGCGGTTCGCCCGCCCCGTCGTGATCTGCATTCCCGATCCTCCCCGCCGCGACTGCGGCGATCCGACCCCTCGGTCCCGCTCCGGGACCGAGCCGTGCTCGGGCCGACCCCACCTGCGGGCCGTTCACACGGGCAGGCACATGACCTACCGCAGCCGCGCCTCCCCACGCGCCCGGAGCAACATAGCCGACGAGGGCATGCCGAAGGACTGGGAAACCGGAAAATTATCGGTGCAGGGTCATCCTGAAAGCTGATTCACCGGTTCCGGATGGATTTGCTGACAATGTTTGCTGCCGAAACGATTTGGCACTCGCACGCCCCCCGGTGAACGGATTGAGGCCCGCCCCACCGGGGCGGGCCTCAATCGGCTCGGCCTCCTGCGAGGCGGGTTTCTCAGTGGGCGCCCGCGTACACGCGGGTCGCGAACTCGGCGATCTGCTTGTCGGTGAGGTTCTGGGCGAGGTTGGCCTCCGAGATCATCCCGCAGAGACGGTGCCCGTTCTGCACGTCGATCACCGGCAGGCGCTTCACCTGGTGCTCCTCCATGACATGCAGGGCGTCCGTCGCCGACGCCTCCGCGTCGATCCAGTGCAGCTCACCGCCGAGGGAACCACACTCGACCTGGGCCGGGTCCTCCCCGGCGGCCACACACTGAATGACGATGTCGCGGTCGGTGACCATGCCCTTCAGCCTGTTGTCGTCACCACAGATGGGCAGCGCACCCACCTGCATCTCCCGCATCATCTTCGCCGCATCATGCATGGACTCGTGCTCACCGACGCACTGCGTGCCCGCTGTCATGATGTCGCGGGCCTTGAGCGGCTTGTTCTGTGCCATGATCGCTCCTCCCGTCGTGGCACCGCACGGTTGCGTACAGGTCGGCTTCCCTGTTCTTCCATCGCAACACGCATCCTCGACGGCTGCCACGCTGCCCGGTGTCCGCGGTCCGGACCGTCACCGGCTGTACGGGCCGGAGCAGGGGCGATCGGCGTCGCCGCGCCCCGTCCGGCTTCACGATTTCTGCGGGCCCGGGAGCGGCGGGCCGTCCTGGGCGGGGGACGTCACGGCCAGAACGAAGGAGTGGCCGGCCGGGTCGGTGTAGCGGCGCAGGTCCGTGCGCCGGTCGGTCCGAGTGCCCTCGCGCACGGCCGCCACGGGCCGTGCACCGAGCGAGACCGCCTCACGCTCCGCCTCGTCGAGGGCGTCCGGGGCCACGAGGATGTGCAGGTGTGCCTGCTGGGAGTCCTCGGGGCGGGGCCAGCTCGGTGGCGCCTGCCCGAGATCACGGCGGATCCCCAGCACGACACCGGAATCGCCGGAGATGAGCAGCAGGTCGGGGTCGGCTCCGGCGGGCTCCACGGTTGCGCCCAGCAGGGTCGCGTAGAACCGTGCCAGGGGTTCCGGTTCGGTGGAGTCGAGGACGAGGACACTGGTCTTGGGCACAGTCATGAATCTCGTCTGCCCTGCGCATCCGCTGCCAAGCCGGTCGAGTTCAGGGCCACGGGGTGCGAACGGCAGGATGGCGCGCCCATGTCGACTCGCTGATCAGTTACGGGACAGCCCCCGAGGGTTGTGCCGCAACTGGCCTGGCATGAGCGGCGGATGTCCCGAGCCTTTCCCGGCGCGGGCCACAAGCGCGACGGCGCGCTGATACCGCCTGCCCGCAGCCCGAGGAATAGCATTCACCCCCAATTCATTGCAACACGGCGACCTAGCCACCGTTGCGTTGACTCGCAGACCGTTGCAACAATTTCCAGGCGTCTACCTGCACTGATAGTGATTCCGCGCAGCGAGTTCGTTGCGAGATCCTCGAATGCAACGTAGCTTTTCCGTCATCGGAAACGATGACACGCACAGGAGAGCATGATGCAGAAGTTCGACACCACCGCTCCGATCGCCGCCGTCCTGCACATCCCCGCCGGACGCATCCGCCTCGTCGCCGCCGACCGGGCCGACACCACCGTCGAGGTCCTGCCCGCCGACGC
>NZ_JBEYYW010000050.1:0-37799 GCF_040645695.1 Streptomyces sp. NPDC046712 | reverse complement strand
CACCCTCTCGGGCTTTCCTCCGGGCTTTTCCCTTCGGTCTTGCGTTTCCGACTCTATCAGATCTTTCCGATCCGATTTCCTCGGTGCTTTCCGGCTTCTCGGTTTCCCGATCTGCTTTCCGGCGTTGATCCGACTTTATCAGAAGTTCTGAGTCGAATTCCCCGCCCCTTCCGGTCACCCTGTTCAGGCACACGAAGGTGCCGGGTTCCCTTGCTGGCGGAGCCGTAAACGTACTGGAGCGGGGCGCCCCGATGCAAATCGAGGCGCCCCGCTCCGGGTTGACGCTGGTCAGGCGGCGTCGGCCGCTCAGACCTCCACGACGACCGGGAGGATCATCGGGCGCCGGCGGTAGGTGTCCGAGACCCACTTGCCGACCGAACGGCGGATCAGCTGCTGCAGCTGGTGGGGCTCGACCACGCCGTCCTGGGCGGACTTGTTGAGGGCCTGCTCGACCTTCGGGATCACGGCGTCGAAGGCCGAATCCTCGATGCCGGAGCCGCGGGCGTGGATGTTCGGGCCGCTGACGATCTTGCCGGTCGAGGCGTCCACGACCACGAAGACCGAGATGATGCCCTCGTCGCCGAGGATGCGGCGGTCCTTCAGGGATGCCTCGGTGACATCGCCGACCGAGAGGCCGTCGACGTACACATAACCCGCCTGGACCTTGCCGACGATCCTGGCCTTGCCGTCGACCAGGTCGACGACCACGCCGTCCTCGGCGATGACGATGTGGTCCTTCGGGACACCCGTCATCGCGCCGAGCTCAGCGTTGGCGCGCAGGTGGCGCCATTCGCCGTGGACCGGCATCAGGTTCTTCGGCTTGCAGATGTTGTAGAAGTACAGCAGCTCGCCGGCCGAGGCGTGGCCCGAGACGTGGACCTTGGCGTTGCCCTTGTGGATGACGTTGGCACCCCAGCGGGTCAGGCCGTTGATCACGCGGTAGACCGCGTTCTCGTTGCCCGGGATGAGCGAGGACGCCAGGATCACGGTGTCGCCCTGGACGATCCGGATCTGGTGGTCGCGGTTGGCCATCCGGGACAGGGCTGCCATGGGCTCGCCCTGGGAACCCGTACAGACCAGCACGACCTCGTCGTCCGGGAGGTCGTCGAGGGTCTTCACGTCGACGACCAGGCCGGCCGGGACCCGGAGGTACCCGAGGTCGCGGGCGATGCCCATGTTGCGGACCATCGAGCGGCCGACGAAGGCCACCCGGCGTCCGTACTCGTGGGCGGCGTCGAGGATCTGCTGGATGCGGTGGACGTGGCTGGCGAAGCTGGCCACGATGATCCGCTTCTGGGCGTTCGCGAAGACGTTCCGCAGGACGTTGGAGATGTCCTTCTCCGGCGGGACGAAGCCCGGGACCTCGGCGTTCGTCGAGTCGGACAGCAGGAGGTCGATGCCCTCCTCGCTGAGCCGCGCGAACGCGTGCAGGTCGGTGAGCCGGCCGTCCATCGGGAGCTGGTCCATCTTGAAGTCGCCGGTGGCGACGGCCATGCCCGCGGGAGTGCGGATGGCGACGGCCAGGGCGTCGGGGATGGAGTGGTTGACCGCGATGAACTCGCAGTCGAACGGGCCCAGGTTCTCCCGGTCGCCCTCCGACACCTCGAGGGTGTAGGGGCGGATGCGGTGCTCCTGGAGCTTGGCCTCGATCAGGGCGAGGGTCAGCTTGGAGCCGATGAGCGGGATGTCCGGCTTGAGCCGGAGGAGGTACGGGACCGCGCCGATGTGGTCCTCGTGGCCGTGCGTGAGCACGATGCCCTCGACCTGGTCGAGGCGGTCCTTGATGGTGGTGAAGTCGGGCAGGATCAGGTCGATGCCCGGCTGCTCCTCCTCGGGGAAGAGGACGCCGCAGTCGACGATCAGCAGCCGGCCGTCGAACTCGAAGACCGTCATGTTCCGGCCGATCTCACCGAGCCCGCCGAGCGGGGTGACGCGCAGGCCGCCCTTGGGCAGCTTCGGCGGGGCGCCGAGTTCAGGATGCGGATGACTCAAAAGACTCTCCTCACCACACGCGCCACGTACCGCTTGGGCACGTGGCGCGCATGACATTCGTGCACTTGCTGTTGTCTGTCGGGTGATCTCGTCGGACGTCGGGGAACTCTCGTCGCGTCCGCAGATCGGATATTCAGTTGTGAAGTCTGGTGCTAAAGGTCTACCCCGCCGGCGGCGAGATCGAGCCTGAGCTGGGCGGTTTCCTCGGGGGAAAGCTCCACGAGCGGCATGCGCAGGGGGCCCGCCGGGAGGCCCTGGAGGGCGAGGGCGGCCTTGGTGGTCATGACGCCCTGGGTGCGGAACATGCCGGTGTAGATCGGCAGGAGCCGCTGGTGGATCTCGGTGGCCTTCTGGACCTCGCCGTTCAGGTGGGCGTCCAGGAGGGCACGGAGCTCGGGGGTCACGATGTGGCCGACGACGGAGACGAAGCCGCAGGCGCCCACGGAGAGCAGCGGCAGGTTGAGCATGTCGTCGCCGGAGTACCAGGCCAGGCCGGATCGCGCGATGGCCCAGCTGGCCCGCCCCAGGTCACCCTTGGCGTCCTTGTTGGCGACGATCCGGGGGTGCTCGGCGAGCCGGACGATCGTCTCGGTGTCGATGGGGACGCCGCTGCGGCCGGGGATGTCGTAGAGCATCACCGGAAGCTCGGTGGCGTCCGCGATGGCCGAGAAGTGCCGGTACAGGCCCTCCTGCGGGGGCTTGTTGTAGTACGGCGTGACGGCGAGCAGGCCGTGCGCGCCGTCACGTTCGGCGGTGCGGGCGAGCTCGATGGAGTGGTGGGTGTCGTTGGTGCCGATGCCGGCGACGACGTGGGCACGGTCGCCGACCGCGTCCAGTACGGCTCGTACCAGCTCCGATTTCTCCGCGTCGCTGGTGGTCGGGGACTCGCCGGTGGTGCCGTTGATGACGAGGCCGTCGTTGCCTGCGTCCACCAGATGGGCGGCGAGTCGCTGGGCACCGTCGAGGTCGAGTGCGCCGTCCGCCGTGAACGGCGTGACCATGGCGGTGAGGACCCTCCCGAAGGGGGTCTGCGGAGTGGAGATCGGAGCCATGGGTAACACGCTACTCGCTGCTCAGCGCCCGGTGTCCCCTCGGGGGACCTGAGATAGGGAGCCCGGCACTGCCTGCTCGGGGGTTCAAGCAGTGCCGGGTCCGTTTGATCAGCCTAGATGAACTTCGTGAAACGTCGCAATACGGACACTTCGCGTGACAGGTCGTACATCTGTGCTTTATGGGGCCACACGGCCGTTGTTGTTGAACGCGGCATAGGTCAGCGGCATGAGCTGGGCCCAGTGCTGCTCCATCTTCTCGCCGACCATTTCGATCTCCCGCTGCGGGAAGGACGGCACCTTGGCCAGCTCGTGCTGGGTGCGCAGACCGAGGAAGTGCATCAGCGAGCGCGCGTTGCACGTGGCGTACATCGAGGAGAAGAGGCCGACGGGCAGGACCGCGCGGGCGACCTCGCGGGCGACGCCGGCGGCGAGCATCTCCTGGTACGCCGCGTACGCCTGAACGTAGGAGTCCTCCATGACGCGGCCGGTCAGCTCCTGCTGGGCCTCGCTGCCCTCGACGAAGACGTACTTGCCCGGGCGGCCCTCCTGGACCAGCTTCCGCGACGCGTCGGGGACGTAGAAGACCGGCTCCAGCTCCCTGTAGCGACCCGATTCCTCGTTGTACGACCAGCCGACGCGGTGCCGCATGAACTCGCGGAACACGAAGATCGGGGCGCTGATGAAGAACGTCATCGAGTTGTGCTCGAAGGGGCTGCCGTGCCGGTCCCGCATGAGGTAGTTGATGAGCCCCTTGGACCGCTCGGGGTCCTTCTGCAGTTCGTCGAGCGACTGCTCCCCCGCGGTGGAGACGCGGGCCGCCCACAGCACGTCCGAGTCGGCGGCGCTGTGCTTCACCAGCTCGACGGTCACATCGCTGCGGAAGCTGGGCTTGAGGTCTTCTGCGGGGGTGTCGGTCACCGGCGGGGTCCTTCCAAAGTGCGTCGCTCGGGCGGCGCCCACTCTACGGGGAGGCACTGACAGCGGAGTCCCACACCCACCCGGACGACTTTCTTTGGCCAATTCGGGGAAATAGGGCACCGAATGGTGACTTTGCTCGTCTGTACCTGTGACACCGCACACCACAGAGCTCCAAGGAGAGTGGCCCCCATGTTTGGCCGGCGAGAGGCTGTCCCGTTCGCGTTCGTCGCTGATGCCGACCGCTTCCGCAGTAACGTCACTCCGCCGCCGAGGGAGCGCCTCAGTGCCTCCGAGGTCGTGGGCCGTACGCTTGTCGGGCTGACGGTCGTGGCCGGTCTCGTCGGCTCACTGCTCTTCGGAATCCCGGCCATGCAGTCGGGAGCGGCCGAGGGCCACCGGCAGCAGTCCGAGGCTTCCGACAGCCGTTGAGCAGTACCGCCCCCTGGGGTGGCCCGGTCGAGACCACCTGGGTAGCCTCACCGGGCACAGCCCCTTCGAGCGTGCTTGTGAGTGAGGATCAGTCGTGCCCCTGCCCTTTCTGACGGCCGACCGCGCTTTTGACGCGACCGACGACGTCGCGCTGCCGTTCGACGACCACGACCAGTGGCGTCGTCCCTACCGGCCCGGACCCTGGCGGGTCGGGGTGGCCGCGCTCGCGCTGTTGCTCGCCTCGTTCGTGCTCTTCGCCGCGGTGATCATCGTCGCGGCGGGGGCTACGGGCGGCGCGTTCGCCACTTTCGGGCTCGCCGCGGCGATCATCGCCGGTGCGCTGCGGGCGCTGCGCGTGGGTACGTGGGTGAGCCGTCACGGCGTGCGCCGGGTCGGCTTCTTCTCGACGGCGACGGTGGCCTGGCCGCGGGTGACCGAACTCCGCACGGTGCAGCAGCCCGTGCGGTGGCTGGGGCTGCCCCGGACCGTGCAGGGCCAGGCGCTGGTTCTCGTACGGCAGGGCGGTGAGCAGATCAGTCTGCTCACCGACCACAACGCCGACTTCCTCTCCCGCGTCGAGGCGTTCGACCGTGCGGCCGACACGGTCGAGGCGTGGAACGCCGAGTACGGCGTCCACGCCGCGCGTTGACCGCTACGCGCTGACCGTACGGCCCTCGTGCAGGGCGATCGCGCGCTGCATCGCCTTGCGGGCGCGCGGGGTGTCGCGGGCATCGTGATAGGCGACCGCGAGCCGGAACCAGCAGCGCCAGTCGTCCGGGGAGTCCTCGGTCTCGGCCCGCCGCTTCGCGAAGACCTCGTCGGCCGAGTCCCGGTCGATCCGGCCGCCGGCGGTGCGCTTCAACTCGTCGACGGGCAGGCCGCCTTCGGCCTCCAGCTCGCGGGCCAGCCGCTGCGCGTTCCGCGCGAAGGCGGTGTTCTTCCAGAGGAACCAGCCGCCCACGCAGGGCAGCAGGAAGGCAACCGCTCCCATGCCCATGGCGGCCGGTTCGCCGGTCAGCAGGAGCAGGACGCCCTCCATCGCCACCACAGCGAAGACGAGCACGAGCACGGTGGCGAGGAAGGCGTACGTGATCTTTCCACCCATGACCGTCAGCCCAGGTCCATGAAGTGCTCCAGGCCGAAGGTGAGGCCGGGAGTGGTGACCACGCGACGGGCGCCCAGGAGGATGCCCGGCATGAAGCTGGAGTGGTGCAGCGAGTCGTGACGGATCGTCAGGGTCTCGCCCACCCCGCCGAGCAGCACCTCCTGGTGGGCAAGAAGACCCGCGAGGCGTACCGCGTGGACCCGGACGCCGTCGACGTCCGCTCCGCGGGCGCCGTCCAGGGCGGTCTCCGTCGCGTCCGGCTGGGCGCCGAGGCCGGCCTCACGGCGGGCGGCGGCGATCAGCTGGGCGGTACGGGTGGCGGTGCCGCTGGGGGCGTCGACCTTGTGCGGGTGGTGCAGCTCGACGACCTCGACGGACTCGAAGTACGGGGCCGCGATCTGGGCGAACTTCATCGTCAGCACGGCGCCGATGGAGAAGTTCGGGGCGATCAGGACACCGGTCTCCGGGGAGCCGGCGAGCCAGCTGTTCAGCTGCGCGAGGCGCTCCTCGTTCCAGCCCGTGGTGCCGACGACCGCGTGGATGCCGTGGCGTACGCAGTAGTCGAGGTTGTCCATCACGGAGGCCGGGGTGGTCAGCTCGACAGCGACCTGGGCGCCCGCCTCGGCGAGCGTCTCCAGCTTGTCGCCGCGGCCGAGCGCCGCGACCAGTTCCATGTCCTCGGCGGCCTCGACGGCCCGTACCGCCTCGGAGCCGATACGGCCCTGGGCTCCGAGGACCGCCACGCGCAGCTTGCTCATGCTCTGAACTCTCTCTGGGAGTGTCTAGGAGACGGATTCGTGCAGGCGTGCCGCCTGCTTGTCCTTCAGCGGTCCTATGACGGACAGCGAGGGGCGCTGTCCGAGCACATCACGGGCGACCTCCCGGACCTCGTCCGGGGTGACCGCGGCGATCCGGGCGAGCATGTCGTCGACCGACATCTGGGTGCCCCAGCACAGCTCGCTCTTGCCGATGCGGTTCATCAGCGCGCCGGTGTCCTCCAGGCCGAGGACGGTCGAGCCGGAGAGCTGGCCGATGGCGCGGGCGATCTCGTCGTCGGACAGCCCGTCGGAGGCCACCTTGTCGAGCTCGTCCCGGCAGATCTTCAGCACGTCGTGGACCTGGTTGGGGCGGCAGCCCGCGTACACCCCGAAGAGGCCGCAGTCGGCGAAGCCCGAGGTGTACGAGTACACGCTGTAGGCCAGGCCGCGCTTCTCGCGGACCTCCTGGAAGAGGCGGGAGGACATGCCGCCGCCGAGGGCCGTGTTCAGCACGCCGAGCGCCCAGCGGCGCTCGTCGGTGCGCGCGAGGCCCGGCATGCCGAGGACCACGTGCGCCTGCTCGGTCTTGCGGCCCAGGTGCTCGACGCGGCCCGCGGTGCGGATCGTGCGGTGACCGTCGCGCGGGGCGACGGGGCGTGCGTCGGTACGGGTCAGGGCGCCGGCCTTGTCGAAGGCGCGGCGGACCTGGCGTACCACCGTGGCGTGGTCGATGTTGCCCGCCGCGGCGACGACGAGATGGGTCGGGTCGTAGTGCTTCTTGTAGAAGCGGGCGATCCGGCCGCGGTCGAGGGCGTTGATCGTGTCGACCGTGCCGAGCACGGGCCGACCGAGCGGGGTGTCGCCGAACATGGTCTGCGCGAACAGGTCGTGTACGACGTCGCCCGGGTCGTCCTCGGTCATCGCGATCTCTTCGAGGATGACGCCGCGCTCGGCGTCCACGTCCTCCTCGAGGATCAGCGAACCGGTCAGCATGTCGCAGACGACGTCGATCGCGAGCGGCAGGTCGGTGTCGAGGACCCGCGCGTAGTAGCAGGTGTACTCCTTCGCCGTGAAGGCGTTCATCTCGCCGCCGACCGCGTCGAGCGCGGCGGAGATGTCGAGGGCGCTGCGTCGCTGCGTGCCCTTGAAGAGGAGGTGCTCCAGGTAGTGCGTGGCGCCGTTGAGGGTGGGCGTCTCGTCACGGGAGCCGACGTGCGCCCAGATGCCGAAGGTGGCGGAGCGCACGGAGGGCAGGGTCTCGGTGACGATGCGCAGACCACCGGGGAGGGTGGTGCGGCGGACGGTGCCGATGCCGTCCTTGCCCGGGAGAAGCGTTTGGGTACGGGCGACGGCCCGCCCCTCCGAAGAGGGGCGGGCCGTCACACGGGAACTACGGGACGTCACTGGTCGGTGTCGTCCTTCGCGTCCTCGGCGGCACCGTCCTCGTCCGCGATCACGGGGATCAGGGAGAGCTTGCCGCGCTGGTCGATCTCGGCGATCTCGACCTGGACCTTGGAGCCGACCGCGAGCACGTCCTCGACGTTCTCCACGCGCTTGCCACCGGCGAGCTTGCGGATCTGCGAGATGTGCAGCAGGCCGTCCTTGCCCGGGAGCAGGGACACGAACGCACCGAAGGTGGTGGTCTTGACGACCGTACCCAGGTAGCGCTCGCCGACCTCCGGCATGGTCGGGTTGGCGATGCCGTTGATCGTGGCACGGGCGGCCTCGGCGGCCGGGCCGTCGGCGGCACCGATGTAGATGGTGCCGTCGTCCTCGATCGTGATGTCGGCGCCGGTGTCCTCCTGGATCTGGTTGATCATCTTGCCCTTGGGGCCGATGACCTCACCGATCTTGTCCACCGGGATCTTGACGGTGATGATGCGCGGCGCGTTCGGGGACATCTCGTCCGGAACGTCGATCGCCTCGTTCATCACGTCGAGGATGTGCAGACGCGCGTCACGGGCCTGCTTCAGCGCGGCGGCCAGGACCGAGGCGGGGATGCCGTCGAGCTTGGTGTCGAGCTGGAGCGCGGTGACGAAGGTCTTCGTACCGGCGACCTTGAAGTCCATGTCACCGAAGGCGTCCTCCGCACCGAGGATGTCGGTGAGGGCGACGTAGTGGGTCTTGCCGTCGATCTCCTCGGAGATCAGACCCATGGCGATGCCGGCGACGGGGGCCTTGAGCGGCACACCGGCGTTCAGCAGCGACATGGTGGAGGCGCAGACCGAGCCCATGGACGTCGAGCCGTTGGAGCCGAGGGCCTCGGACACCTGACGGATCGCGTACGGGAACTCCTCGCGCGTCGGCAGCACCGGCACGATGGCGCGCTCGGCGAGCGCACCGTGGCCGATCTCGCGGCGCTTGGGCGAGCCCACGCGGCCGGTCTCACCGACGGAGTACGGCGGGAAGTTGTAGTTGTGCATGTAGCGCTTGCGGGTCACCGGGGAGAGGGTGTCCAGCTGCTGCTCCATGCGGAGCATGTTGAGGGTGGTGACGCCCAGGATCTGGGTCTCGCCACGCTCGAACAGCGCCGAGCCGTGCACGCGCGGGATGGCCTCGACCTCGGCGGCGAGCGTACGGATGTCCGTGATGCCGCGGCCGTCGATGCGGACCTTGTCCTTGATGATCCGCTCGCGGACCAGCTTCTTGGTCAGCGCGCGGTAGGCGCCGGAGATCTCCTTCTCGCGGCCCTCGAAGGCCGGGAGGAGCTTCTCGGCGGCGAGCTCCTTGACGCGGTCGAGCTCGGTCTCGCGCTCCTGCTTGCCGGCGATCGTGAGCGCCTGGGCGAGGTCGTTCTTGACTGCGGCGGTGAGCGCCTCCAGGACGTCGTCCTGGTAGTCGAGGTAGACCGGGAACTCGCCGGTGGGCTTGGCGGCCTTGGCGGCGAGGTCGGCCTGCGCCTTGCAGAGGACCTTGATGAACGGCTTCGCGGCCTCGAGACCGGCGGCGACGACCTCCTCGGTCGGCGCCTCGGCGCCGCCCTTGACGAGCTCGATCGTCTTCTCGGTGGCCTCGGCCTCGACCATCATGATCGCGACGTCGCCGTCCTCAAGGACGCGACCGGCGACGACCATGTCGAAGACGGCGTCCTCGAGCTCGGTGTGCGTCGGGAACGCGACCCACTGGCCCTTGATCAGGGCGACACGGGTGCCGCCGATCGGGCCGGAGAAGGGCAGGCCGGCCAGCTGCGTGGAGCAGGAGGCGGCGTTGATCGCGACCACGTCGTAGAGGTGGTCGGGGTTGAGCGCCATGATCGTCTCGACGATCTGGATCTCGTTGCGCAGGCCCTTCTTGAAGGAGGGGCGCAGCGGCCGGTCGATCAGGCGACAGGTGAGGATCGCGTCCTCGGAGGGGCGGCCTTCCCGGCGGAAGAAGGAGCCGGGGATCTTGCCGGCCGCGTACATCCGCTCCTCGACGTCCACCGTCAGGGGGAAGAAGTCGAGCTGGTCCTTGGGCTTCTTGGACGCGGTGGTGGCCGAAAGGACCATCGTGTCGTCGTCCAGGTACGCGACGGCGGAGCCGGCGGCCTGCTTGGCCAGGCGGCCCGTCTCGAAGCGGATGGTGCGGGTGCCGAAAGTGCCGTTGTCGATGACGGCCTCGGCGTAGTGGGTCTCGTTCTCCACTAGCAGTTTCTCCTACGTGTTCGTCTTTTCGTCCGTCGGCCCGTGTGGCCGGGGACGGTGATGGAGGAGAAGCGCCTTCGGATGCGGGCCGGTCTTCGATCGAAGCACCCGGGGATTGTGGGGTCCGGGGGCCACTACCGAGGACCGGCGGCGTGCCGGCGGCCTCTCGCTCGTGATGTGGCGTTGTCCGACCAGACTAAGTGCCGGTCGGTACATCGCGCACGTACAGCAAAGGGAGCGGCCCCCTAAAAGTGGGAACCGCTCCCTTCACGGCGTCCTTACTTGGCACCGCCGGCCGCACCGCGGCGGATGCCGAGGCGGTCGACCAGGGCGCGGAAGCGCTGGATGTCCTTCTTGGCCAGGTACTGCAGCAGGCGGCGACGCTGGCCGACCAGGATCAGCAGACCACGACGGGAGTGGTGGTCGTGCTTGTGCTGCTTGAGGTGCTCGGTCAGGTCCGAGATGCGGCGGGAGAGCATCGCGACCTGGACCTCGGGGGAGCCGGTGTCGCCCTCCTTGGTGCCGAACTCGGCCATGATCTGCTTCTTCGTAGCGGCGTCGAGAGACACTCGGTACTCCTCTTGGTGTTCGTGCGCCCACGAGTGCCCCTGGTCTTGGTCTCAGGGGAGCTTCCGTGACTCGGAGGCGAAGGTCCGATGAGCGCAGCTTCCAGAGAATCCGGGAGCGCGTACACAAACGGCCGTCACACAGCGTACCAGTCCCGCAGAGCGGCTCTCACTTGCTGGTGAGCGAGCGGGCCGCCATGAAGACGTCCAGGACGGCCAGGCAGAGCGGAACGAGGGACAGCAGGACGAATCCCTCGGTCAGGTCGAGCAGACGGCCCCAGAAGGGCGAGAGGCCCTTCCTCGGGATGATCAGGCCGATGGCGGTCACCAGGGCGGCGCCGGCGGCGACGGCCGCGGTGAGCCAGATCGTACGGATGTCCAGGCCGCCGCGGTCCCCGTAGATCAGCAGGTCCTTGACCAGGTCGGCCGGCGGGTTCAGGGAGAGGCCGAGGATCAGCAGGGCGATCGCGGCGATACCGGCGACCAGGACGCAGGCGACCTGCGAGGTGTAGCGGAAGAGCCGGGCGCGCAGCAGCATCGCGAGGCCGGCGGCGAGGGCCAGGAACTGGCCCCAGACGTTGCCGGCGAAACCGAGGACCGCGGCGGAGCCGACGACGACGGCCGCGCAGCCGCCGACGAGGCCCAGGAGCATCTCGTGACCGCGCCGGGCCTGGAGGGCGATGCGCTCGCCGTCGACGGGCTGGGCCTCGTCCGGAGTCTGGTTCGGGTCGGCGTGGAACTCGTCGTCCGTGGCGCTGCGCGGGGAGGCGTAGCCGATGGGCAGCCGGGCGAAGCGGGCGGAGAGGCCGGGCAGGAAGGCGACAAGGCCGACGGCGACCGGGGCGCAGACGGCGGCGGTCTCGGTGGCGGAGGACTCGGTGACGATCGCCAGGAAGGTGGCGAGGGTGCCCACGGCGGCCAGGAAGGTCGCCGCGACGAACGGGGCGTCGCCGCTCGGGGTGAGCGCCACCAGGGCCACGGAGGCGACCAGGACGGTCACGCAGCCGAGCAGGAACTGCAGACGCCCGGGGCCGTGGCCCGCGTCGGGTCCGACGATGCCCGAGCCGGCGATGAGCAGGAGCGGGAGGGCGCCGAGGCCGAGGGCGACGGCGGTGGCCCGGTCTCCGTACACCCGGGCCCGTACGCCGGCGAAGGCGGTCAGCAGGACGCCCGCGGCGCCCGCGACGACGCCGGGGAGGCTGTGCATGTCGTGGCGTACCGGATCGGCGAACCAGAGCACGAAGCCCATCAGGACCAGCAGCAGCACACCGCCGACGAGTCCGGCGCCGCGCAGCAGGTCGTCGCTCCACAGATGCCGGTCGCGGGTGACGGCCGAGGCGACGGCGTCGGAGACGTCGTCGAAGACGGCGGGCGGCAGCGACTGGGCGAACGGGCGCAGCGAGAGCACCTCGCCGTCGAGGACCTGTTGGGCGGCGAGGGTGCGCGCGCCGTCGAGAACCGAACCGTCGCGCCGGACCAGGTGGTAGCCGGTCGGAGTGCCGGCGGACTGGGTCTGTCCGGTGAGCCGCAGGATCTCCGGATAGACGTCGGCGACGGCGATGTCCTCCGGGAGCGCGACGTCGATACGACTGTCCGGCGCCACGACGGTGACACGGCAGAAGCCGGTCGCTGCGGTCGTACTCACGTGTCTGGACCCCCTGATTCGCGGTTGCGCACACTGCGCGCGCCACCCTACCGGGGACGGGCACGGGTGGCTGCAAGTAGGATCGCCGTCTCATGGGGGAGGCCGTCGCTCACGGGGGCGCCGGTGCGGAACTCCCGCACGAAGTCCGCCCGTAACGAGGGATTGATGCGCCGGTGAGCCAGATCGTCGTCAAACGCCCGCCGAGGTCCCTTCCTCCGGAAGTACCCAGTGAGGAACTGGTCCTGGAGTCCCCGCCCGAACTGCCGCGCGGGCAGCAGGAGGGCATGCTGATGCAGCTCCTGCCGATGCTCGGCATGGGCTCCTCGGTGGTGTTCTTCTTCATGCCTGGTGCGCATCCGTTCATGCGCATCATGGGCATCCTGATGCTTGTCTCGACGCTCGCGATGGTCATCGCGCAGCTCGTGCGGTTCCGGAAGGGTACGCAGGGGCAAATTGCCGATGTCCGCCGGGACTACCTCAAATACCTCGCGCAGACCCGGCGTACGGTCCGGCGCACCGCGCGCAAGCAGCGGGACGCGCAGCTGTATCTGCACCCCGCGCCCGAGCAGTTGTGGTCGGTGGTGGCCGAGGGCTCGCGGGTGTGGGAACGCCGCGTGGGCGACAAGGACTTCGGGCAGGTACGGATCGGGCTCGGCGCCCAGCAGTTGGCGACGCCCCTGGTGGCGCCGGACACCGCGCCGGTGGACGAGCTCGAGCCGCTGTGCGCGGGCGCGATGCAGCAGTTCCTGGCCGTGCACGGCTCGTTGGACGGGCTGCCGATGGCGGTCTCGATGCGCGCCTTCTACCACGTGACGGTCTCCGGGGAGCCGGAGTCGGCGCACGCCGCGGCGCGCGGTCTGGTCTCCCAGCTGGTGACGCTGCACTCCCCCGACGATCTGATGCTGGTCGTGGTCTCGGCCCGGGGGGCGCAGGAGCGCTGGGACTGGACGAAGTGGCTGCCGCACACGCAGGTGGCGGGGCAGGTCGACGGCGCGGGCACCAAGCGGCTGTTCGGCGACGACCTCGGTGAGCTGGAGTCGATGATCCGCTCGCGGCTCGACGGCCGCCCGCGGTTCAGCCGCGACAACCAGCCGGTCCTGGACCAGCCGCACGTCGTGGTCGTCCTCGACGGCGGGATGGTGCCGCCGGACTCGCTGTTCGCGGCCCCCGAGGGTCTGCAGGGCGTGACCATCGTCGAGGTGATCTCCGGTGAGCTCGACGAGCCGCGCGGTGGCCTGTCGGTGGTCGTACGGCCCGGGCGGCTGCGCCTGGAGTCGGGCGGTGGTTTCGCGTACGAGGGTGTGCCGGACGGGATCTCGCTGCCGGCCGCCGAGGCGCTGGCCCGGCAGCTCGCGCCGCTCAGGATGGGCGGCGGGGACGACGACGAACCGCTGCTCGCCAACCTGGACTTCACGGATCTGCTGAACCTGGGCGACGCCGCCTCGGTGGACGTGGCGCGGACCTGGCGGCCGCGGTCGGTGGCCGAGCGGCTGCGTGTGCCGATCGGTGTCGGCGAGGACGGCCAGCCGGTCATGCTGGACCTCAAGGAGGCCGCGCAGGAGGGCATGGGTCCGCACGGTCTGTGTGTGGGCGCGACCGGTTCCGGAAAGTCGGAGCTGCTGCGCACGCTCGTCCTCGGTCTCGCGGTCACGCACTCCTCGGAGACGCTGAACTTCGTCCTCGCGGACTTCAAGGGTGGTGCGACCTTCGCGGGCATGTCCCAGATGCCGCACGTCGCGGCCGTGATCACCAACCTCGCCGACGACCTCACGCTCGTGGACCGCATGGGCGACGCGATCCGCGGTGAGCTGCAGCGCCGTCAGGAGCTGCTGCGCTCGGCGGGCAACTACGCCAACATCCACGACTACGAGAAGGCGCGTGCGGCCGGTGCGCCGCTGGAGCCGCTTGCCTCGCTGGTCCTTGTCATCGACGAGTTCTCCGAACTCCTCACCGCCAAGCCGGACTTCATCGACATGTTCATCCAGATCGGCCGCATCGGCCGTTCGCTGGGTGTGCATCTGCTGCTGGCCTCGCAGCGGCTGGAGGAGGGCAAGCTCCGCGGCCTGGACACCTACCTGTCGTACCGGATCGGTCTGCGGACGTTCTCCGCGGCCGAGTCGCGCACGGCGATCGGTGTGCCGGACGCGTACCACCTGCCGTCGGTGCCGGGCTCGGGCTATCTGAAGTTCGGTACGGACGAGATGACCCGGTTCAAGGCGGCGTACGTCTCCGGTACCTACCGGACGGGCGGGCCGCGGCTGGCGGCCGGGCAGATGCCGATCGAGCGGCGGCCCGCGCTCTTCACGGCCTCGCCGGTGCCTGTGGTCTACGCGGCGCCCGACCCGGCGTATCTGACGGCTCAGCGCGAGGAGGAGGACGACGCGCTCGCGGACACCGTTCTCGACGTGATCGTGCGCCGGCTGGAGGGGCAGGGCGTGCCCGCCCACCAGGTGTGGCTGCCGCCGCTGGACCAGGCGCCCTCGCTCGACCAGCTCCTGCCGGGGCTCGCGCCGACCGCGGACCGCGGTCTGACGGCGACCGAGTACACCCGCCCGGGCGGTCTGACGGTGCCGCTCGGCCTCATCGACAAGCCCTTCGAGCAGCGGCGCGAGGTGCTGTACCGGGACTTCTCGGGTGCGGCGGGCCACATGATGGTGGTCGGCGGTCCGCAGTCCGGCAAGTCGACGCTGATGCGGACGCTGATCTCGGCGTTCGCGCTGACCCACACCCCGGCGGAAGTGCAGTTCTACGCACTGGACTCCGGTGGTGGCGGCATGGTGTCGCTGGCCGATCTGCCGCATGTCGGCGGGGTCGCGTCCCGGCTGGACCCCGAGCGGGTGCGGCGGACGGTCGCGGAGGTGCTCGGCGTGCTGAACCGGCGCGAGGAGTTCTTCCGCTCGCACTCCATCGACTCGATCGCCACCTACCGGCGCAAGCGCGCCGCGGGTGAACTGCCTGGCGAGGCCTGGGGCGACGTCTTCCTGGTCATCGACGGCTGGGGCGGTTTCCGCAACGACTACGACATGCTGGAGCCGGTCGTCTCGGACATCGCGGCGCGCGGTCTGGGTTACGGCATCCACGTGGTCATCACCGCGGCCCGGTACATGGAGGTGCGGGCCGCACTGAAGGACCAGATGCTGGGGCGTCTGGAGCTGCGGCTCGGCGATGTCATGGACTCCGAGTTCGACCGCAAGGTCGCGGCGAACGTCCCGCCGGGCGTGCCCGGCCGTGGCCAGGTGCCGGAGAAGCTGCACTTCATGGGGGCGCTGCCGCGGATCGACGGGTCGAGCTCGGCGGTGGACCTGTCCGACGGCACGGCCGCGTTCGTACAGGCCGTGAAGAGCAGCTGGACGGGCGCGCCCGCTCCCGCGGTGCGGCTGCTGCCGCGCCGGCTGCCGGCGGAGCAGCTGCCGAAGGGCTTCGAGTACCCGCAGCACGGCATCGCGATCGGTATCGACGAGACGAACCTGGAGCCGGTGTTCGTCGACTTCGAGACGGACCCGTTCTTCCTGATCTTCGGCGAGAGCGAGTCGGGCAAGACGGGGCTGCTGCGGCTCATCGCCAAGCAGCTGTGCGAGCGGTACACCCCGGAGCAGGCGCGGATCGTGGTCGGCGACTACCGGCGGACGATGCTGGAGGCGGTCGCGCCCTCGCACCTGCTCGAGTACGCGCCGATGGCGTCCGCCATGCAGATGCACATGGACGCCATCAACACGGTGATGACGAAGCGGGCGCCGAAGCCCGACATCACCCCGCAGCAGCTGCGGGACCGCAGCTGGTGGACGGGCCCTCAGCTGTACGTCCTGGTGGACGACTTCGAGCTGGTGGCGACGAACTCCGGCAACCCGCTTCAGGTGTTGGTGGAGAACCTGCCGTTCGCGCGGGACGTGGGCATCCGCTTCATCGTCGCGCGCAGCGCGGCGGGCGCGTCCAGGGCGATGTACGAGCCCTTCATGCAGCGCGCCAAGGAGCTCGGCGCGCAGGGCGTCATCCTCTCCGGCGACCCGGGCGAGGGCGACATCCTCGGCAGCGTCCGGGCCCGCCCGATGCCGCCCGGCCGTGGCACGTTCGTCTCCCGCAAGCGGGGCACGCCGCTGGTGCAGCTGGGCTGGCTCCCGGAGAGCCACTAGCGCGGATTTCGGCCTTCCGGGTACGGCGGTCCCACTACTGTGGGCAGGGACCGCCGTACCACTGGGAAGGGACCACGAGGATGGCCGACGCGAGCGAGAAGGAACGCCAGAAGGAAGAGCTCTACGCGCTCGACATCTCCGGCGTCGAGTGGCACGGCGCGCCCGGGACCTCGCCGGACGAGGAGCGGGTGGAGATCGCTCATCTCCCCGAAGGGGCCGTGGCGATGCGGTCGTCGCTCGACAAGGACACCGTGCTGCGGTACACGAAGGCCGAGTGGGACGCGTTCGTCCTGGGCGCGCGCGACGGGGAGTTCGATCTCCGCTAGGCGCTGCTGACATGCGTGAGGGGGTGGCCCGTACGGAACGGGCCACCCCCTCACGCGTGTACGCGTGGTCTCACATCATCATGCGGAACCGGGCCGCGTTGCCCTTGTCGGTGTCCTGGTAGCCGACCACGGACTCGTCGAGCAGCTGCGCGATGCGCTGCAGGTCCTGGTTGATGGCGGCCTGGTCCTTGGTGATGCGGTCCTGGCTCTCGCGGTACGCGATCTTCGCCTCACCCTCCCAGTTGGAGGCGACGCGGTTGACGTCGGCCATGAGGTCGTCGAGCTTCTGGGAGAGCTGGGAGGCGGTGAGACGGACGTCGCCGGCCGCCTGCGTCACGGTGTCGTAATTGACGGCAGTCGTCATGTTCTTGGCTCCTGGAGTGAGAGAGACGCGAGGGAGAGGACGAGCCCTGAGGCTCAGGCCATGCCGAGGATGGCGCTCTGGCCCTGGCTGGTGTCGTCCATCTTCCGGAAGCTGCGGATGCGGTCCTCTTCCTCACGCGTGAAGCCGTCGGCGCTCATCCGCATGAACTCTTCGAGCTTGATGAGCTCGACGCGCATGTTCTTCAGACGCAGGTTCAGGTCGCCCTGCACCCGGTCGAACTCCTTCTGTGCCGCGCCCTGCCATCCGGCCTGGATGCGGTCCACCACGCTGTTGAGCGAGGTGATGCGGGCCTGGATCTCGTCGTGGAAGTCCTGGATCCGGCCGGCCAGCTTGGTCTGTTCGGCACTGGTTACGTTCAGGTTTGGATTCGACATCCTGCCCCTTCTTCCTTCGGTGGCGTCTCGACGGTCCCTGCCGTCGGGCCTTCCGGTCGTGATATGGACGGGTATCTCTTGATGCCGCCCCCGTGCAGGGTCACTTCACTGCCGTGCCCCCGACAGTCACTCTAGCCAGTTGGTACGACAGTTCCAACTGCAAAGGACTGAACTGGTACATGACTGTTTCGGTTCATCGGGCGACCCCCTGGCGGCGTCGGCTGTCACGGATAACGATGGACGTTCCGGCGACCACTGCCACCAGCACACCACCGATGCCCAGCGCGTAGGTGGCGAGTCGTTCGGTGCGCTCCTGCGGTGTCTCCGTGAGCGCCAGATGGGCCGCCTCGGGCGCCGGCGGCTTGGGAGGACCCGGGTCCTCCGTCGGAGCCGCAGGCTGCGGTTCGGGGGCGTCGGCGAGCGCCTTGACCGGGTCGACGACCCCCCAACCGACGTGATTGTCCCGCCCGTTGACGGACCGTACGGCGGTCTGCTCGATACGGGCCACGATCTGGGCCGCCGACCACTTGGGGTGCTTCGCGCGCAGCAGGGCGGCGACGCCGGCGACGTACGGGGCGGAGAAACTGGTGCCGTTGTCGACGCACTGGCCGCCGCCGGGGACGGTGGAGACCATGTCGACGCCGGGCGCCGCGACGCCCACGAAGGTGCCGGACTGGGAGAACACGGCCCGTTCGTTGTTGCGGTCGGACGAGGCGACGGCGAGCACCCCGGGGAAGGCCGCGGGGTAGGTGTTCTTGAGTTTGCCGTCCATGCCGTCGTTGCCCGCGGAGGCCACGACGACGATGTCCTTCGCGAGGGCGCGGGCCACCGCCTTGCCCATCGAGGAGTCGGGGCTGAGCGGCTGGGTGGTGTCCTGCGAGATGTTGATGACGTGGGCGCCCTTGGCGACGGCGTGGTCGATCGCCTGGGCCATCGTGTCGGACTTGCCGCTGTTCTTCTCGTCGTTCTGCCGGATGGGGATGATCGTCGCCTCGGGGGCGAGCCCGACGAAGCCGGTGCCCGAGCGGGGTCGCGCGGCGATGATGCCGGCGACCTTGGTGCCGTGGCCGACGTCGTCGACGGTGCCGTCCGTCTTGCCGCGCTGTTCGTCGCCGGGGCCCGGGTTCTCCTTGTCGGGCTTCAGGTAGTCCTTGCCCGCCTTGGCGTCCACCGCGGTCTTCAGCTGCGGGTTGACGTCGTCGACTCCCGTGTCGATGACGGCGACGCGGATGCCCTTGCCCTTGGTGTCCTGCCAGAGTTCGTCGAGGAGGACCCGCTGGAGCGCCCAGGGGATGCCCTCGATCTGCTTCTTCATCGGGAACGTGCACTCGCCGCTGCCGTCGAGGACGACGTCGTGCGGCGCCGCGGTCACCGCGGGCACCGCGACCGCGGGCGTCGCGGTGAGGAGCCCCGTGAGGGCCGTGGCGGTGAGCAGGGCCGCCGTTCGGTACGTCACCACTGCCACCCCCTTACGAACCCTGCGGCTGACGCGCGCTGTTGGTGTCGAGCCTCGGCCCCTTGGACAGGAACTCCGACCACGTGATCGGGACGAGGAGCGGAGTCACCTTCTCGTAGCCGAGACGGGTCTGTGCCTCGCTCGGTTCCGGGCGGCCGTCGGTCTGCTTGTTGTCCTGGTCGCCGGTGCCGATCTCGGAGCGGCCGGCGTCGCTGTCGCCGTTGGCCTGCACCGCGTAGCGCAGTCCGGTGTCGGTCACGAGGAAGAGCGAGCCGTCGGGCTTGGTCTGGTTGCCCTGGATCTGGGTGTAGAGCAGGCCGCTGCCCGGGGTGACGTACGTGCTGGTGCCGCCGGCGGTGATCTCGGCCGGGTACTTCGTGCCGGCCCAGGTGGTCAGCGTCGTACGGCCCTTGTCGTCGACCTGGTTGAGGACGCTGCAGACGGTGTCCCGGGCGCTCGCGCCGGTCGTGGCGTTGATCTGCTCGGACTTGCGGGTGGGCCAGCGGTACTGGGCGCCGAAGGTGGCGGAGTCCGGGGTGAAGGAGGCCGCGTCGACCGCGGTCGCCTTGCCGTCCATGTCGAGGGCGTCGGTCTGCGGCGAGTTGATGAGGAGCCAGGCGGTGAACTCCGAGACCGGCTGGACCTTGCCGGGCAGGACCACGTAGTGCTGCGGCCCGGAACCGGTCTGGGCCAGCAGGACCATGCCGACCCGGTCCTCGGTCTGGCTGAGGTTGCCGCCGCCGATGCCGGCCGGGTCGCCGACCTTGCCGGGGATCTGCGGGAACTCGATGGGGCTGCCGGTGTGCAGGGTGGCCAGCCAGTCGTCCGTGACCTGCTGGGGCTCCTTGTTGAGGCCGACGAGCGCCGTGGTGAGACCGGCGGACTCGGCGGGGCCGCCGGGCATCAGGTATTTCGTGCCCTGGTGGTCGACGAGGTAGCGGGCGCTGTCCTTCTGCCCCTTGACGTACATGATCTGTCCGTCCTTGAGCTGCCCGCTGCCCTCGGTGCGCTTGAAGTCCCGCTGGGCGAAGACGAACGTGGCCTTCTGGACGCTGGCTCCCGCGCCGCCGCCGGGCTGCTCGCACACGGCCCAGCGCTTGGCGGCGCCCGCCTCGGTCGCGTTCGGGAGCCGGTCGGGCGCGTACGGGATGCCGAGGATCGGGCCGCGCGGCGGCTTGCCCGCGTCGAGCAGCTTGTCGTCGACCTGGATGACCGAGAACTCCTGCGGGGTGAGCAGGAGTCGCGCGGAGGCGAGGTTGAGGACGGGGTGGAGCAGGGTCTTCTTGTCCTTGCCCTTGCCGGTGGTGAGCACGACGTAGCGGGTGGTCGACTGCTTGCCCACGATCACCTTGGTGCCGGGCTTGTCCCAGCCCTTGGGGGCCTTGGGGCTGAACATGCCCCAGGCGCCGAACCCGGCGAGCACCAGCGCGCCGACGATCAGGCCGGGGACGATCGCGCGCAACGGCCTCGGCGCCCCCTCCTCCGTACCCGAGGGCGAAGGTTGGAGGAATGCGGCCACCGTGCGCTTCTTCGCAAAGGTGTACGCGTTGAGCTCATCCCGCCGTGATGCCATGAGTCCCCGTCTTTCGTCAGGCGCAGTCTTCACCGACGAGTCCGGGGGGCATGGCACCCGGGCTCCGGCTGTCGGACCGGCCCCCTACTATGCCTGCTGTCCGGTGGTGCTTGTGGGGCGGGTAGGGTGAACGGGCCGCCAAAGCCCTGGCGGGCCAGGGTGATCGGGACGAATTGGGGGGATTCTCCATGATGGCATCCGCGACGCGGACGCGGCCCGCGGCGGCCGCACCCTCCTCCGCGCCTCCGGCGCACTCTTCGGCGAACGCGCCCTCGGCCGTTTCGCCCCGACTTCAGGCACGTCCGGGACACTTCGGGTCGTTCCGATTGCAACAGCTCGTACTGATCGAGGTCGCGGCGGCGCTGCTGCTCGTGGCGTGGGTCATCGAGCCGTTGCTGCTGGTCCCGGCCGGTGTCGTCGCGGCGCTGCTCGTCCTGCTCGCGGTGGTGCGCAGACACCGCCGTTCGATGCCGGAGTGGCTCGCCACCTACCTCGCCCTGCGCGCCCGTACGCGCCGGGCCGCCTCGCTCGTCCTCCCGGAGGGCACGGAGCCGGGGCTCGCGCCGGTCGTGGAGTGCGATCCCGCGCTGCGCACCTACGCCTACAGCGACCGGGATCGGCGGCCGGTCGGGATGGTCGGCGACGGCACGTTCCTCACCGCGCTGGTACGGGTCGAGTCGGAGGCCACGGCGCTGCGTCCGGACCGCGCGGCACGGCCGCTGCCCGTCGCGCTCGTCCGGGACGTCCTGCATGTCGACGGGATCCGGCTGGAGTCCGCGCAGATCGTGCAGCACACGCAGCCGGCGCCCGCCCCTCATCTGCCCGAGCAGTCGATGGCCAAGCGGAACTACGCGCCGCTGCAGGCGCAGACGGGTTCCCCGGCGCTGCGGATCACCTGGGTGGCGCTGAAGCTGGACCCGGAGCTGTGCCCGGAGGCGGTCGCCGCCCGCGGGGGCGGCCTGGTGGGCGCCCAGAAGTGTGTGGTGCGGGCGGCGGACCAGTTGGCGAGCCGGCTGGCCGGCGCCGGGTTCCGGGCGACCGTGCTCACCGAGCAGGAGCTGATCGCCGCGCTGGCGACCTCGACGTGCGCGAGCCCGATGGCGATCGCGCAGGCGGGGCGTGGCCAGGCGCAGGCGCGGCGGACCCAGGAGACCGCGCGGACCTGGCGGGTCGACGACCGTCGCCACACCACGTACTGGGTGGGGCGCTGGCCGCAGTTGGGCGGCGCGGGTGGCGCGGGTGCGTCGATGCCGCAGCTGATCGCGCTGCTGACCTCGCTCCCGGCGCTGGCGACGACGTTCAGTCTGACGCTGAGCGGCGGCGACCGTCAGGAGGTGACGGTGGCCGGCCACGTGCGGATCACCGGCCGCAGCGACGAGGAACTCGTGACGGCCCGGCACGAACTGGAGCGTGCGGCCCGCGGGGTGAAGACGGGTCTGGTGCGGCTCGACCGCGAACAGGTGCCCGCAATGCTGGCTTCGCTGCCGCTCGGGGGTGCGCGCTGATGTCCTTCTCCACTTCGCCTTCTTCTTCCTCTTCTTCACCTGCTTTCGCGGGCCAGGGTGCGGGGCCGGGTGCCTCCGCCGGCAGCGGCAGGCGCGGCGGATCCGGACGCGGTACGGGGCGGGGCGCACGCCCCCGGTTCGGCTTCGGTCTCGTCGGACCGCGCCGCGACCGGCACTCCGTACCGCTGGAGCAGCTCGGCGCGCTCGGCCTTCCGGTCGGCGACGACGGCATGGTCATCGGCGTGGACGCCGAGGGCCGGCCCGCCGTACTCGGCATCAACCGCCCCACTCCGTACGACGTGACGCTGATCGGCGGTCTGTGGACGGCGCAGGTCATGGCGCTGCGCGCGGCCGCGACCGGGGCGCGGGTGGCCGTGGAGACCGGCCGGGCCCAGGCGTGGACGGCGCTCGCGCAGGCCGCGGGCGGTGGCCAGCCGTGCATCACGCTGCACGACGTCGGTCGCGTACCGCCGCAGGGCGCGTCGGCCGGCAGTCCGGTGGTCGTGGTGCGGGACTGCGGAATGCGTCCGCCGCGCGGCCGTGTCGTGTCGGGCCCCTGGCAGTCGGTGGTGACGCTGCTGCCGTATCTGAGCCCGGTGGCGCCGCGTCTTCTGGAGAAGTCCTCGTTGGTCGGCGTACAGCGGGTGTCCCCGGACGAGGCCGCGCAGATCGGCCGGATCATGGGGCTGCCGCGTGCGGAGTCCGAGGCGTTGTCGACGCTCGCCGACGGTGTGACCCTGTGGTGCACGCCGAGTGACCGGCAGTTCGTGATGACGCAGGCGACGGACGCCGAGACCGGATTGTTGGGCAGCGCGCGCCGGATGGACTGACGGCGCGACGATTTCCCATCCCGTCCATTTATGTGCGGGTTTGGATCGCCACGTGATCACCTGGGGGTTCACTCTGCGGTGCGAGTAGGTCACTTGGGGGCGAGACGTGACCTACGGGACAGACGTGGGCGGGCAGTCGGGCCTGCCCCACGGACACGGTTGGCGTTTAGGGTGGGTAGGGCCCGCCCACGACAGCACAAGGGTGCGCGACCACACCAGGAGGCAAAGTGAACGGCGATCGGGACGAGATCCACGGGGGTTGGAATCCACCCGCCGATGATCAGTCCGACGCGGATCCCGCCGAGATGACGGGTGAGTTCACCATCGACTACACCCCTCCGGCCTGGTACACGCAGAACGCGTCGGGAGGTTCGGGGACGGGGGGCGCCACGGCTCCGCCGCCGACCGGTGCGCCCGTTGCCGTCCCGGGGCTTCCGGCGGGCAGCGGCTTCGAGCCCAACTGGGCACCTCAGACGCCTCAGACGCCTCCGGCACCCGCACCGGCGATGCCCGCCCCGGCACCGGCGGCGCCCGCCGTGCCCGCCGTGCCCGCCGACGGCGGGTCGTTCGGGGGCGGCGATCTGGAGAGCGGCGCGACCATGCGCTTCTCCCCCGCCGCGCTGAAGCGCGAGATGGCGGAGATCTCCGAGCGCGCGGCGGCGGCAGCGGAGACCGCCCGGGGCGAGCAGCCCGGCGCGGATTCCACCTCCGATGGAGCGGCAGGACTTCCGGCGGTCGGCCCGGCGAACCATGGTTCCGAGGGCGCGCAGGCGCAGCCCTCCGCATCCGTACCGGTCTCGACGGACGGCCTGGGTGCGCCCTCGGCGTTCGACACCCACGGCACTCCCTCCGTACCCGGGCAGGCTCGTGGCGAGGCCGTGGGCGAGGCCGCCCCGGCCGACGCGAGTGCGTCGGGCGACGAGGCTACGTCGCCCGCGGCGGGCACCTCTGGTGGCCCTGCCGCCGTGAGCGGCATGTCGGAGCCGGCCGCGGCGCCCGACACCGCGGGCACGCCCGCCGAAGGCCCGGTGGTGACCGCTGGTGCCCAGACCCCGGAGGGCTCCGCCTCTGCTGAGCGGCCGGCGGCTGGGGATGCCACGGACTCCAACGCGGGCGAACGCACGGCCCCGGAGCCCGAGGGCTCGGCACCGGCCGTCGCCGACGGGCCGGAGCAGGCTCCGGCGGACGCCCCCGCGACCAACGCGCCGGATACTGCAGCTGACGCCGTCACCGCGGGCACGACACCGGAGGCCGACGAGGTGCCGGGCGCCCCGGCCGTGCCGGGGAACGAGACCTCCTCGCCGGGCGCTCCCGCCGAGGGCGATCGCGCGGCGATCGCCCTGACCGCCGGTGACGGCAGCGCCGTCGCGCTGCCGGCGGCTGCCACGCCCGAGCACGCCGCTCCCTCCGACGAGCCCCGGGACGCGATCCCCGCCGCGCTGCCGCCGGCCCTGCCCGCGGCGCCCGCGCCGTGGAGCCCCACCGCACCGCAGGGCGGCGGTGCCGGACTGCCTCCGCTGCCGCCGTCGTTCCAGCCCGCGGCGCCCACCGCGGCGCCGCAGTGGCCCGCCCCGGCTCCCACGGGCGACCAGCCGGTGCCGCCGGCCGCCCCGCTGCCGGCCGCCGGCTCCTGGCCGACCCCGACGAACCCGAACGCCCATGCTCCCGTGCCGCCGCAGGGCGCCCCCGGCGGTTACGGCTTCCCGCAGCCCGGTCAGCCCCTGCCCGCGCCGGTTCCGCCGCAGGGTCAGGGCGCGTACGGCTTCCCGAACCCGGCCGTGCAGCCGGCGCCGCAGACGCCCGAGGCCAACATCCCCGCCCCGCAGGGCGGCTACGGCTTCCCGCACCCCGGTGCCCAGCCCGCGCCCCAGGCGCCCGAAGCCAACACCCCTGCCCCGCCAGGCGGCTACGGGTTCCCCCACCCGGGCACCCAGCCCGCACCGCAGACGCCCGAGGCCAACACCCCTGCCCCGCAAGGCGGCTACGGCTTCCCGCACCCCGGCGCCCAGCCGGCCCCGCAGAACCCGCAGGGCGGTTACGGCTTCCCGCATCCCGGTGCCCAGCCCTCGCCCCAGGCGCCCGAGGCCAACACCCCCGCCCCGCAAGGCGGCTACGGCTTCCCGCACCCCGGCGCCCAGCCGACCCCGCAGAACCCGCAGGTGCCCGGGCAGATGCCGCCCGTCCAGGCGCCCCTGCCGCCGCAGGCCGGACAGCAGCAGCCACAGCAGCACCAGCCGCCGGTCGATCCGCGGACCGGCGCCGCCTGGCCCACTCCGGTCACGCACGACCAGCGCGAGCGTTCCGTGCCGGGTGCCCCCCTCGGGTACAACGCGGCCGTGGAGCTCTCCTCCGACCGTCTGCTGCGCAACAACAAGCAGAAGGCCAAGTCCAGCCGGAACCCCGGCGCCTCCGCCCGCTTCAAGATCGGCGGCAAGAAGGAGGAGGCCGAGCGGCAGCGCAAGCTCGACCTGATCCGTACGCCGGTCCTGTCCTGCTACCGGATCGCGGTCATCTCCCTCAAGGGCGGCGTCGGCAAGACCACGACGACCACCGCGCTGGGCGCGACCCTGGCCACCGAGCGGCAGGACAAGATCCTGGCGATCGACGCCAACCCGGACGCGGGCACGCTCGGCCGCCGGGTGCGGCGGGAGACCGGGGCCACGATCCGCGACCTCGTGCAGGCGATCCCGTACCTCAACTCGTACATGGACATCCGCCGCTTCACCTCGCAGGCACCCTCCGGGCTGGAGATCATCGCCAACGACGTGGACCCGGCCGTCTCGACGACGTTCAACGACGAGGACTACCGGCGGGCGATCGACGTCCTGGGCAAGCAGTACCCGATCATCCTGACCGACTCCGGTACCGGTCTGCTCTACAGCGCGATGCGCGGGGTCCTCGACCTCGCCGACCAGCTGATCATCATCTCCACCCCGTCCGTGGACGGTGCCTCCAGCGCGTCGACGACGCTCGACTGGCTCTCCGCGCACGGTTACGCGGAGCTGGTCCAGCGCTCGATCACGGTCATCTCGGGGGTCCGCGAGACCGGAAAGATGATCAAGGTCGACGACATCGTGCAGCACTTCCAGACCCGCTGCCGCGGGGTCGTGGTCGTGCCGTTCGACGAGCACCTGTCGGCAGGTGCCGAGGTCGACCTCGACATGATGCGGCCGAAGACGCGCGAGGCGTACTTCAACCTGTCCGCGATGGTCGCCGAGGACTTCGTGCGGGCGCAGCAGGCGCAGGGGCTGTGGACCGGTGACGGCCAGGGCGGCCTCCCGCCGCACATGGCCCCGCCGATGCCGGGCCAGCCCGGACAGCCGATGCCCGGTCAGCCGTACGGGGGACAGCCGGCACCCGGTCAGCCGTACGCGCCGCAGGCCCCGCAGCCGGGCCAGCCGTACGGGGGGCAGCCGGGTCAGCAGCCGTACCCGCAGGCCCAGCCCCAGCCCCAGCCGTACCCGCCGCAGCAGCCCTACCCGCAGCAGCCCGGCCAGCCCGGTATGCCCCAGGGCTGGCAGCAGCCCCCGCAGACGCCTCCGCAGGCACCGCCAGCCCCTCAACAGTAGGGCGTCAGAGGAGTAGACCAATGAGGCTCCGCACCGGCTCTCCGGTGCGGAGCCTCTTGGCATTCCCGCAGCCCACAAGGGGTTTGACACATCGTTGACGCCGCTCGGCCACCGCTGATAGACCTTCGCTTCACCAGTTGGCGCCCCAAGATCCACGACGCGAGGTCACGTCCCATGGTCATGGTCACGAAGGTTCCACCCCGCCCGGTCGCCCCACGCAGACTCCTCCGACTCCTCCTCGCCGCCGGCGTCACCGCCACCACCATGGCGGCGGTTCCGACGGCCGCTCAGGCGGCTCCGCCCGCCGAGGGTGACGGCAAGGCCGGGAACACCACCCTCACGGTCGCCGTCTCGCAGAGCGTCGACTCCCTGAGCCCCTTCCTCGCCCAGAAGCTCGTCTCCACCAGCCTCCACCGGTTGGCCTACGAGTACCTGACGAACTACGACGCGAAGGATGCCAAGCCGATCCCGGGCCTGGCGACCGAGTGGAAGTCCTCCCCCGACAAGCTGACGTGGACGTACACGATCCGCAAGGACTCGAAGTGGTCCGACGGGAAGCCCGCCACCGCCGAGGACGCCGCCTGGACCTTCAACAAGATGATGACGGACGAGAACGCCGCCACCGCGAACGGCAGCTTCACGTCCAACTTCAAGACGGTCACGGCGCCCGACCCGCAGACGCTCGTCATCGAGCTGAAGAAGCCCCAGGCCACGATGACGGCGCTGGACGTGCCGATCGTGCCCAAGCACGTCTGGGAGAAGGTCGGCGACTTCTCGAAGTTCAACAACGACCAGCAGTTCCCGATCGTCGGCAACGGTCCGTTCGTCATCACGGACTTCAAGGTCGACCAGTACATCAAGCTGAAGCCGAACAAGAACTTCTGGCGTGGCGCACCCAAGTTCGACGAGCTGGTGTTCAAGTACTACAAGGACGGTGACGCGGCCGTCGCCGCGCTGCAGAAGGGCGAGGTGTCCTTCGTACCGAACCTGACGCCCGCTCAGGCCGCCGCCCTGAAGTCCGTGAAGAACATCAAGGTCAACGACGCTCCAGGCCGCCGCTTCTTCGCGCTCGCCACCAACCCTGGCGCGAAGGCCAAGGACGGCAAGACCTTCGGCAACGGCCACCCGGCGCTCCTCGATCCGGCCGTCCGCAAGGCGCTGTTCCTCGCCGTGGACCGCACCACGATCGTCGACAAGGTCTTCCAGGGCCACGCCGTCGAGGGCGAGGGCTACATCCCGCCGCGCTTCGACTCGTACTTCTGGAAGCCGAACGCGCAGCAGAAGCTGGCCTACGACCCCGCCAAGGCCGAGCAGCTCCTCGACCAGGCCGGATACCGGAAGAACGGCGAGGGCAAGCGGGTCGGCAAGGACGGGAAGCCGCTGGACTTCCGGATCCTGTGTCACGCCACCGACCCGAACGACAAGGCGATCGGCAAGTACCTCCAGGAGTGGTGGGGCAAGCTCGGCATCGGGCTGAAGGTCGAGTGCCTCGACAACGTCGGCGACCCGTGGACCAAGGGCGACTACGACCTCGCCTTCGACGGCTGGTCGGTCAACCCCGATCCGGACTACGTCCTGTCGATCCACACCTGCGGCACGCTGCCGGCGACCCCGAAGGACACCGGCGCCACCGACAACT
This sequence comes from Streptomyces sp. NPDC046712, assembly GCF_040645695.1. Classification (NCBI taxonomy): domain Bacteria; kingdom Bacillati; phylum Actinomycetota; class Actinomycetes; order Kitasatosporales; family Streptomycetaceae; genus Streptomyces; species Streptomyces sp. NPDC046712. The sequence goes on along the minus strand of NZ_JBEYYW010000050.1, from coordinate 9,924 downwards.
TCATCTGCGACCAGCAGTTCGACGCGCTGTACGCGCAGCAGGCGGTGGAGTACGACGCCGCCAAGCGGGCGGATCTGGTCAAGCAGATGCAGTCCAGGCTGTACGACACCGGGTACATGAACATCATGGCGTACCCGAACGCTCTCGAGGCGTACCGCACGGACCAGATCAGGTCGATCACGACGATGCCGGAGGCCGCCGGCAATCTCTGGGGTCAGGACGGCTACTGGAGCTGGTGGTCGGCCGTGCCGGCCGCCTCCTCCGCCGACTCGGGCTCCGACGGCGGTTCGTCCACCGGGGTGATCCTCGGTATCGGCGCCGCCGTGGTCGTCGTGGTCGGCATCGGAGTCCTCCTCGGCATGAAGCGCCGTTCCACCGCCGACGACCGCGAGTAGTCCGTGACCACAGCAAGCACCCCCGCCGACGTGGCGCGGACCGAGAAGGTCCGCGCCACGGACGGCGCCTCCCGCACCGGTACGACCCTCCAGTACCTCCGCTATGTGGCCGGCAAGCTGGCCGGCGCGGCCGTCTCGCTGCTCGCCGTGCTCGTCACCAGCTTCTTCCTCTTCCGCATCATCCCGGGCGACCCGGTCAAGGCGATGACGCACGGAGTGCCGACCTCGGCCGAGCAGCTGGCGACCCTGCGCCGCCAGTTCGGGCTCGATCTTCCGCTCTGGCAGCAGTTCACCGACTACTGCGCCAAGGCGCTGAGCGGCGATCTCGGCACCTCGTACCAGTTCCACGCCCCGGTCGGCGACCTCATCGCCCAGAAGCTGCCGGCGACGCTGCTGCTCACCGGCGTCGCCGTGCTGATCTACTCGGCGCTCGGGCTGTGGCTCGGCACCCGCTCCGCCTGGAACCACGGCGGCCTGGGCGACAAGCTCAACACCGGCGTCGCGCTGACCCTGTGGTCCGTGCCGTCGTTCTGGCTCGGCCTGCTCCTGATCATCGTCTTCTCGGTGGGCATCGGCCCGGTCCCGGGGCTCTTCCCGACGGGCGGCATGGAGTCGGGTGCGGGCGAGACCGGATTCGCGTACGTCCTCGACGTCGCGCACCACATGGTGCTGCCCGTCCTCACCCTGGTGGCCGTCGGCTACGCGCAGACCCTGCTGGTGATGCGTTCCTCGCTGCTCGACGAGATGGGCAGCGACTATCTGACGACCGCGCGTGCCAAGGGGCTCCGCGACGACTCCGTGCGGCGCCGGCACGCCGTGCCGAACGCGCTGCTGCCGACCGTGACCATGGTCTTCATCAATCTGGGCCATGTGGCGGCCGGTTCGATCCTGGTGGAGACGGTGTTCTCCTGGCCGGGGCTCGGCGGGCTGTTCTACCAGGCGCTCAGCGTGCCCGATCTGCCGCTCGTTCAGGGTCTGTTCGTGGTCTTCGCAGGCGCGATGATCGTGATGAACCTGATCGCCGACCTGCTCTATCCGCTGCTCGACCCCCGGGTGGGCCGATGACCTCTCTCGCATGGGAACGCCGACGCGGTACGGTGTCCCGCTTCTGGAAGCAGTACCGCACCCACCGCGCCGGTCTCTACGGGCTGGCCGGGCTCGCCCTGATCGCGCTGCTCGCGCTCACCGCCCCGCTGATCATCGGCGCCGACGTGCAGTCGGTGACGAACGCGCCCGGCACCGCCCTGGAGTCACCGAGCGCCGAATTCCCGCTCGGCACCGACCAGTTCGGGCGGTCCCTGCTCGGTCTGCTGATCTGGGGAGCCCGGATCTCACTGCTCGTGGGCCTGCTCGCCGCCGCGCTGTCGGTGGCGATCGGTACGCTCGTCGGCATCATCGCGGGCCACTACGGCGGCTGGTTCTCGACCGTCGTCATGCGGATCACCGACTGGTTCCTGGTGATGCCGACGCTCGTCCTCGCGATCGTGCTCGCCACCGTGATGTCCCGTTCGATGTGGACGGTGATCCTGGCGATCGGCGTGACCAGCTGGCCGACCACGGCCCGGCTGGTGCGCGCCCAGACCATCGCGGTGGAGTCCCGCCCGTACATCGAACGGGCCACGGCGCTGGGCGGCGGGCACGGGCACATCATGAGCCGGCACGTGCTGCCCAACGTGATGCCGTTGGTGCTCGCCCAGACCACCCTCGGCATCTCCACCGCGATCCTGACCGAGGCGACGCTCGCCTTCCTCGGCCTCGGAGACCCGACGGTGGTCTCCTGGGGCGGCATGCTCCAGGACGCCCGGGAGGCGGGCGCGGTCTCCTCCGGTCACTGGTGGTACCTCGCCCCGCCCGGGATCGCGATCGCGCTGGTCGCGCTCGCGTTCACGCTGTGCGGGCGGGCGGTCGAGTCCGTGCTGAACCCGAAGCTGGGGGTGGGTCGATGAGCCTGCTGGAGGTACGGAATCTGAGTGTGACGTACGGGTCGGGGGCGGCGGCCGTCCCCGCCGTGCGGGGCGTTGATCTCACCCTGGCCGCCGGGCAGAAGCTCGGGGTCGCGGGCGAGTCCGGCTGCGGGAAGTCGACGATGGCCCTTGCGCTGCTGCGCCTGCTGCCGCCGTCGGCCCGGCTGACCGGGGAGATCCTGCTCGACGGCGAGGACGTCCTCACCATGAAGTGGGGACGACTGCGGTCCGTGCGCTGGGCGGGGGCGTCGATCGTCTTCCAGGGCGCGATGCACTCGCTGAACGCGGTGCACCGGATCGGCGAGCAGATCGCCGAGCCGCTGCTCGTGCACGGGCGCTCCACCCCGGCGGCGGCCCGCAAGCGGGTCGGGGAGCTCCTGGAGCACGTCGGTCTGCCGGCGGCCCGGGCGGCGGCCTATCCGCACGAGCTGTCCGGCGGGCAGCGCCAGCGGGTGATGATCGCGATGGCGCTGGCCTGCGATCCGCGGCTGATCGTGGCCGACGAGCCGACGACGGCGCTCGACGTGATGATCCAGGCGCAGATTCTGCGGCTGATCGAGCGCCTGGTGGCCGACGACGAGATCAGTCTGCTGATGATCAGCCACGATCTGGCGGTCCTCGCCGACACCTGCGACCGGCTCGCGGTGATGTACGCCGGTCGGGTCGTGGAGGAGGGCCCGGCGCGGGCCGTGTACGACGCGGCCGAGCACCCGTACGGGCGGGCGCTGTCCTCGGCCTTCCCGCGGATCGGCGACCCGGCGTCCCGGCGTGCGCCGCGCGGGCTTCCGGGCGATCCCCCGGACCCGGCGGATCTGCCGGGCGGCTGTGCGTTCCACCCGCGCTGCCCGGTGGCGGTGGAGATGTGCGGCGCGCTGGACCAGGAACTGCGGGAAGCGGGCGCGGGGCGCCGGGCGGCCTGCGTACACGTAGGGAGTGGCTCGTGAATCCGTTGACGCCGGACGCCGCGCCGTCCGGGGCCGGCTCGTCGGACGCGGGCGCGTCCGGGGCCCAGCCGTCCGAGACCGCAGCGACGGACGCCGCGCTGTCGCAGGCCGCGCCGCCGAAGGCCGCACCGTCCGGCCCGCTGCTGTCGGCGTCCGGGCTGCATGTCACGTTTCCCGGGCGGCGGGGCGCGCAGGCCGCCCGCGCGGTGGACGGGGTGGACCTGGACATCGGCGCGGGCGAGATCGTGGCGCTGGTCGGCGAGTCGGGGTGCGGCAAGACGACGTTGGCACGGTCGCTGCTCGGTCTGGTGCCGCCCACGTCGGGGACGGTCACCTTCGCCGGGGCGCCGCTCTCGTACACCTCGCGCGCCCTCAAGGCGTACCGGAGGCGGGCCCAGTTGGTCCTCCAGGACCCCAGCGGCTCTCTGAACCCGCGCCACACGGTGTACGACGCGGTGGCCGAGGGGCTGCGGATCCACGGCTACGAAGGGGACGAGCGGGCGGCCGTCGCCGAGGCCCTGTCGCGGGCCGGTCTGCGGCCCCCGGAACGCTTCTTCCTGCGCTATCCGCACGAGCTGTCCGGCGGGCAGCGTCAGCGGGTCGTCATCGCGGGCGCGCTGGTCCTCGAGCCGGAGCTGATCGTCGCGGACGAACCGGTGGCCTCGCTGGACGCCTCGGTACGAGGCGAGATCCTGGCGCTGCTGCTGCGTCTGCGGGACGAACTCGGGCTGTCTGCGCTGGTCGTGACGCACGACCTGGGTCTCGCGTGGAACATCGCGGACCGGGTGGCGGTGATGTACCTCGGGCGGATCGTGGAGACCGGCACGGTGGAGTCCGTACTGACCTCACCTCAGCACCCGTACACCCGGGCGCTGCTGTCGGTCCTGCCGGAGTCCGGGGGCGAGCCGGTGGTGCTGACGGGCGAGCCTCCGGACCCGACGCGCATCCCGTCCGGGTGCCGCTTCCACGCCCGTTGCCAGGTCCTCGCGGCCGGGGAGGCGGCCGCTGTCGCGGACCGCTGCCGGGGCGAGGACCTGCCGGTGCTCGGCGGCAGCGGTGCGCGGGACGTGGCCTGCCACTGGGTGAACAGCGGTGCGGAGGTGCCGAGCGGCCGTTGACCGCCCGGCGGCACGCGTCGAGCACGTCGGTTGCCTGGGCCCTGCGACGGGTCCGCGTTCCGGTCCGAGGATCTGATCCACGGCCCGAAGGAGCTGGTCGTCACCCGGTGACGACCGGGTCAGGGCTGCTGGTCGTACGCCTCGGTCAGTTCGCGACAGCGCTTCACGTCCCCGGCCATCGCTTCCAGCAGATCGTCCAGGGTGTCGAACTTCAGCATCCCGCGGACGTACGCCAGGAAGTCGACGGCCACGTGCAGCCCGTACAGGTCGAGCCCCTCGCGGTCGATCGCGTACGCCTCGACGGTCCGCTCGGTGCCGTCGAACTGGGGGTTGGTGCCGACCGAGATCGCGGCCGGCATCCGCTCCCCCGCGGCCGTCAGCCAGCCGGCGTACACGCCGTCGGCCGGGATGGCGGTGTGCGGCAGGGTCTCGACGTTGGCGGTCGGGAAGCCGAGCTCGCGGCCGCGCTGGGCGCCGCGGACGACGATGCCCTCGACGCGGTGCGGGCGGCCGAGGATCTCGGCGGCGCCCTCCATGTCGCCCTCGGCGACCAGCCGGCGGGTGAGCGTGGAGGAGAACGGCTCCCCGCCGCCCGCCGTACCGCTCACATAGAGGTCGACGACCTCGACCTCGTAGTCGTAGGTGGCGCCCAGCTCGGCCAGGAAGTCGACGTTGCCGGCGGCCCGGTGTCCGAAGCGGAAGTTCGGGCCCTCGATGACGGCCTTCGCGTGCAGCTTGTCGACGAGGACCTTCACGATGAAGTCCGCCGGGGAGAGCTGCGAGAACTCGGCCGTGAAGGGCAGGACCAGCACCGCTTCCACACCCAGCTTCGCCATCAGCTCCGCGCGCCTGTGGTGCGGGGCGAGCAGCGGCGGGTGGCTGCCGGGCCGCACGACCTCGGAGGGGTGCGGGTCGAAGGTGACGACGACCGAGGGGACGCCCAGCTCACGCGCGCGCTCCACCGCCCGCCCGATGATCAGCTGGTGCCCGCGGTGCACACCGTCGTAGGAGCCGATGGTGACGACGCTGCGCCCCCAGTCCTGGGGGATGTCCTCCAAGCCACGCCAGCGCTGCACTGTGACCGCTCCTCGTCCGCCTGTTCGCCGATTACGCAGGTCTAAGACTGCCATGCCCGCGGCCGTCCCCACGCATCGGCATGGAACTGCCGAGCCTCAGGACCGTACGGCGGGTGCTCGGACCGACGACGGTGGCCCATTCGTCGGGGGCTGCCGTGAGCCAGCCGCTCAGTTGGGCTGCGAAGGCGGGGACTTCGCGGGCGAGCTCGACGAGCCGCCGGTCGAGGCGGGTGGCGCCCTCGGGGGTGCGGACCAGGAGGAGGCCGACGCGGTGGACGAGGTCGCGGGTACGGACCTCGGTGCGCCGCCCGCACTCGAGGGCGGCGGCGCGCAGCAGGGCGTCGAGGACGGTCAGGTCCCGGGACTCGTACCGTTCGTGGTCGAGCAGTATGTCGAGGAGCTCGGTCCGCAGGAGGCGGGAGGCGCCGGTGCCGGGCGCGGCGAGTACGGGGGCGAGGGCGCGGCGGACCTGTACGGGCCGGCCCAGGAGCAGGCCGCTGACGAGCGGGAAGAGGATCGCCCGTGCGGCCGGGCCGTGTTCCAGGCTGCGGTCGACGAAGGCGGCGGCGTGTCCCGCGACGGCGGAGTCGGAGGGCCGGTGCTCGACGTACTCGCGCACGAGGGCGGCGGCCCGGCGGGCGAGCGACGGCGTGGTGACCTCGGCGAGCGCCCGCAGCGCTTCGCCCGCGGTTTCCTCCGGGCCGTGCAGCCGGGCCCGGAACGCGGCGAGGACCGGTTCCGGGTGGGTGGTGAGCGCGGCGGCGAGCGCGTTCGCGGGGACCCGCGGGTCGGTCAGGGCGCGGGGCAGATGGCGGGCGCGGGTGTGCGGGTCGCGGACGAGGAGTCCGAGGGCGGAGCCGTGCAGGTCGGCGTCGCCGGGGCGGGCGAGCAGGGCGAGGGCCGTGTACCGCAGGAGTTCGCGGTCGGGGCCGGTCGTGACGTGCTCGGCGACCAGGCACCCGTACGCGGCGGCCGCGGCCCGGCGCCCCGGCCGCCCGTCGTCGTGCGCCCACCGGTCGACGGCCCGGCAGACGGCGGACGGCTCGTCCTCGGCGAGCGCGGCGAGCAGCCCCTCGGCGAGCGGATGGGCGGTGGCGACGAGTGCCTCGCAGAGGTCGTCGACGGCCAGGTTGCGATGGGTGTGCAGCAGCGCCTGAGCGGCGGTGGCGACGGTGGCGTGCGGGGCGGCGGCCAGCGCCCGCCCGTCGCCGAACCAGCGACACAGCAGCGGCTGTACGCCACGGGGCTCGGCGACGAGCCGGGCGGCGACGGCGTCGAGAAACCGGGGCGTGGCGTCGGCCCCGGGGGCGGCGTCGACGGGCACGAGCCGCCGCAGCAGATCCATGCGTTCGTCCCACCCGATGCGCAGGGCGTCCCAGAAGGGCAGCCCGAACGCCGAGAAGGCCCCGAGCCGCGGGGCCGCGGATGAGGCCCCCGGAACGGGACGCGATCCCGGAGCCGCCTCGCCGCTCCACTCCGAGGCGAGAGGTCCCGACGCCCCGCCGGCCCGCTGGACGGGCACGGCCCCGGCCGCGGGCATCGGGGCCGGCTGCCGGCCCACAGGCTGGTCCGACGGCCCGAAGGGAGCGGGAGCCCGCTGGACGGGCACGGCCCCGGCCGCGGGCATCGGGGCCGGCCGCCGGCCCGACCCGGTCTCCGACCGGGGGGCGGGAGCCGATCCGCGTCCATCCGTCGGTGCGGCCGGAAGCCCGTGCTCGTACCCCGGCCCGGGGCCGGGGTCGAGGCGCGCGGAGGGCCATCGACCAGGAATCGTCCCGGGATCCGCCCCTGGCACGCCCAGCCGCGGCAGCGGCTCGGGGCCGACGGGGCCGAAGGCCGCGGACGGCAGCGGCTCGGGGCCGACGGGGCCGAAGACCGCGGACGGCACCGGCCGGGGGCCTGTCCCGTGATCCGCCCCCGGCAGGCCCCCGCGGCCGACGCCCGCCCCGCCCGGCGCCGGACGGGCGCCGCCACCATCGGCGCCGGGGAGGTCCGGTGGGGGCGGGATCAGGGCCGCCAGTCCCACCGGCTGCGGCCGGGTCGCCGGGCCGGCGCCGATGTGGTCGGCGAGGTGGCGGAGGACGGGGAGGTAGGGCTTGAGGTCCGGGAGGCGCTGCAGCGTCTGGACCAGCAGCTGGGAGCCCCACCACGCGGCGTCGGTGCCCGCGCCGCCCGCGTCGGACAGTCGGTCGAGGGCGTCGGACAGACCCATGAGCCGGCGCCCGAGCGCGGCCGGGCCCTGCTCGCGGTCCAGGAGGAGCAGGGCCTGGACGACCGGACCGATCCGGTGACGGGGCACGGGGAGCGAGCGCGACCGGTCACCGCCCGTGCCGTGCGCACCGGGCGGTGGGGGCACGTGGCCGGTCGGCATGGCGCGTGGCGCGCCGGGGCGGGACGGGAGCCGGACCGGGGCGCCCTCGTGCCAGCGGTGCACGAGCGCGTGCAGGGCGCCGTCGACGTCCAGGTGCGCGCCCTGGATCCAGTCGGCCAGCTCCTCGTGGCCGAAGCGGTAGCCGGCTCCGGCGGGGACGACGAGGCCCTCGGTGAGGACGGCGGAGGCCCAGCCGGTCCGCCACGGGAAGATCTCCTCGAAGGACTCGCGGTCCAGTTCCCCCTGCCCGGGGCCGAGGCACCGGCGGGCGGCCTCGTGGACCTGCCCGGCGACCCGCGCCGCGAGCCGTCGTACCGCCGTGCCCGACGGGAGGGGGCGGGAGCCGGCGGCGATCCGTACCGCGATCCGCAGACACATCAGGTCCAGGTAGGCGCCGAAGATCTCCTCGCGCCCGGGCCGTCCCGGCACTCCGCCGGGCATCGCCTCGCACACCTCGGCGAGCAGCCGGAGCGCGAGCGGGTGCCGGGCGTCCTCGACCCCCAGATCGGCGCCACGGAGCCCGTACCGCGCCTGGGCGAGCGCGGCCTCCTCCTCGGCGAGCTCCCCGAGGGGCACAGCGCCGGCCTCGCCCGGGTCCGGCCCTCCAGCCGCCTCTCGTCCGGCCTCGCCCGGGTCCGGCCCCCCAGCCGCCTTCCGTCGGTGCAGGGACTCCGGGGCGTACAGTCCGCTCGCCTGTTCCCAGTGTTCCGGGCGGCAGCCGAGCATCAGGCGGGCGCCGTGGGCGCGCAGCCACGTCTCCGTGCCCGCCGTCCACCCAGGGAGGCGATGGGCCAGGATCGGGGGCATTTCCTCCGGGCCGTCGAGGATCACGAGCAGGGGGCGGCCCGCCTCGCGGGCGAGGGCGGCGGCCCGTTCCGGGGTGGCGGTGGTGGCGTCGCCGCGCGCCCCGGTGGCCGCGACGATCCGCCCGGCCTGGCGCAGGACGCGGGCGACCGCTTCGGCGACCGAGGTGTCCTCGGCGTGCAGGTCGGCTCCGCGCAGCCACACGGTGGGGGCGGGCTCGGCGCCCCGGGCACGGTCGGCGCAGTGCGCCGCGAGCGCGGTGGTCCGGCCGGTGCCGGGGGTGCCGACGAGCGCGAGGACCACCGCGTCGCCGGCGGAGAAGGCGCTGAACTCCCGGACGCACGCGGCCCGTTCGACGGGCTCGGTCCATGTCTTGGGGCCGCCCGCCGAGCCGGTGGACGTGGCGGTGAGTTCCAGGACGCCCGCCAGGTTGAGGTCCCGTCCGTAACAGGGCACGGTGGCGCCGTTCCGCCGCAGCAGCGCGACCAGCGGCTCCACGGGCGCGAGGGGCACCGCGTACCCGGCCGCCTCGCGGTGGTCGCCCTGCAGCGCGGTGCCGAGGACGCCGACCACGGCTCCGGTCGCCGGGTCCACGACGGGCCCGCCCGCGGCCTGTCCGCCGAGGCGCAGGGCCTCCGCGCCCTCGGTGCCGATGGCCAGCTCCAGGGCGTGGCCGAGGACGTGGAAGCGGTCGGTGGCGGTGTACGTGACGGACGCGCCGCCCAGCACCCGTGCCTCCCGCCAGCCGTGCGCGGCGATCCGTACGTACGTCCCGGCCTCGATCTCCGTCCGGGCCGAGAGCGGCAGCGGACGGACGCCGAGCCCCTCGGTCCGTACGAGCGCGAGACCGGCCTCGGGCAGGGCTGTGATGGCGTCGGCCTCGGCGAGGCACATCCGCTCGTCGGCCGCGTGCAGCACGATCCGTACGAGCCCGTCCACGGCTTCGTGGCTGGTGACGACCGTCCCCCGGTCGTCGGCGACAAATCCCGTTCCGCGCGGCCGGCCCGCCAGATCGCAGATCCGCACCAGCGTCGCCAGGTCCCCGCGTCCCATGTCGTCGACGGTAGGTCTGCGGTGATCACTCCGAGAAGCGCACCGGACGAACGCGCCCCCCAGCGCTCCCCCGGTTCACTCCGAGCGCCTGCTCGAAGGGGTGAATGCGGGGATCGAAGTGGATAGACAGTCCCCGGAGGGGGATCGTGGAGCGGGGGCCCCCCCCGGCCCCCCCCCCCCAAAAAACGGGGGCGCAACC
>NZ_JBEYYW010000049.1:0-38307 GCF_040645695.1 Streptomyces sp. NPDC046712 | reverse complement strand
AACTAATCTGGCGTTGATTTTTGGCACGCTGTTGAGTTCTCAAGGAACGGACGCTTCCTTTGTACTCACCCTCTCGGGCTTTCCTCCGGGCTTTTTCCTTCGGTCTTTCGTGTTTCCAGCTTAGCAGATCCGTTTTCCGTTTCTGCCACCCGCTGGAGCGGGCTGCCGGTCTGTTCTTCGCTTTCGCGTTTCCCTTTCCGGCGATTCCGACTTTATCAGATTCATTTCGGCCGACCTAATCGGTGGCTTCGTGATTCGAATAAGGAATCGGGGTGGCTCCGTGGAAGTGAACTTCCCGACCGGAGCGAGAGAGAGTCTAGCTGCTGGCCTTCGAACTTGTCCAGTCCGAGGCAACCGTTTGAATCTACCTCCCCACGCCGACCGTGTCAACGGCTTTTGTGGGCGAGGAGGAGACTAGCAGGTCAGCGGGGTCGTCCGCACATCAGGCGGCGGTCGGCAGGGCGGCGCTGCGGTCGGTCTCCTCGACGTCTCCCGTGTCGCCCGCCCGGGCCGCGCGGCCACCCAGGATGTAGACGTAGGCGAGAAATGCCAGTTCAGCCGCGATGCCGATGGTGATGCGCGCCCAGGTCGGGAGACCGGAGGGGGTGACGAAGCCTTCGATGAGGCCCGAAAGGAACAGGACCAGGGCCAGGCCGATCGCCATTCCCACGGCCGCGCGGCCCTGCTGGGCGAGGGCGGATCGGCGGGTCATGGGGCCGGGGTCGATCAGGGTCCAGCCGAGGCGGAGGCCCGTGCCGGCGGCCACGAAGACCGCAGTCAGTTCGAGGAGGCCGTGCGGGAGGATCAGGCCCAGGAAGACGTCGAGGCGGCCGGCGGAGGACATAAGGCCGATGCCGACGCCGAGGTTCAGCATGTTGAGGAAGAGGATCCAGAGCACCGGGACGCAGAGGAACGCGCCGAGGACCAGGCACATGGCTGCGGCCTGAGCGTTGTTCGTCCAGACCTGGGCGGCGAAGGAGGCGGCCGGGTGGCTCGAGTAGTACGTCTCGTACTGGCCGCCCGGGCGGGTCATCTCGCGCAGTTCGGCCGGAGCGCCGATCGCGGACTGGACCTCGGGGTGCGTACCGATCCACCAGCCGATGATCGCGGCGAGGAGCGTGGAGAGGACGGCCGTCGGCACCCACCAGTGGCGGGAGCGGTAGACGGCCGCCGGGAAGCCCGCCGTGAGGAAGCCGGTCACATCGCGCCAGGAGGAGCGGCGGGTGCCGGTGACCGCGGCGCGGGCGCGGGCGACGAGCTGGGTGAGCCGGGCCGTGAGCATGGGGTCCGGGGCGCTGGACTGGATCAGCGAGAGATGGGTGGCCGTCCGCTGGTAGAGGGAGACGAGCTCGTCGGCCTCGGCGCCGCTGAGCTTTCCGCCTCTGCGCAGGAGGTGGTCGAGGCGGTCCCACTCGGCTCGGTGGGCGGTGACGTAGACGTCGAGGTCCATGATCGGCTGCTGCTCCAGGCACTGGGTGCGTACGGGTCCGTACTACTGCGGCGCGCTGCGGGTCAGCTTGGCAGACTGTCGTACTGAGGGGTCGGGAAGGTCGGAGAAGGGTGGGCGCCGTGAGCGGTGTTGTGACGGGGGACGCCGTCGTACTGGGGTTGCAACCGGCGCGGCTGCCGAGCCGGGCTCTGGCGCTGTTCCTCGATCTGCTGGCCGTGTGGGCGGTCTATCTGCTGATCACCCTCGGGCTGGCGATTGCCACCGCCTCGCTGGACGAGGCCGCGCAGATGGCGATATCCATCGCGTCGTTCCTGCTGGTGCTCGTGGGGGCGCCGATCGCGGTGGAGACGCTGTCGCACGGGCGGTCGCTGGGGAAGCTGGCCTGCGGGCTCCGGGTGGTGCGGGACGACGGGGGGCCGATCCGGTTCCGCCATGCGCTGGTGCGTGGGGCGATGGGGGTCGTGGAGATCCTGATGACGTTCGGGGTCGTCGCCTGTATCGCGTCGCTGGTGTCGGAGCGGGGGCGGCGGATCGGGGACGTCTTCGCGGGGACGCTGGTCGTACGCGAGCGGGTGCCGGCGGATCGGAGCGCGGTCGTGCCCCCTCCCCCGCCGTTTCTCGTGGGACGGTTCGCGGAGCTGGATCTGTCTGCGGTGCCGGACGGGCTGTGGCTGGAGATACGGCAGTACCTGACGCGGATGCGGCAGCTGGACCCTGGGGTGGGGAGGCGGCTCGCGGAGCGGCTGGCCGATGAGCTGGTCTCGCGGACCGGAGCGCCTCCGCCGCAGGGTGTGCCCGCGGCGGCGTATCTGGCCGGGGTCGTCGCCGAGCGGCAGGCTCGGGAGGCGCGGCGCGCCTTCGCCTCGGCGGGGAAGGGCACGGGTGAGCGGGCGCCGGGGTTCGTGGCTCCCGTCGCGGAACCGGGACGGGCGGCTCCGGCGGCGGCGCCCCCTGTCGTGGCTTCGGACGCGGGTGGTTCCGGTGCGGCGACCGGGTTCGCGCCGCCCGCCTAGGGCCAGACGGACGGCGGGGTCTCGAGGGCTTCGAGTTCGATGCCGGGGGCGGAGAGGACCACGTCACCGGCGATGTGGAGCGTGTGCTGCTCCCCCGTGTCCAGGGCGTTGACCTGGTACTCGTCCACGATCAGAGGGCCGTTGTCAGTGGCGTGCGTTTCACTGTTCACCAGGGCCCAGGACTGGTCGACCGTGAGGGGGGCGAGCACGGGATCCGTGAAGGCGACGAGCCGGATGCGGGTCGCGGGGGAAGCGGGGGTGAGACGCACGAGTCGCGTGATCGCAACGAGGAACGCCGGTGAGGTGCCGGTGAAGGCATGGGCGCGCACATTGCCTTCCGTGGCATGGGTTCCGGTGGGGTCGGTGCGGACCCAGGTGACGCCGTCGAGGGCGGCGCCGCGGACCTGCCAGCTCGCGGCGTGGAGTTCCAGGCGGATGGGGCGGCCGAGTTCGTCGATGGCCAGGTCGACGGAGCCGGCGTGTTCGCCGGAGGGGGTGGTGGTCTGTGAGACGTAGCGCCAGCCGGAGGGACCGGGCGCGCAGTTGAAGTGCTCTTCACCGAGGGGGGTGTGATCGTGCGGATCATGGAGCGAATAGCGGCCGCGGGGCATGGGTCCTCGGGGTGCTTGCGGGGGCGATAGACGAGGCAGGCCCCCGGCACGGGGGTGCGGGGGCCTGCCTGTTTCCTCTACGGGTGTCCGGGACGGGCGTGTGTCAGTGCACGGGCGCCGTCGGTCCTGGCATCAGTAGCGGTAGTGGTCCGGCTTGTACGGGCCCTCGACCTGGACGCCGATGTAGGCGGCCTGCTCGGGGCGCAGGGTCGTGAGCTTCACGCCGAGCGCGTCGAGGTGGAGGCGGGCGACCTTCTCGTCGAGGTGCTTGGGGAGCACGTAGACGTCGGTCGGGTACTGCTCGGGCTTGGTGAAGAGCTCGATCTGGGCCAGGGTCTGGTCCGCGAAGGAGTTCGACATCACGAAGGACGGGTGTCCGGTCGCGTTGCCCAGGTTGAGGAGGCGGCCCTCGGAGAGAACGATGACGACCTTGCCGTCGGGGTAGGTCCAGGTGTGGACCTGCGGCTTGACCTCGTCCTTGACGATGCCGGGGGTGGCGGCCAGGCCGGCCATGTCGATCTCGTTGTCGAAGTGGCCGATGTTCCCGACGATGGCCTGGTGCTTCATCCTGGCGATGTCCGACGCCATGATGATGTCCTTGTTGCCGGTCGTGGTGATGAAGATGTCGGCGGTCTCGACGACGTCCTCGAGGGTCGCGACCTGGTAGCCGTCCATCGCCGCCTGGAGCGCGCAGATCGGGTCGATCTCCGTGACGATGACGCGGGCGCCCTGGCCGCGCAGCGACTCGGCGCAGCCCTTGCCGACGTCGCCGTAGCCGCAGACCACGGCCGTCTTGCCGCCGATGAGAACGTCGGTGGCGCGGTTGATGCCGTCGATCAGGGAGTGGCGGCAGCCGTACTTGTTGTCGAACTTCGACTTCGTGACGGCGTCGTTCACGTTGATCGCCGGGAAGAGGAGGTCGCCGGCCTGCTGCATCTCGTACAGGCGGTGGACACCGGTCGTGGTCTCCTCGGTCACGCCGCGGATCTCGGACGCCAGCTGGGTCCACTTCTGCGGGTTCTCGCCGAGGGTGCGGTTGAGGAGACGGAGGATGTGGCCGTACTCCTCGCTGTCCGCGGTGGACGGGTCCGGGGCGGATCCGGCCTTCTCGAACTCGACGCCCTTGTGGACGAGGAGGGTGGCGTCACCGCCGTCGTCGAGGATCATGTTCGGGCCGCCGGTGGGCGTGTTCGGCCAGGTCAGGGCCTGCTCCGTGCACCACCAGTACTCCTCGAGCGTCTCGCCCTTCCAGGCGAAGACGGGGACGCCGGCGGGGGCGTCGGGGGTGCCGGTCGGGCCGACGGCGATGGCCGCTGCGGCGTGGTCCTGCGTGGAGAAGATGTTGCAGGAGGCCCAGCGGACCTCGGCGCCGAGGGCGACGAGGGTCTCGATGAGGACGGCGGTCTGCACGGTCATGTGCAGGGAGCCGGTGATCCGGGCCCCGGCGAGCGGCTGCTGGTCGGCGTACTCGCGGCGGATCGACATCAGACCGGGCATCTCGTGCTCGGCCAGGGTGATCTCCTTGCGGCCGAAGGCGGCAAGGGACAGGTCGGCGACCTTGAAGTCCTGCTGGGTGGCGGCAGTCGTCATGACTGGGCTGCTCCTCGTGGATCGGGTTCGAGGGTCGGTCGGGGCGCCTGACACCGCGTCGTGGCGTAGCGCGGGCATACGAATGCCCGGGTACTCCCGCGGTGCAGTCGTCGGAGGCCCTCTCTCCCTCGGCCGGTCCGTGCGGACCGACCGACCGCCATCAGCAGCGACGTCTGGCTGGTCACGAATCTACACCGATCAGCGCAGCGACCCACAGTCCGCCGGACCCCTGGAACGGCCGATTCCGGCCTCGACATCAGGGCGAGAGAGCCTCCGGAGTGCGTCAGTGGCCGGTGCCGCCCGGGGACTTGGAGGGGTTGATGCCCGCTGCGGCGGCGGACGCGCTGTAGATGTCCGGTTCCAGGTAGATGACCCGGGCGATCGGGACGGCGGCTCGGATGCGCTCCTCGGCCGCGTTGATGGCGGCAGCGACCTCGGTGGCCGTGTCGTCGTGCTGGACGGCGACCTTGGCGGCGACGAGGAGCTCCTCCGGGCCGAGGTGGAGCGTGCGCATGTGGATGAGGCGGGTGACGGTCTCGCCGTCGACGACCGCGTCCTCGATCAACTTCACCTGGTCGATGCCGGCGGCCTCACCGAGCAGCAGCGACTTGGTCTCCGCGGCGAGCACGATGGCGATCGCGATGAGGAGGACACCGATGCAGACGGTGCCGATGCCGTCCCAGACGCCGTTGTCGGTGACGAGGGCGATGCTGACGCCGCCGAGGGCGAGGACCAGACCGACGAGCGCGCCGAGGTCCTCCAGGAGGACGACCGGGAGCTCGGGCGCCTTCGCGCGGCGCACGAACTCCTTCCAGGACTGGCCGCCGCGGATCGCGTTCGACTCCTTGATGGCCGTACGGAACGAGAACGTCTCGGCGATGATCGCGAAGATCAGCACGCCGATCGGCCAGTACCAGTCCTCGATCGGGTGCGGGTGCTTGATCTTCTCGTAGCCCTCGTAGACGGCGAACATGCCACCGACGGAGAAGAGCACGATCGAGACGAGGAAGGCGTAGATGTACCGCTCGCGGCCGTAGCCGAAGGGGTGCTGCGGGGTCGCCTCGCGCTTGGCCTTCTTGCCTCCGAGGAGCAGGAGCCCCTGGTTGCCGGAGTCGGCCAGCGAGTGGACGCTCTCTGCCAGCATCGAGGACGAACCACTGAAGAGGAACGCCACGAACTTGGCTACCGCGATCGCGAGATTCGCGGCGAGTGCCGCCACGATCGCCTTGGTTCCGCCTGACGCGCTCATGGGTGTACGTGTTCCCTTCGTCGGTGCTCCGGCTCTGATGCCGCCATACGGCCGGTCATTGTTGCATCAGGCCACGACGGTGGCGCGAAAGACCGTGCCCGCACCAGACAGTTCGGTCGTTTCGCCCGCGGGAACGAAGACCGATTCGCCGGGGGCGAGGGTCACCTCGCCCGCCTTGGGCCGGCCCGCGACGGCGAGCAGGATCTGCGGCGTGCGGGCGGTGATGTCGGTGGGCGCGGCGCCCTCCGCCCGTACGAAGCGGGAGAGGCGGAACTCGTCGATCGGGGTGTCGTAGACCTCTTCGCCCGACTCGGAGGCCTCGGGGCGCAGAACGGCCGGTTCGTTCGGTTCGAAGCGGACGACTCGCAGCAGCTCCGGGACGTCGACGTGCTTGGGGGTCAGACCGCAGCGCAGCACGTTGTCGGAGTTGGCCATGATCTCGACGCCGAGTCCGTCGAGATAGGCGTGCGGCACGCCGGCGCCGAGGAAGAGTGCTTCGCCGGGCTGGAGTTGGACGGGGTTGAGCAGCATGGCGGCGATGACTCCCGCGTCGCCAGGGAAGTGGTGGGCGAGGGTGGCGTACGGGGCGTGGGCACCGCCGAGGCGGGTGGCGGCGGCCGCGGCCTCGGCGACGGTGTGCGCCATCTCCTCGCGGTCGGCGGTGAGCAGGGCCGTCATGACCTCGCGCAGCGCGGCCTCTTCGGGGTGGGCGTGCAGCAGATCGACGTACGGCTTGAGGGAGTCGACGCCGAGCGCGGCGATGGTGTCGGCGGCCTCGACGGGGTCGCGGAAGCCGCACAGCCCGTTGAACGGCGTGAGGGCACAGATCAGTTCGGGCTTGTGGTTGGCGTCCTTGTAGTTGCGGTGCGGTGCGTCGATGGGGACGCCGGCCGCCTCCTCTGCGGCGAATCCGGCCTTCGCCTGGGCGAGGTCGGGATGGACCTGGAGGGAGAGCGGGCTGCCGGCGGCGAGCACCTTGAAGAGGAAGGGCAGGTGCGAGCCGAACTTCCCGACGACCGGGGCACCCAGTTCACGTGCGGGATCGGCGTCGATGACCTCGTTCAGCGGTCCGCGCTCCGTGCGGGACGGAGCGCCGGGGTGGGCGCCCATCCACATCTCGGCCTGGGGCTCACCGGTGGGGGCGGTGCCGAGCAGTTCCGGGATGGCGGTCGTGGAGCCCCACGCGTAGGGGCGAACGGTGTTGACGAGGCGGTCCATCGAACGTTCCAGCTTTCCTCGGTGCGGGAGGTGGGTCGGCGGAGTGTCTCAGCGGGTGGTGTCCGTGGGGTGTCTCAGCGACGTATGGCGGGCTACGCCGAGGGTGAGGCGGGCCGGGCGGGGACGGGACGGGAGGGCTCAGTGCGGCGGTGCGATGCCAGCCGAGGCCAGGGAGAGGTAGACGGCGGCGAAGTCGGTGACGGCGAGCAGTTCGGCGAGGGTCTCCAGCTCCCCGCCCTCGTCCGGCTCCAGTTCGCTGATGGCCGTGCCATGACTGAGCGCCAGCTCGCGGGCGGCGGGCGCCGCGGTCAGGCCGCCCGCGCCGGCGGGGCGGTCGCGCAGCAGCACGACCCGGGCGCGCAGGGCCTGCGCCTCCTCGACGCGGTCGCGGAAGAAGTCGTCGGGGTCGGCGCCGGCCGCGTAGTCGCCGGCGAGGAGCACGCCGTGGGCGGGCAGTGCCTCGGGCAGTTCGGCGGCGAGCGCGGGCAGTCCGGCCAGCTCGGCCAGTACGGCGGCGAACCGGCGGCCGACGGGTCCCGCGGCGTCGCCCTCGGTCCAGATCAGCGGCAGCGAGTCGGCGAGTTCGGCGGCGAGCGTCTTGGCCGGGTTGCTGTACGTGGCGATGGCCGGGCCGCAGCGCTCGGCCGTGCTGTCCAGGCGGTCGGCGACCTTCTCCAGCGTCTCGGACGGCGCTTCGAGAAGGCCGACGCGGTCGAGGAGCGCGAGAAGCGGGGTGAACAGGGCCCACAGGGAGCCGGGCCCGGCGGCGAGCGACTCCTCGTACTCCTCGGCGCTCTCGTGCGGGGCCATCGCCATCGGTACGAGCAGTCCGCGGGGGGCGCTGACGGTCTCGGCGAGCGGGGAGTTCTTGGGGGCTACGGCGACGACCGTGATGCCGCGGCGGTACGCCTGCTCGGCGAGGAGGGCGAGTCCGGGTTCGGAGCCGTCGGTGGTGGGGATCAGGAGCAGATCCACGGAGCCGGCCCAGCCGGGAAGGGCCCAGCGCAGGGCCCCTGCGGCGGGGGCGACGCCGGTGGGCTGGAGGCGGATGACGGGGGCGGCGGCGCCGGCGAGGGCGCCGACGAGGTCGGCGACGCCGGCGGCCGCGCTGCCGGGGCCCGCGACGAGGACGGTACGGGGCCGGCCCTCGGGGCTGAGATCGGCGATGCCGGCCTCGGTGGCGTGCCGGGCGGCGGTCCGTACCCGTGCGCCGGCCTCGGCGGCGCCGCGGAGGAGGCCGCGGCGGTCGGCGAGGGCGAGGGCGTCCGGTGCGTCGAGGAGGGTCTCGTCGAGCATGTGGCGTGCCTCCGGGCGGTGCGGGGCGGGTGCGAGTTCGGGTTCGTGGTGGTGCGCCCGGCCTTCGGCCGGGCTTTGGGTTCCCACCCGCACCACCGTGCAACTCGGACGTCGGCTGACGGTCGACCTGTGGTCGGACCTCGCCGTCGGCGGGTGCGGGCCGCTTCAGTTCGGGCGGCGGGCCTCGTCCACCAGGAGGACGGGGATGCCGTCGCGGACCGGGTAGGCCAGGCCGCAGTCGTCGCCCGTGCAGATCAGTTCGGGGGTCTCGGCCGCCGTGCGGTCGTTCAGCGGCGCGTGGCACGCCGGGCAGGCCAGGATCTCCAGGAGGCCGGCTTCGAGCGGCATGGGTTTTCCCTTCGAACAAACGGTGGTGGTGCTGCCCTTTGGGCCAGGTCAGCCTACCGCCGGGGGGCGGGGAACGCGGCTCGGCCGCCCGCCCCGTCCCCCGGCGGGGAGAGGGTGTCAGTCCGTCGCGCGGACCAGGGCGAGGACCTCGTCGCGGATCTTGGCCATGGTGGCCTCGTCTCGGGCCTCGACGTTCAGGCGGAGCAGCGGCTCGGTGTTGGACGGGCGCAGGTTGAACCACCAGTCGTCCGCCGACACCGTCAGGCCGTCCAGCTCGTCCAGGGTGATGCCTTCCTGGCCCGCGTACGTCGCCTTGACCGCCGCCGTACGGCCCGCCTGGTCGTCGACCGTGGAGTTGATCTCGCCCGAGCCCACGTAGCGGTCGTACGAGGAGACCAGCTCCGACAGCGTGCCGTCCTGGCCGCCGAGGGCGGCGAGGACGTGGAGGGCGGCGAGCATGCCCGTATCGGCGTTCCAGAAGTCCTTGAAGTAGTAGTGGGCGGAGTGCTCGCCGCCGAAGATCGCGCCCGTCTTCGCCATCTCCTCCTTGATGAAGGAGTGGCCGACGCGGGTGCGGACCGGCGTGCCGCCGTTCTCGCGCACGACCTCGGGGACGGACCAGGAGGTGATCAGGTTGTGGATGATCGTGCCGCCGGGGGTCTTGGCCAGCTCGCGCGCGGCGACCAGCGCCGTGATCGCGGACGGGGAGACCGCCTCGCCGCGCTCGTCGACGACGAAGCAGCGGTCGGCGTCGCCGTCGAAGGCGAGGCCGAGGTCGGCGCCCTCGGCCCGGACGCGGGCCTGGAGGTCGACGATGTTCGCGGGGTCGAGCGGGTTGGCCTCGTGGTTCGGGAAGGTGCCGTCCAGCTCGAAGTACATCGGTACGAGGTCCAGCGGGAGGCCCGCGAAGACGGTGGGGACGGTGTGGCCGCCCATGCCGTTGCCCGCGTCCACGACGACCTTCAGGGGGCGGATCGCGGTGAGGTCGACCAGCGCCTTCAGGTGGGCCGCGTAGTCCTGCAGCGTGTCCCGCTCGGTGATGGTGCCGGTGACGGGGGCCGCCGCGGGGGCGCCCTCCTGCGACCACCGCTCCACCATTTTGCGGATCTCGGACAGGCCGGTGTCCTGGCCGACGGGCGCGGCGCCGGCGCGGCACATCTTGATGCCGTTGTACTGGGCCGGGTTGTGCGAGGCCGTGAACATCGCGCCCGGCAGGCCGAGGCTGCCCGAGGCGAAGTACAGCTGGTCCGTCGAGCAGAGCCCGATCAGGGTGACGTCGGCGCCGAGGCGGGCCGCGCCGCGGGCGAAGGCGCCCGACAGGCCCGGTGACGAGGGGCGCATGTCGTGGCCGACGACGATCGCGTCCGCGCCCGTCACCCGGACGAACGCGGCGCCGAACAGCTCGGCGAGCGTCTCGTCCCACTGATCCGGCACCACCCCGCGGACGTCGTACGCCTTCACGATCTGCGACAGATCAGCAACCACGGAACAACCCTCCTGAATCCTCAAACCCGGCACGCGTGTGCGGCGCGTGTGCCACGCGTGTACAGCGTGTGCGGAGGCCCAACCTACCGGGGGTCGCCGAGGGGAGGGCAGAGCGCCTCGGGGCTGTCCGGTGGATGCCTAGGGAGCTGTCCGGTGGATCAGGAGTCGGGGGAGCGCAGGACGCGCAGGTGCCCGCGGCGTCCGACCTCCATCGGGTCGCCGCCGCGGCCGCCGCCCTTGCCGCCGGCCTCGGCCGCGCGCTGCTGGGGGCGCGCCGCTTCCCGTACCGCGTTGGCGAGGGCTTCGAGGTCGTCGCCGCTGGGGCGAGCCGGGGCGGAGCCGTCGGAGAGCCGCACGACCTCCCAGCCGCGCGGGGCGGTGAGGCGCTCGCTGTGTTCGGCACACAGGTCGTAGCAGTGGGGCTCGGCGTAGGTGGCGAGCGGGCCGAGGACCGCAGTCGAGTCGGCATAGACGTACGTCAGTGTCGCGACGGCAGGGCGGCCGCACGCGGTGCGCGAACAGCGACGTACAGGGCTCACGACGTTGGACGGTACCGCACTCTTGAGCGGGCCGCGACGACTCTCCACCAGGTCACTCCACCGTGTCGCGGTGTGACGTCGGACACGGCCCCGCTCCGGGCGTACGTCCTGACCTGCGCGTAAGGAGGGGAACGGGGGTGGGGACGGCAGCGGATCCGGACAACGGTCGACAGGAATCCGGTCAACCACGGCCAGATGGCCGATCGCGGGAGCCCCTGGAATCGAGCCCGCGCCTGGCCGGAATGTTCAACTATCGACATCCCGGCTCCGGCCGGTGTCGAGGTGGCACGTGTGCGCCACGGTCGGCGAGCACCGAGGAGAGTTACGCTGCGTCAGTGATGGACAGTCCTGTGCCGCCGAACCCCTCGTCCCGTCCGGCCGAGCCCCACGCGGCGGAGTCCCGTCCGGTTCCGGTGGAGCCGCGGACGCGCCGCCGCGATCGCCACGGCCGCGGTATGCGTGGGCCGGTCGCCCCGCCTCAGGTGCCGTTGTCCGCGACGCGGGCGGACACGTTCCGCGATCTGGTCCTGGACTCGGTGGAGCGCCTGGAACGGCGCTGGCCGCAGCTGGCGGACGTCGAGTTCATGGTGCTCGACGTGCCGCCTTCGGTGCCGGGCGAGTCGGTGCCGCTGGGCGGGGCCGCGCCCGCGGAGAAGGGCGGGCCCGCCCGGATCGTGGTCTACCGGCGGCCGGTCGAGATCCGCTCGAAGAGCCGTGACGAACGGGCGCTGCTCGTCCACGAGGTCGTGGTGGAGCAGGTGGCCGAGCTCCTGGGTCTCTCCCCCGAGTCGGTCGACCCCCGGTACGGGCAGGACTGACCCCTTCGGGGGAACGTCTTTCTCCCTTCGGGGGAACGAACGTCGGTTGTCCAGCGTCAGTCGCCGTCCGGGCTCAGTCGTCCAGGGTCGGCCGTCGTCCGGGGTCAGTCGTCCAGGACCGAGAGGTCCTGCCTGGCCGTCGGGACCTGGACGGTGCCGCGGTCGTCCGCCAGGGTCTGGACCGTGAACATGGGGATGCCGTTCTGCGGGATCGCCAGGGTGCGTGCGGCGTGGACGGGTCCGCCCGAGACCGGTTCGACCGTCAGGGCGTAGGAGCCCTTCAGACCGGACGGGACGAGATCGGCCACCTTGATCGTCGTACCCGCCTTGACCGTGACGGTCTTGGAGACCGGCGTGCCGCCCTCCGTGCCCGCCGAGGCGGTGACCTTGACCTGGGCCGCGGCGCCCGGGGCGGTGAGCGTGAGGGTCGTGCCGGCCGAGCGGTTGTCGGCGACGGTGCCTCGGGCGGTGATCGCCGCGGTCGCGGGGACGAAGGCGACCTCCGTCTTGTCGCCCTTGCCGCGCACGACACGCAGGGCGGCCACGAACGGGGTGGCCTTCTTCGCGTCCGACGGGGTGAGCAGCAGGGAGCCGACCTCGCCCCGGGTCAGGTCCGGCAGATCGACGGCCGCGGTCATGCCCGACTTCACGTGCAGGGACTGCGCGCTCGCCGGGACGATCGTGCCGTTCTCGCCGACCAGCTGGATCTTCAGCTCCGCGTCGTCCTCGCCCGGCGCGTACGCCACCAGGCGCACCGAGGTCGCGTCGGCGGGGATGCCGGGGAGCACGGCGGTGCCCGCCGGGTCGGCGGAGGCGGGCAGCCAGTCGCTACCGAGCTTGTCGTCGGCGGAGCCGATGACCGCGCCGACGCGTCCGCTGCGGGTCGTCACATGGACGGTCACGTCGGCCGCCGGGGCCTCGCCGGTGAGCGTGGAGAGCAGGACGGGGACGCTGGAGTGGGCCGGGACGGGGATGCCCTCGGTCAGCTGCGACTTGAGCGCGCCCTCGGGGCCGTACAGCTCGATGTCGGCGACGGCGGCGGTGTCGTCCGGGTTGGTGAGGTGGACGTAGTCCTGGCGCTCCTTGGCCGTGGAGGCGGCCGGGAACCAGAAGTCCGTGTCGGGGGCGGAGCAGGCGACGCCGAGCAGTCCGCGCGCGCCGCCGGCCGGGACCACGGTGGTCTGCTGGATCGTCCAGCCGGGGGCGAGGGCGCCGGTCGCCGCGCCGGTCAGGGCGGGTGCGGCGCCGCCGTTCGCCTCGGCGGCGACGGGCTTGCCCGGTTCGGTGACGGTCGCCGGGGCCTTGGCGGCCCCGGGCTTCTTCGCCGCCGTCCCGCCGGGCGTGGCGGCGAGCGGGGCGGGCTTCAGCTCGGCCTTGGCCGCCGTGCCGGGCTTGGCAGCGGTGTCGGCCTTGCCGACGGCGCCCTTTCCGGCCGGGGTGTACGAGGCGTAGTCCGTCTCGGCCACCTCGGACGTACTCGGCGCCGGGCACAGCAGGCTGGAGCGCTCGACCGGCATCGGTTCCGTGGCGATCGAGGCGACCGGGGCGGTGCCGTCGGGCGCGGTCAGGGCGGCGAAGCCGGTGACGGCCGCGAGGGCGGTGGCGACCGCGATCAGGGAGAGGGTGGTGCGCTTCACTGGTTGCTGCTCCCGTCGGGACGCTGCTCGGTCTCGTAGCCGTACGTGTACGGGTCGTACTGCTGCTGCTCCTCGTAAGGCTGCTGCTGCTCCTCATAAGGCTGTTGCGGCTGCTGCTGTTCGTACCCCTGCTGCTGGTACGGGTCGTACTGCTGCTGCGCGTACCCCTGCTGGTCGTACTGCTGCTGGTACTGCTGCTCGTAGCCCTGCTGCTCGTACCCCTGCTGCTGGTACGGGTCGGCGGCGTACTCCGCGTACTGCTGCGGGTATCCCTGCTGGGCGTACTGCTCCTGCGGCTGCTGCCATTCCTCGGCGGCGTACGTCTGCTGCTCGGGGATCGCGGCCGACTCCTGCGGCTGCTCCTCCTCCCCGGCGGCGGCCTCCGCCTCCGCCGCGGCGCGCAGGCGGCGGGCCCGGCGGCCGTCGCCCTCCATCGCCTGGGCGGGGATGACGATCTCCTCCTCGGGCAGGTCGTCGTCGATCTCGCGGCGACGCCCGGGCAGGGCGAGGACGAGCAGGACGACGGCGAGGCCGACCTGGGCCCAGATCCACAGGGTGTGGGTGACCGGCTGGTCGTACGTGAGGTCGAGGCGGCCGCCTTCGGCGGGGAGCTCGAAGCCCTGGGCCCAGCCGTCGACGGTGGTCTTCGTCAGCTCCTTGCCGTCGAGGGTGGCCGTCCAGCCCTCGTCGGCGCGGTCGGCGATGCGCAGGACGCGGCCCGCCGCGCCCGAGGGAATCTTCGTGTGCGCCTCGACGGGACCGGCGGCGACGATGACCGGCTTGGCCGCCGCGTCGGCGGTCTTCGCCTCGCCCTTCGCCGCGGGGACGATGGTGGCCCGGGCGACCACGCGCTCGCGGTCGACGCTCCAGAGCGCGCTGCCGTCGAGCTGGCTGAGCCGGCTCAGGCCGGGGGTGGCGTCGAGGACGCGGCTCATCTGGCGCGGCGCCCCGTCCCGTACGAGGACGTAGCGGATCGCGAAGCCGCTCAGCTCCTCGGTCTGGTCGGCGCCGGAGCCGGCCACCAGGTGGGCGACGACCTTGTCGAGGCGCGGTTCGTTGTCGGCCGCCGCGGTCAGTTCGGCGTCGCCGAGGCGGCCGCCGGAGCCGCGGACCAGGGTGTACGCGACCTCGCCGGGCGAGGTGCCGCCGAGGACGAGGGTGCGGGGCTGATCGGGGTTGCCGCTCTCCTCGGCGACGAACGCCGGGACCTGGACCGGGTCGCGCCGGGTCAGCGGGCCGTCGGCGCCGCCGATCATCCAGCCTGCGGCGGCCACGACCGGGCCGAGCGCGGCGGCGAGCGCGATGAGCGCGGCGACGGGCTGGCGCCAGCCGAAGCCGTGCGCGGCGACGCGGGTACGTCCGCCCTCGGCGCCGATCATGCCGGCGGCGAGCAGCGCGGCGCCGTAGACGAGGGTGGCGGGTCCGGCCCAGCCGGTGCCCCCGGCGCCGTTGGAGAGCACGGCGAAGAGGAGCCCGGCGAGGGCGGCGGCCCAGGCGGCGCGGACGGCGAACTGCCGCTCCTCGCGCAGCAGCGCGGCCATGGCGGCGAGCACGATGCCGATGAGGAGGAGGCCGCCGGTGGTGCCAGGCCCGCCGGGGCTGATCCCGAGCAGGTCGAGGGCGGAGGCCGTGCCCGTACGGATGTCGAGTCCGGCCTCGCGCAGGAGGGCGGAGGGGCTGGTCAGAAGGGAGAGCGACCAGGGGGCGAGGACGAGGATCGGGGTTCCGACGGCGGCGAGGAAGCGCAGGCCGTACGCCGTGATGTCGCCGCGGCGCAGGACGAGCACGCCGATGCCGAGGACGACGGCGAGCGGCCAGACGATCGGTGTGAACGCCGTCGCGAAGGTCAGCAGGAAGGTGTACGCCCAGGTGGCGCGCCAGCTGCCGCGGCTCTGTCCGGCGAGCCCGTGGGCGGCGACGCCGGCGCGGGCGATGAGCGGGAGCAGGATCGCGAGGACGGCGGTGCCGAGGCGGCCGGCGGCGAGTGCTCCGGTGGCGGCGGGCAGGAAGGCGTAGGCGATGGCGCCCCAGGCGCGCAGCAGCCGGGACTCCACGATCGGGCGTGCGGCGAAGTAGGCGGTGAAGCCGGCCAGCGGGACCGAGCAGACGAGCAGCACGGTGAGCGCGAAGGAGGTGGAGCCGAGGAAGAGCGCGGAGAGCCCGGCCAGGACGGCGAGGTAGGGCGGCGCGGTCTGGGTGCCGCCGGTGCCGAGGGCGTGCCAGCCGTCCGCGTACCGTCCCCACAGTTCGGAGACGGAGTCGGGGGCGGGGAGCAGCGCGCCGCCGGCGAGCGAGCCGCCGCCGAACAGGCCGCGGCAGGCCACCACGGAGATGAGCAGGAGCAGGGCGAAGAGGACCGGTCCGGGCTTGCGGGCGATCTTCTTCAGCCGGGCGAACTGCTCGATCTCGAGGAAGTCGGCGTCGTCGCCGCCGGGTCCGGATTCGACGACGCCGTGGCGCGAGCCGCCGGAATCGGCGTCCGAGCCGCCGAAGTTCGCGACGACCTGTTCGGCGGTGGCGCGGACGGTGGCGCCGGGCGGCGGGAAGAGCGGGCGCAGTTCGCTCGCGGCGACGGCGGGGTTCTTGCGGCGTTTGCGGGCGGCGAGGATCTTCTCGGGGCGCAGCAGGGTGGCGAAGAGTCCCATGACCTCGTCGACGGCCTGGCCGGGTACCTTGCCGACGAGGTAGGCGAGGGTGCGCAGCAGGGTGCCGAGGACGAGCCGGATCAGTACGTAGGGCAGGGCGGCGCCGCGGGTGTTGACGAGCAGCGTGTAGACGGCGCCTGCCTTGTCGACGCGGTGCGGGCTGGCGACGGAGCGGCCTGCGCAGTCGACGGTGCGGCGCTCGCGGGCGGAGGCTTCGGCGTGGCGCAGGACGGCGTCGGGGGCGACGAGGACGCGGTGGCCCGCGGAGTGGGCGCGCCAGCAGAGGTCGACGTCGTCGCGCATCAGCGGCAGTCGGCGGTCGAAGCCGCCGAGCTCCTCGAAGACGTCGCGGCGGATGAGCATGCCGGCGCTGGAGACGGAGAGGACGGAGCGGACCTGGTCGTGCTGGCCCTGGTCCTGTTCGCGGCGGTCGAGGCCGGTCCAGCGGCGGCCGCTGCGGGCGATGGAGACGCCGGCCTCGAGCAGCTGCTTGCGGTCGTACCAGCCGCGGAGCTTGGGTCCGACGACGGCGGCGTACGCGTCCGAGTCGGCGACGCGCAGGAGTTCGGCGAGGGCGTCCGGTTCGGGCGCGCAGTCGTCGTGGAGCAGCCAGAGCCACTGGACGGGTTCGCCGTGCGGGAGTTCGGGCAGGTCGTAGGCGTCGTCGCTCCAGGTCCTGCTGACCGGGTCCCAGCCGCTGGGGCGCTTCAGGTAGGTGAGTTCCTCGGGTCCGAGCACGGGGGCGGTGCGGGCGGCCTCCTCGACGGCGGCACCGAATCCGGTGCGGCGGGCGAGGTGCAGGACGCGGTCGGCGCCGATCGCGGCGGTCAGCAGCTGCGCGGAGTCGTCGGCGCTGCCGGTGTCGGCGGCGACGACGTTCTGCACGGGGCGTTCCTGGCCGAGCAGCCCGGCGAGGGCGTCCGGCAGCCAGCGGGCGCCGTCGTGGGCGACGAGCACGGCGGTGACGACGTGTCGCGGGAACTCAGGAGTTGAGGACATCGAGGTACGGGCCCTCCGGCCGGGGGTCGCCCGCGGGGGGCGTGGGTACGTCTCGGACGGGGCCCCACACTAACGGCAGACAAGGAGGGGATGGCGCGCAGCGCCTCGATGAGGGGCGGTGGTCGGGCGACGGGAGAGCCAGAACGGTCCGCCGCCTGTGGACAGAGCACAGGGGGCGGACCGTTCGTTGTGTACAGGTGTGCGCGGTTTGGCGAGTGGGCGCCGATCGGGGCGCCGGTCAGACCGCGGCCTTCTTGAGGCGGCGGCGTTCCCGCTCCGACAGGCCGCCCCAGATGCCGAATCGTTCGTCGTTCTGCAGGGCGTACTCAAGACATTCGGAGCGGACCTCACAGGCGAGGCAGACCTTCTTGGCCTCGCGGGTCGAGCCGCCCTTCTCGGGGAAGAAGGACTCGGGATCGGTCTGGGCGCACAGTGCGCGCTCCTGCCAGCCGAGTTCCTCGTCCGCGTCCTCGACCAGCAGTTCCTGGAACAACTCGGTCATGTGCGCCCCTCGTCCGTCTTTGCGTCCCCGTGATGTTGCCGTTACCGATATCGGCCGAACGACACGAGTGAAATTACAAGTTCGTGCTCTGTGCGAGTCAAGCCGGAATCTGCTATTGGGCCCGGTATTCACTCTGCGGAACCAAGGCTATGCGGAAAGTGTTCAAATCAGCAAAAACCGAGACACATGCCACTGGCCTGGCCGCACCGTTCTCCTTCATGAAGGGAGACGCCCGAGACGTGGATCTTGTTGCGATCCAGCCACGGAAGCGATCCGGATCACAGTCTGATCACGGGACCTCAGCCGCGTTTACAGGCACGGATGTTGCGCCATGTCTCCCGCTCCACGGCTGCACAAACCTTTCTCCGGACGCTGTAACCGGATGAGGTGAAACATTACCCCCAAAACGGGCATTGGGTTGACAGTCGGGTGGCCCTCCCGTCACCTTTGATCCCATGCCAGCGACCTCAGCGCCCTCCGCGACCCACGCCCGTGGGTTCCGCCGCGCTGTCCAGGCGCGCTGTTGCTGTTGCTGTTCCAGCTGTTGATGCCGCAGAGCTCCAGCTTCGTCTCTCCTTGCGACACCCCGCTTTCCTTGCGAAACCCCCGCACCTGCACTCCCTGCTTCTGCCGAGGAACCCCCGCACCCATGAACAGCGACAGCGACCTTCAGATCGCCGGCGACATCCTCGAGGTCCCGCACCTCCTGCAGCCCGCCCGCGAGCACCCCGCCACCGTGGCCGAGTTCGCCGGCCTCGCCCGCTCCATCGCCGCCGACCGCGCGCAGTGGGCCCCGCATGTCGAGTACGACGCCACCACCCGCTGGTACCACCGGCTCCGCACCGGCCCCGGCTACGAGGTCTGGCTGCTCTCCTGGGTACCCGGCCAGGGCAGCGGACTCCACGACCACGGCCGCTCCTCCGGCGTGCTGACCGTCCTCGAAGGAGAGCTGACGGAGCGTACGGACCGGGGCGTACGCACGCTGGCGGGAGGCGCGCAGCGCGTGTTCGCGCCGGGGTACGTCCACGAGGTCGTCAACGACTCCCTCGAACCGGCGGTCAGCCTGCACGTGTACTTCCCCGGCCTCACCGAGATGCCCATGCACGAATCCGTGCAGGCGCGGTGCGCCCCGGCGGCCCACGGCGTCGTGCCCGCCTGACACGCCCTCCCGTCGCCCGACCACCACCCCTCAATGGATCAGGCTGCGCCTGACAGACTGTCTGCATGCGCATTGTGGTTCTGGCCGGTGGCATCGGTGGTGCCCGCTTCCTTCGCGGCCTCAAGCAGGCCGCGCCCGACGCGGAGATCACGGTCATCGGCAACACCGGTGACGACATCCATCTCTTCGGACTGAAGGTCTGTCCGGACCTCGACACGGTGATGTACACCCTCGGCGGTGGCATCAACGAGGAACAGGGCTGGGGCCGTGAGGACGAGTCCTTCGCGGTGAAGGAGGAGCTCGCGGCGTACGGGGTGGGACCCGAGTGGTTCGGCCTCGGCGACCGGGACTTCGCGACGCACATCGTCCGTACGCAGATGCTGGGCGCCGGATACCCGCTCAGCGCCGTCACCGAGGCGCTGTGCGCCCGCTGGCAGCCCGGCGTGCGCCTGCTCCCGATGTCCGACGACCGGGTCGAGACCCATGTCGTCATCGAAGTGGAGGGCGAGCGGAAGGCCGTGCACTTCCAGGAGTACTGGGTGAAGCTGCGCGCCTCCGTGCCCGCGACGGCCATCGCGCCGATCGGCGTGGCCGAGGCGAAGCCCGCGCCGGGTGTCCTCGAGGCGATCGCCGAGGCGGACGTCATCATCTTCCCGCCGTCCAACCCCGTGGTGTCCATCGGCACGATCCTGCGCGTCCCCGGCATCGAGGAGGCGGTCGCCGCCGCGTCCGCGCCGGTCGTGGGCCTCTCCCCCATCGTCGGCGACGCACCCGTGCGGGGCATGGCCGACAAGGTCCTCGCGGCGGTCGGCGTCGAGTCCACGGCGGCGGCCGTCGCCCGTCACTACAGCTCCGAACTTCTCGACGGCTGGCTGGTCGACACCGTCGACGCGGGCGCGGTCGAGGGCGTCGAGGCGGCGGGCATCCGCTGCCGGGCGGTGCCGCTGAT
This sequence comes from Streptomyces sp. NPDC046712, assembly GCF_040645695.1. NCBI lineage: Bacteria > Bacillati > Actinomycetota > Actinomycetes > Kitasatosporales > Streptomycetaceae > Streptomyces > Streptomyces sp. NPDC046712. The sequence goes on along the minus strand of NZ_JBEYYW010000049.1, from coordinate 18,799 downwards.
GATGACGGACCTGGACGCGACGACCACCATGGCGCGCGAGGCGCTGGCGCTCGCGGAAGAGATCCGCGGATGACGGGTCCGGCGGGCGGCGTGGCGGGTTCTGTGGACGGCGGGGCTGGTCCGGCGGGCAGCGTGGCTGGTCCGGCGGGCGGCGTGGCGGGTTCTGTGGACGGCGTCGCTGGTCCGGCGGGTGGCGTGGCGGGTTCTGTGGACGGCGCGGCGGGTAATGCCGGGGGCGTGGCGCACGGGTATCGGGTGTGGGCGCTCGGCGGGCTGCCGGAGGTGAGGGCCGGGGACGATCTCGCCAAGCTGATCGCGTCCGTCTCCCCCGGTCTCGAGGACGGGGACGTCCTGCTCGTCACCTCCAAGATCGTGAGCAAGGCCGAGGGGCGGGTGATCGCCGCCGACGACCGGGAGGAGGCGATCGACGCCGAGACGGTACGGGTGGTGGCGCGGCGCGGCACCCTGCGGATCGTCGAGAACCGGCAGGGCCTGGTCATGGCCGCCGCCGGCGTCGACGCCTCCAACACCCCTGCCGGGACGGTGCTGTTGCTGCCCGTCGACCCGGACGCCTCGGCCCGCGCGATCCGGGACGGGCTGCGGGACGCGCTCGGCGTCGACGTCGGTGTCGTCGTCACGGACACCTTCGGGCGGCCCTGGCGCAGCGGTCTGACCGACGTCGCCATCGGAGCGGCCGGAGTGCGCGTGCTCGACGACCTGCGCGGTGGCACGGACGCGTACGGCAATCCGCTCAGCGCGACCGTCGTCGCCACCGCCGACGAACTCGCCGCCGCGGGCGACCTGGTGAAGGGCAAGGCGAGCGGTCTTCCGGTCGCCGTCGTGCGCGGTCTGCCGCATCTGGTGGACGGTGCCGGCGAGGAGGGCGCGCGGGCGCTGGTCCGCGGCGCCGCCGACGACATGTTCCGGCTCGGGACCTCGGAGGCCGTGCGCGAGGCGGTGACCCTGCGGCGTACCGTCCGGGAGTTCACCGACGAGCCGGTGGACCCGGGTGCGGTACGACGTGCCGTCGCCGCGGCCGTCACGGCCCCGGCGCCGCACCACACCACGCCGTGGCGGTTCGTCCTGCTGGAGTCGCCGGAGTCGCGGCTGCGGCTGCTCGACGCGATGCGGGACGCGTGGATCGCGGACCTGCGGCGGGACGGCAAGCCGGAGGAGTCGATCGCGAAGCGCGTGCGGCGCGGGGATGTGCTGCGCAACGCGCCCTATCTGGTGGTGCCCTGCCTCGTGACGGACGGCTCGCACCACTACGGCGATCCGCGCCGGGACGCCGCCGAGCGGGAGATGTTCGTGGTCGCGGCGGGCGCGGGCGTGCAGAACTTCCTGGTGGCGCTGGCGGGCGAGCGGCTCGGCTCGGCGTGGGTGTCCTCGACGATGTTCTGCCGTGATGTCGTACGCGAGGTCCTCGGGCTGCCTGAGGACTGGGACCCGATGGGCGCGGTGGCGGTGGGACACGCGGCGGCGCCGCCGAAGGACCGGCCCGCGCGGCAGGCGGGGCAGTTCATCGAGGTGCGGTAGGTCCCGTTCCTAGAGCGCCGCGATGTTCCCGGGGGTCATCCGGGGCGCTCGGCGCGGGGGGACGCGGCCGCTGAGGAGGATGAGGCGGGCCGCGCGGTGGCGTTGGCCCGCGTAGGGGGCGAGGAGTTCGAGCATGGCCGCGTCGTCGGCGTTCCGGTCGCCGGCGAGGGCGTAGCCGACGATGCCGGGCAGGTGGTAGTCGCCGACGCTCACCGCGTCCGGGGCGCCGTTGCTGCGCTGGACCGTCTCGGCGGAGGTCCAGGGCCCGATGCCGGGGATCAACTCCAGCCGCTGCTGGGCCTGTTCGGGCTCCATCCCGGCGGCCTCCTCCAGGCGGCGGGCGACCCGGACCGCGCGCAGGATCGTGGAGGCGCGCTTGTTGTCGACGCCGGCGCGGTGCCACTCCCAGGAGGGGATCCGGCCCCAGGTCGGGGCGTCGGGCATGACGTGCATCCTGTCCGGGGCGGGGCCGGGGGCGGGCTCGCCGTACTTCCGTACGAGCAGGCGCCAGGCGCGGTACGCCTCGTCGGTCGTGACCTTCTGCTCCAGGATCGACGGGATCAGCGACTCCATGACCAGACCGGTGCGGGTCAGGCGGAGGCCGGGGCGGCGACGGTGGGTCGCGGCGAGGAGGCGGTGGCGGGGGACGAAGGCGGTGGGGTCGTCGTCGGCGCCGAGGAGGCGGGGCAGGCCGGTCAGGAGCCAGTCGCCGCCCGGGCCCCACGCCTCGGCCTCGACGCCGCCGGCGCGGACGGCGACCCGGAGCGTGCCGGGGCCGTCGGGGGTGCGGCTGGCCCGCCAGATGGAGCCGTCGGGGGTGGTACGGAAGGTGGGGTCGCCCGGGCCGCGGCGGAGGGGGCCGAGGGTGAGGCCGAGATCGAGAGCGGGAGCCTCGGGGGCCTCCGGGGTCTCTGAGGCATCGGGAGCCTCGGACGCTTGGGCCGGTACGGGGACGTGGCCGCCGCGCACGGTGGTGCGGGTCGTGGGGGTGGGGGGTGAGAAGCGGCCGGCCATGTGTATGAGCGTAACGGGGCGGGTGTGGGCCGGTGGGGTGCGCCCGGCCTTCGGCCGGGCTTGTTCTTCCCACCCGCACCACCCGTGCGACAGAGAACACAGAGGTGCGGGTCTTCCCGTGGGTGGTGACGCGCCGTCGGCGCCTGCGGGCCCGCGGAAGCGACGGCACAGAGGGCTGGCCTGCACCTGAGCAAGCCCCGCCGTCGGCGACTGCGGGCCGCGGAAGCGACGGCACAGGCGGCGGGCCTGCCGCCTGGGCATGCGCCGCCGTCGGCGGCCGCGGGCCGTGGAAGGCGCAGAGGGCGGCCTGCGCCTCGACAGGTCCCGCCGGTGGCGGCCGCGCAGTGGAAGCGACAGCGGCGCTGCCGCCTGGACAAGCCCCACCGCCGGCGACTGCGGGCACGCGGAAGCAACGGCATAGGCGGCGGGCCTGCCGCCTGGGCGTGCGTCGCCGTCGGCGGCTGCGGGCCATGGAGGGGACAGACGGCGGGCCTGCCGACTGGGCAGGTATCGCCGGTGGTGGACGCTGCGGGGGCGGGGCGTTCCTACTGGTCCGAGGAGAAGCGGACCGAGCCGGGTGGGAGGACCGCGTTGCACCAGATGCGGATGCCTTCGTGGAGTTCGTTGTCCGGGCCCACGTGGGCGCCGTCGCCGATGACCGCGCCCGTCAGGACCGCGCGAGCGCCGATGCGGGCGCCCGCGCCGATCAGGGAGTCCGTGATCAGCGCGCCCGGTTCGATCACCGCGCCCGCGTGGACCGTGGAGCCCGTGATGCGGGCGCCCTCGCCGATCACCGCGCCCGCGCCGACCACCGTGCCGCCGGTGAGCTTGGCGTCCGGGGCGACACGGGCCGTCGGCAGGACCAGGCGGTCGCCGCAGCGGCCCGGCACCGCCGGGGATGGGGCGTGGCCGAGGACCAGGTCGGCGGAGCCGCGGACGAACGCCTGCGGGGTGCCGAGGTCGAGCCAGTACGTGGAGTCGACCAGGCCCTGCAGATGGGCGCCGGAGGCGAGGAGCTCGGGGAAGGTCTCCCGCTCGACCGAGACGGGGCGGCCCGTCGGGATCGAGTCGATGACCGAGCGGCGGAAGACGTAGGCCCCCGCGTTGATCTGGTCGGTGACGATCTCCTCCGGAGTCTGCGGCTTCTCCAGGAAGGCGGTGACCCGGCCGGTCGGGTCCGTCGGGACCAGGCCGAACGCCCTCGGGTCGTCGACCCGGGTGAGGTGCAGCGAGACGTCTGCCCCCGAGTCCGCGTGCGTGGCGACCAGGGCCCGGATGTCCAGGCCCGTCAGGATGTCGCCGTTGAAGACGAGGACCGGGTCGTCGGGGCCCGAGTGCAGCCGAGAGGCGACGTTCCGGATCGCGCCGCCCGTACCGAGCGGCTCCTCCTCCGTCACGTACTCCAGGCTGAGGCCCAGCGACGAGCCGTCACCGAAGTGCGGCTCGAACACCTCGGCCAGGTACGAGGTGGCGAGCACCACGTGCTCGACGCCCGCGGCCCTGGCCCTCGCCAGCTGGTGCGTCAGGAACGGGACGCCGGCCGCCGGAACCATCGGCTTCGGCGTGTTGACCGTCAGGGGCCGCAAGCGCGTGCCCTTACCACCGACCAGGAGGATCGCTTCTGTCACCTGTCGTCTCTGCTTCCTGTCCGGGTCCGGTCTCGTCACTCGTCCGCTCGTCCGTTTTCGGGTTGTCCGCTCGTCCGTGCGATGTGACCGGTCAGTTTATGCAGACCCTCCGGCCGGTGCCCCCATCACGGCCGTCCCTGGTATTTCGCCGACGCGCTCCTCGCCGTGCCGAGCTTGCCGTAGAGGCGTGCGCCCGGGCAGGCCGTCGCGAATCCGTCACGGTGCCCCGCGATGGCGTTGAACTTGACCTTCTTGCCCTTCTTGTAGAGGTTTCCGCCTCCCGACGTCAGCGTCACCTTGCCCTTCGGATTCACCCCGTGCAGCCCCAGCTTCCAGGCCGTCAGCCGGGCGACGGCGGTCACCACGGCGGCCGGCGGGTTGGTCTTGCCATAGCTGCCGAGGACCGCGATGCCCATGCTGTTGGTGTTGAAACCCAGCGTGTGGGCGCCGAGTACGGGCTTCGCCACGCCCCCCGCACGGCCTTCGTAGATGTTTCCGCACTTGTCGACGGCGAAGTTGTAGCCGATGTCGCGCCAGCCGCTGCTCTTCACGTGGTAGCGGTAAATACTGCGGAGGACGGAGGGCGCCTGCTTGCAGGTGTAGTTGTTGCCGGTGGCGCTGTGGTGGACGAAGGCCGCCTTGACCGCCTTGGTGTAGACGAAGCCCTTCTCCCGCAGCTTCTCGTCGGCCCCCCAGCCCTTGCGCGTGATGATCTTCGGGCGGGGTCCGATGTACGGCTTCGCGGCGGCCGCGGCGGGGATCGCGGCCCTACCGACCGGCGCGAGCCGGGCGTTGGCGGAGGTGGCGGCCGCCTCCTCGACGGTCGGCGCGCGATGCGCCTGCCGCGTCGCCGTACGCGTGAGGGACTGGGCTCCGGGGGTGGCGGCGGCCGGCTCCGGGCCGGGGTCGACGAGTTCGAGACGGAGCCCGCCGGGGAGCGGTGGCACCTCCGCCGCGGGGTCCGCCTCGAACTCCCCGTGGTCCGCCTCCTCCCCCTCGTGGTCCGCCTCGCCCCGTCCCGGCAGGACGCGGATCTCGACGCCGTCCGAGTCACCGACCCACAGGGGCGCGGTGGCGCCGCGGACCCCGGCCGCCATCGCCTCGGGGGTGCCGGGGTCGGCCCCGTGGTCCTCGTTGTGGATCTCCACGTTCTGCCAGTCCGACCAGTCCCCGCTCCCGGTGGCGCGGGTGCGGACCTGGACCGTGCCGTGCAGCTCGGCCCGCGCGTCGTCCCAGACGACGCCCACGAGCGAGAAGGGTCTGACGTCCCGTCGGGCCAGGCCCTGCGCCGCCGAAGTGGCGCCGATGGTCCGCCGTGCGGTGCCGATCGGGCCGAGGGGCAGGGACTGGGTGGTCCCGGCGACGTCCGTCTCGACGGAGGCCGAAGCAGCGGCGGAAGCGGAGTCGGGGGTGGAGGTGGAGTCGGCCGAGGTGGAGTCGACGGAGGACCAGTCGGCGAAGGATGAGTCGGCTGCGGCAGCTACGGAGGCGGGCGGCCCGTCGGGGCCCGCGCGCCCTTCGGCGGCCGGGTCCCCGGCGGCCGGCAGAACCGCCGAGCGGCCCGTGGGCGCACCCGGCGGGAGCGACGCCGTCGGCGTCGCGAGGGACAACGGCAGGGCGAGTGCCGCCGCGCACGTCACGGCGATCGAGGAGGCAAGGTAGGCACGCATGAGGTGATCGTCCGTACCCGCGGGCGGTTCCGCATGGCGGGATCCCACCAGGACACTGACGGAGCGTCGGGCCGACCGGTGGACGGTGTCACCGGTACGGCGGCCCCCCGCACACCTCCCCGCGTACCCTTGCCCGCGTGAACGCCAGCGACCGCACCCCCGCCGACCTGCTGCGATCCGCGCTCGCCGCGGACCCTGCCCGCCCCTTGGTCACCTACTACGACGACGCCACCGGTGAGCGCGTCGAATTGTCCGTCGCCACCTTCGCCAATTGGGTGGCCAAGACCGCCAATCTGCTGCAGGGCGAGCTCTCCGCCTCCCCCGGCGACCGGCTCGCGCTCCTGCTGCCCGCGCACTGGCAGACCGCCGTGTGGCTGCTGGCGTGCTCGTCCGTCGGCGTGACCGCCGAGATCGGCGGCGACCCCGCGGACGCCGACTACGTCGTCGCGGGACCCGACACCCTCGACGCGGGTCTCGCCTGCTCGGGAGACCGGATCGCGCTCTCCCTCGCCCCGCTGGGCCGCCGATTCCCGGCCCCGCCCGCCGGTTACGCGGACTACGCGGTGGAGGTGCCGAGCCAGGGCGACCGGTTCGCCCCGTTCGTCCCGGTCGACGCGGACGCCCCGGCCCTCCTGGTCGACGGTACGGAACTGACGGGCGCCCAGCTCGTCGAGCGGGCCCGCGCGGACGCCGAGGCCCTCGGCCTCACGCCCGGCGCGCGGCTGCTGTCCAGCCGTACGTACGACACCTGGGACGGGGTCTCCGCCGGGCTGTACGCGCCTCTGGCGGCCGGGGCCTCGGTCGTGCTGTGCCGGAACCTGGACCAACTGGCGCCCGAGGCGCTCGAGAAGCGGGTGGAGAGCGAGCGGGTCACGGTGACCGCGGCCTGACGACCCGCTGAGGTTCCACCCGTATGGCGCACCGACTCGCCGAGTCCTCGGGTCTGTGCGTCAACTCCGGTACATGATCGGCGGGTACGCACCCCTCCCGCACAACCAGGCGTCAGGTTCGGCCGTCTATCTCTGCGAGGCGGCGGCCCGGCGCGCCGCCGACGGCATGAAGGATGGACTCAGACGTGACGGACAGTGCCGGCACGCCCGCCGAACCGGACTCCCCGGACGGGGACGAGACGCCCAGCACCGAGGGCGCGGCCGGCATGGAGGACAGGGCCGGTGCCGCCGAGGGCAACGCCGAAGGTGCCGCCACAAGCGACGCCGAAGGTGACGGGGAAGCCAACGCCGGAACTGACGGTGAAGCCGATCCCGAAGGTGCCGCCACAAGCGACGCCGAAGGTGACGGGGAAGCCGACGCCGGAAGTGGCGGGGAAGCCGATCCCGGAGGTGACGGGGAAGCCGACGCCGAAGGTGACGGGGAAGTCACCGGTGCCGCCAGGGGCGGACCCGCGGGTGACGCCCCGCGCAAGCGGCACTGGCTGCGCTGGTCTGCGCTCGGATGCTCCGTCGTCGTCCTCGCCGCGGCGGGTGTCGGCTGGTGGGCCTACCGCACGCTCGACAGCAACATCACCACCGACACCACCGCCGCCGCCGAGCTGCTCAAGTACGAGAAGGAGCGCCCGAGCGCGATCGTCTCCTCCGCGCGGAACATCCTGCTCATCGGCTCGGACACCCGGACCGGCGCCGGCAACTCCCAGTACGGGAAGGACAAGGGGACCCAGCGCTCCGACACCACGATCCTGCTGCATCTCTCGGCGGGGAAGTCGAGCGCGACGGCGGTCTCCATCCCGCGCGACCTGATGGTGCGGATGCCCAGCTGCAGCACAGCGAAGAAAACGCGCACACCTGAACAATTCGCCCAGTTCAACTCGGCCTTCGAGATCGGCGGCACGGCCTGCACGATCCGTACCGTCGAGCGGCTGACCGGGATCAGGATCGACCACCACATGGTGATCGACTTCCGGGGCTTCAAGAAGATGGTCGACGCCGTGGACGGGGTGGAGATCTGCCTCAAGGAGCCGATCGACGACTCGGACGCCCGTCTGAAGCTGCCGGCCGGGCGCCGGACGCTCCACGGCGAGCAGGCGCTGGGCTTCGTACGGGCCCGCAAGTCGCTCGGCAACGGAAGCGACACGGAACGCATGGACCGCCAGCAGCAGTTCCTGGGCGCCCTGGTCAACAAGGTGCAGAGCAACGGTGTCCTGCTGAATCCGACCCGCCTGTACCCGGTGCTGGACGCGGCGACGAAGTCCATCACGACCGACCCGGGGCTGAACTCGCTCCGTGACCTCTACGACCTGGCGCGCTCGATGCGGGCCATCCCCACGGAGAAGGTGCAGTTCCTCACGGTGCCGCGGCGGCCGTACCCGTACAACGCGAACCGGGACGAACTCGTACAACCCGAAGCGAGTCAACTCTTCAAGCGGCTCCGCGAGGACAAGCCCGTCACGGTGACGCCGGGCGCCGAGGCGTCGACACCGCGACGCTCGGGCGAGGACACGGACGGCGACGGGAAGCCGGACTCCGCGGGCCCGCGGAGTCCGGCGCCGACGCCGACGTTCTCGGGGCACAGTGCGGCGGAGGGAGCGTGCCCCTAGAGGAGGCTTCGGGGAGGGTGAGTAAAGGGGAGTCCAAGGGAAGGCCCGGGGTGGATGAGGTTTGAGCAAATTGCCCAGTTGTAAGGAGCGTGGAATTTGTCACGGACGTCGCCCCACGCTGAACTGGGCGGATAGTGTGACGCGATCCGGTGCACCCGACCGCGTGGTCGCGCACTCAGACGGATCGAACGACCGAGCGCCCGACGGGGGTGGCGCCTCGCGTGGCACCGACGGAGGATTCAAGTAACCGTGGACGCGCACAGCCGTGGACAGGCGGACGAGATCGACCCCGCCGACCAGTGGGTACTCAACCCGCAGACCGGCAGCTACGAACTGCGACTGAACCACTCCGGTGCGCAGTCGACCCAGCAGTCCCGCGTCCGCGGCGCCACCACTCCCGGTCCCAGATCTGCCGAGCATTCCCGGACCGGCGAGCGTTCACACACCTCGACCGAGGCGCCCGTTCCCGGCCAGCGCCGCCGCCGCGCCCCTGAGGGGCCCGCGGGCGGGCAGCCTTCGGCCGGCCGCCGCAAGCGCAAGCCGCAGAAGTCCCGCAAGAAGAAGGCCCTGCTCTGGACGGGCGGGACGATGGCCGTCGTGCTCGTGGCGGGTGCCGCGGGCGCGTACGCGCTGTACGACCACTTCAACGGCAACATCAGCACCATCGACGTCGGTGACGCCGCCAAGGGTGGCGAGACGATGGAGGGGCCGCTGAACATCCTGATCATCGGCAACGACGTCCGCACCGGCGAGGGCAACACGAGTTACGGGAACAAGGACAACGTCACCGGCCACGCCGACACGACGTTCCTCTTCCACGTCTCGGAGGACCGCACCAACGCGACGGCTATGAGCATCCCCCGAGACCTCAAGATCAAGATCCCGGACTGCCCCACGAAGCAGCCCGACGGATCGACCAAGGTCATCCCCGGCTCGACCACCACGACGAAGTTCAACGAGTCCTACGGCGTGAACGGCCGCGACCCGGGCTGCACGATGCGCACCGTCAAGTCGCTCACGGGCGGCATCGAGATCGACCACTTCATGATGGTCGACTTCAACGCCGTCAAGACGCTGTCGACCGCCGTCGGCGGCGTGAAGGTCTGCCTCAACAAGCCCATCCGTGACAAGGACTACTCCAAGCTCAACCTCTCGGAGGGCGAGCACACGATCATGGGCGAGGACGCGCTCGCGTTCCTTCGCAACCGGCACGGTCTCGGCAACGAGAGCGACCTGGACCGGATCAAGATGCAGCAGCAGTTCCTCGCCTCGATGATCCGGCAGATGAAGGAAGACACGCTCGACAGTCCGACGAAGCTGCTCAAGGTCGCGGACGCGGCGACCAAGGCGCTCACCGTGGACAGCGGAATAGGCTCGGCCTTGAAGCTGACCACCCTGGCCAAGGAGCTCGGGAAGGTCGACCTGAAGAACATCAGTTTCATGACCGTTCCGGTGATCGACAACCCGGATGAACCGCCCACCGCGAGGGCGACCGTCGTTCTCCACCCGGTCAAGGCACCGCAGGTGTTCAACATGGTGCAGAACGACATCTCCTTCACCGAGGTGAAGAAGCAGGAACAGGCCACCAAGAACGCCCAGGCGCAGGCCGAGGCGAAGCTGCTCCAAGGGCCGCGCGCCAAGGCCGTGGACGTGCGTGTCGACGTCTACAACGGCAGCGGCATCCAGGGCGCGGCGCAGAAGACGATCGACTGGCTGCAGAACGATCAGGGCGTGACGAGGTCGACGAACAAGGCCAACGCCCCCGAGAAGGCGGCCAAGACCACGCTCACGTACGCACCGAACCAGGCCGATCAGGCCCGCAAGCTCGCGGACATGATGGGCCTGCCCGCCACGGCGCTCAAGCCTGGCACCGCGGACGCCGCGGAGCGCGAGCCCATGACGCTCGTCCTCGGTTCCGACTTCAAGGGCGCGGGGGTGCCCATCACCGGTCCGGCGAAGGCGCCGGACGTGGGTCAGGTTGCAGCAGACAAGAAGGTGTGCGCTCAGTGACCCGGAAACGCCGGGTCGCGGCACACGCCTGAAAAACGAGGGGACCAGGGGTGGGACAGAGCAGCGTGCCGAGGGAGGGGACGCGGAAACGCGTTCCGCACGCCCGCGATTTGGGCTGGGACGAAAGTCTCTACGCGGACGGGGGTGCGGGTACTGGGGGCGGCACCCGCACTCGCGAGGCCGACGGGGATGCCGGCGACGGTGGCAGCAGTGGTGGTGGCAGGAGCGGTGGTGAGGCCCGTACGAGTCACCGGCGCAAAGGGCCACGCAGGCGGGCCAGGAAGAGCGGTAAACGCAAGATATTCCGCTGGGTCGCCGCGACCCTGTCGCTCCTGATACTCGCGACGGCCGGTGCCGGATACCTGTACTACCAGCACCTCAACAGCAACATCCGCGGCGGCAGCCGCGCCGGCGGCGACAGCGGCGTGAAGAAGGCGACGCCGAACGCGCTGGGCGACACCCCACTCAACATCCTGCTGATCGGCTCCGACAGCCGCGCCGACGCGAAGAACGTGGCGCTCGGCGGCGGCAAGAACCTCCGGGACAGCCCGCCGCTCGCGGACGTCCAGATGCTCCTGCACATCTCCGCGGACCGGAAGAACGCCAACATCGTCTCCATCCCGCGGGACACGATCGTCAAGATCCCCAAGTGCACGGGCGAGGACGGCAAGACCTACCCCGCCACCACCACCAAGCCCATCAACGAGACGCTGGGGCGCGGTGGTCCGGGCTGCACGCTGACCACCTGGGAGTCGATCACCGGGGTCTACATCGACCACTGGATGATGATCGACTTCGCGGGTGTGGTGGCGATGGCGGACGAGGTCGGCGGCGTTCCCGTCTGCGTGAAGACGGGTGTGTACGACAAGCCCACCAGGACGGTACCGGGCGGCTCGGGCCTGAAGCTGCCTGAGGGCACCACCGAGGTCAAGGGCAAGCAGGCGCTCCAGTGGCTGCGCACCCGGCACGCGTTCGGCAACGACCAGAACCGCGCCAAGGCCCAGCACATGTACATGAACGGCATGATGGAGAAGCTCCAGAACCAGAACGCCTGGACCGACACCGGGCGGCTCATGGGTCTGGCGGAGACCGCCACGAAGGCGCTTCAGGTCTCCGACGAGATCCGCTCGGTGTCGAAGCTCTTCGATCTGTCGATGCAGCTCAAGAACGTGAAGCTCGACCGTCTCACGACTGCGACCGTTCCCACGACCGAGTGGCCCCAGAACAAGGACAAGCTCCAGATGGTGGAGTCGTCCGCCAACAAGATGTGGGCGATGCTCCGCGACGACGTCGCCTTCGACAAGAACGGCGACCCGGCCGGCGCCAAGCCGTCCGCCTCGGCGAAGCCGAAGGGTCCCGCTGCCGCCGCGCCCGGCACGCTCGCCGTGACGGTCGTCAACGGCACGGGCACCGACGGCCAGATGTCGGTGGACCGGCGGGCCAGTTCGATGGCCACGACCCTGCAGGGCAAGGGCTTCACCCAGGCGACGGCCTCGCAGACCGCCGAGCCCCGCAAGGACTCCGTGGTCAAGTACCCGAAGGCGGGCGGCGACCAGGCCAAGGCCGACGCCCTGTCCGTGGCCAAGGCGCTGGGCCTGCCCGACTCGGCCGTCCGGGCGGACGCCACGGCGGCGAACATCACGCTCGTCATCGGCGGGGACTGGCGCGAGGGCACCACATACAAGAAGCCGAAGACGGAGGCGGGCGACCTGCCTGAGGGCGCCAACGACAAGGTGGAGTGCATGGACATCTACTCCGTCTACAGGTGGGACGGCAAGAGCTGACAGCTCCCGCCCGAGTAACGGCCGGACCCCGCGGGGTCCGGCCGTCACTCATGTCCGGCCCAGGCGGCGGTCTGCGCCTAAAGTCGCGGTGCGCGGCGGGCGAGGGGAGGAAGCATCGCTTCCGGTTCGGCTCAACTTGCCCTGAATCACGCAACTTTGACGCCCACTCAGCGTGACGCGCATCACCTGCTTGATCATTTACATTGATCGATCATTGGCTATAGCTTCAGCGGGCTTAATCTGACGCTTATTTGGAGCTCAACCATGAACCTCGGCAAGAAGGTCGCTTCGACTCTCGGTGCTCTCACCGCGATGGTCGGCCTCTCCCTCGTCAACGCCCCCTCCGCCGCCGCGAGCACCCCCTCCGGCTGCAGCAACGTGTCCCAGGTCGGCTCCACCCGGGTGATCCAGGTCGGCGGCATGGACGCCGCGTCGGTCAAGCAGTACTACGGCTGTGGCTACAACTACGCCTACATATACGTGTGGCAGCAGTTCCGGAACACCCACACGAACTGGGACCTCTACGTCCACGTCGTGAACCACTCCGACTCCGGCAACGACTACGGCGAGGCGAGGCTCTCCAACACGACGCGCTCCGAGCTCTGGGGCACGCCCGCCGACACCGCGGCCTACTGCACGCACGCCACGGGCTACCTGAACTCGACCGGCGGCTCGACCTCCACGGTCTGCTGACACCGCGAGACCCATGAGGACGGAGCCCCGACGCGATGCGTCGGGGCTCCGTCCACTGCGCGCGCATCGCTCGTGACCGGGATCACAGACTCTCCCGGATCAGACTCTCGACAAGATCAACTCGCGTGTCGAGAATCGAACTCCAATGCCCAGAAGAGCCTGCCGAGTTGACCACCTCGCGCACCTGGGCGCAGATCAGGGAGAAGACCGACCCATGCGCACCCACAGACTTGCCCGCCTGCTCACCAGCGCCGCCGTCGTCCTCGGCGTCGGCGTTGTCGCGCCGGTCGTCACCGCACCCGCCGCATCGGCCGGCGGCTACGGCTGCACCGGCGGCCTGGTGGACAGCTACGGCATCAACGCCGACCACGGTGTGCACGCCGGCAAGAAGATCGCCGACGTCTACACCTACTGGGACGGATCGCAGAACTGTCAGGTCGTGGTGAAGCGGGGGCCGCTCGCCGGGATCTCCACGCGTATGTCGTTCACCACGTATGCCATGACCACGAGCCGGACCATCAAGGACTGGGACGAGGACCCCGGTTACTTCAGCTCCTACGCCGGTCCCAACTGGGTGAACGGCGCCGGCCTGTGCGTCGCCGAGGAGGTCAACATGTGGGACCAGTACGGGACGTTGGCCTTCCAGGGCGGTTCGTACCGACTGCACAACTGCGGCTGACCGTCCTCGACGGCCCACCCGGTACGACGGAGGCCGCCCCGTGCATCACGCACCGGGCGGCCTCCGCCATGTCAGACGGACGTCGTCCGCACCGCCGGGCGGCGGCTCGCGATGACCTTCTTCGCGAGGGCGCGCGGGCTGGTCAGGAAGCCGTAGCCCCAGGACATGTGCATCGTGGCGAGGGCCACCGGGATCTGCAGACGGGCCTTCAGGGGGAGGCCCTTGCCCGCCGGGAGCGAGCCCGCGGTGATCGCTGCGAGGTAGCCGGCCGGGATCACGAAACCGAGGGGGGTGAGCGCCACGCCCACGACCAGGCCGGCCGCGATCGCGCAGACGGCGGTCGGCGGGGCGAGGTAGCGGAGGTTGATGGAGCCCTGGTGGTAGCGGGCCACGACGTGGCGCCACCGGCCGTAGTCCTTGTACTGCTTCGCCAGCGCGCGGACGCTCGGGCGGGGCCGGTACTGGACGCGCAGCTCCGGTGAGAACCAGATCAGGCCACCCGCCTCGCGGATACGGAAGTTCAGCTCCCAGTCCTGGGCGCGGACGAACTCCACGTTGTAGCCGTCCTGCTGCTCCAGGGCCTCGCGGCGGAAGACACCCAGATACACGGTCTCGGCCGGGCCGGCCTCGCCCCCGGTGTGGAACGCGGCGTTGCCGACGCCGACCTTCGAGGTCATCGCGGCGGCGACCGCTTGCTCCCAGTCGTTCTCGCCCTCGGCGTGCATGATGCCGCCGACGTTCTGCGCGCCGGTCTCCTCCAGGAGACGGACCGCGGTCGCGATGTAGTTGGGCGACAGCATGCCGTGGCCGTCGACCCGCACCACGATCGGGTGACGGGACGCCTTGATCGCCGCGTTGAGGGCGGCGGGGGTACGGCCCGTGGGGTTCGGCACGGTGTGGACCCGGGGGTCCTCCCGTACGAGTTCGGCGGCGATCTCGTCGGTGCGGTCCGTGGACGGGCCGAGCGCGATCACCACCTCCATCTCGCCGTCGTACTCCTGCTCGAGGATGTGACGGACCGAGTTGCGCAGGTGCCGCTCCTCGTTGAGGACCGGCATGATCACGGAGACGGGGGGCTGCATGGGTTCCTCGGGGGTCCGGGGTCGTCCCCCGGGAGACAGCAGTATCGCCCGCCACGTTACCGCGAACGGGGGACACCGAGCGCGCCACGGGGTCCGGCGCACCCTTGCGCTGATCGTATGGGCCTACCGTGCTCACGGTTCCCTCGTCCCACCCGCGGAGGTGTCCCCCGGTGCCCACACCGCCCCGCACGCCCCGTCCCCGACCGGCCGCCCGTCCTGTACCGGCCCGCCGCGTCAGACGGGTCCGGCGGCCACGGTGGGGAATGCGGATGGCGACCACGCTCTCCGTGCTCGTCCTGGGCGCGGGCGGGATCGGTCATGCCGTGGTGACCAGCCTGGACACGGGGATCACCCGGGTCGACCCCTTCAAGGACATGAAGAACCGTCCCCAGGCCGGGCACGGCATGAACGTGCTGGTCGTGGGCACGGACGGGCGGGACGGGATCACGGAGGAGGAGCGGAAGGAGTACCGGCTCGGGGGTGACCCCTGTCACTGCACCGACACCGTGATGCTCGTCCACATCTCCGAGGACCGGGAGCGAGCGAGCGTGGTGAGCCTGCCCCGTGACTCGTACGCCGAGATGCCCGAGCACGTGGACACGACCACCGGGGAGCAGCACCAGGCCCATCCGGTGAAGCTGAACGCCGCGTACGCCGAGGGCGGGCCGGGTCTGACGGTGCGGACCGTCGAGAGCATGACGGGCGTCAAGATCGACCACTATCTGGAGGTCGACTTCACCAGCTTCATGAAGACGGTGGACGCGGTGGGCGGGGTGGAGATCTGTACGACGCGGCCGATGAAGGACTCGTACACAGGGCTCGACCTGTCGGCCGGGCCGCACGAGCTGACCGGCGGGCAGGCGCTGCAGTACGTGCGCTCGCGCCATGTCGACGGGGCGTCCGACATCGGCCGCATGCAGCGCCAGCAGCGCTTCTCGGCGGCGCTGATCGACCGGATGACCAGCAGCGGGGTGCTGCTCAACCCGGTGCGGTTCCGCCAGGTCGCCACGACGATGCTGAGCTCGGTGCGGGCGGACGCCGGTTTCGGTACGGAGCAGATCCTGGCCCTCGCGAAGGCGATGCGGGGCTTCACCCCGGCGTCCTCCGAGTTCGTCTCGGTGCCGATCGGGGACATGAGCTTCCCGGTGCAGGGCATCGGCTCGACGGTGAAGTGGGACGCGCCCAGGGCGCAGAAGCTCTTCCAGGCCCTGCGCGACGACCGGCCGCTCGCCCCGCACAAGCCCGCGGCGAAGGCCGGCCCGAAGGTGGCGGTGGTGGACGTGGCGCCGAAGACGATCCGGGTGCAGGTCTACAACGGGACGCGGACGGACGGTCTGGGCCGGAAGGTCGACGACGCGCTGCGGGCCACGGGCTTCGACACGACGCGCGCGCCGCGCACCGGGGACGGTGCCGGGCGCGCGCGCACGCTGGTGGAGTACGACCCGCTCTGGGACCGCTCGGCGAAGTCCCTCGCGGCAGCACTGCCGGGGGCGGAGCTGCGCGCGGTGAAGGGGCAGGGCGGGACCCTGCGGGTTTCCGTGGGCGCGGACTACAAGGGAGTCACGCCCGTGCGGGCCGAGGAGACGCACGCGGGGCCGTTCGAGGCGGTCACCGGGGACCAGGTGGTGTGCCCGTAGGTCGACGGGCCGGCCGGCCGTCAGTCCGCGTAGCCTCCGCCGTCGACGTGGCAGCCGTCAGTCCGCGTAGCCTCCCCCGTCGACGTGGCAGCCGTCAGTCCTCGTAGCCCTCCGCCGCGCGGCGCTCCCGCAGCTCCTTGATTGCGCGGCGGCGGGCCAGTCGATGGGTACGGCGGATCTGGGCCTCCTGATAGCGGCGCTTGTCCCGCTCGGTCTCCGGGAGCACGGGCGGGACCGGGCGCGGCTTGCCGTCGCCGTCGACCGCCGCGAAGACCAGATAGGCCGATCCGACCTGCTGGGCGGGGGTGGACTCGTTCCAGCGCTCGGCCATGACGCGGACGCCGACCTCCATCGAGGAGCGGCCGGTCCAGTTGACCTGGGCCTTCACATGGACCAGGTCCCCGACCCGTACCGGCTCCAGGAACGCCATCTCGTCCATGGAGGCGGTCACGGCGGGCCCGCCCGAGTGCCGGCCCGCGACGGCGCCCGCCGCGTCGTCCACCAGCTTCATGATCACGCCGCCGTGCACCGTACCGAGGAGGTTGGTGTCGTGGCTGGTCATGATGTGGCTGAGGGTGGTGCGGGACGCGGAGGTGGGCTTGCCCGGAATATCGCCCTCCGGGCGGTCCGTGCGCTGGGCCTGGTCTGTCATGCCCTCCACCTTATGCCGGGTCCCGGGCTCGTCCTCTTTGCATCAGCTTGGCAACAGCGCCGCCCCGATTCCCCACCCGCCCTGTCGGCCGCCGGGAAGCGGCCTGCACACTGGTCCGCATGAATGACTGGCCCGATGACGGCGGATACGGCCGTGGCAGCGCGAGCTCACAGCCCGAGGGAGCCCGGCGGATGCGCCATGTGCAGCGTCCGCAGGTCCCGCAGCAGCCGCCTCGGTACGACCAGGGGTACGGGCAGCAGCAGGGTTACGACTCCGGGTACAACACCGGGCAGGTCTACGGCGCCCCCCAGGGCGGCGGCCGTGGCACCGTGCCCCCGCAGTACGCCCCGCCGCAGCAGCCCGGTCCCGCCGCGCCCGACTGGCGCCGCCGGATCAAGATCGGCTCGATCGTCCTGGTCGTCGCCGTGCTCGGCTGGAGCATCGGCACGTACGCCTGGGCCAGCTCCCGGATGCGTAACGAGGTGGATCTCGCCAAGGTCATCGAGCGGCCGGCCGAGGGCGACTGCACGACGTATCTGATCGTCGGCTCCGACAGCCGTGAGGGCATGTCGGCCGAGGAGAAGAAGAAGCTGCACACCGGTTCCGCCGAGGGCAAGCGGACCGACTCGATGATGATCCTCGCCGCCTGTTCCAGCGGGAACACGATGATCTCGCTGCCCCGCGACTCGTGGGTGACCATCCCCTCGTTCGTCGGCTCGGAGTCCGGGAAGAAGTACGGGGCGCGCGGCGGCTCCAAGCTCAACGCGGCGTACGCGATGGACGGCCCGGAGCTCCTGGTCCGCACGGTCGAGTTCAACACCGGGCTGCGTATCGACCACTACGCGGAGATCGGCTTCGCCGGCTTCGCGAACATCGTGGACGCGCTCGGCGGTGTCGAGATGAACATCGAGAAGGGCTTCAAGGACAAGAAGTCCGGCGCCGACTTCCAGGCGGGCGAGCAGACCCTCAACGGTGAGCAGGCCCTCGCGTTCGTCCGTACCCGGTACGCGTTCGCCGAGTCGGACCTCGCGCGGACGAAGAACCAGCAGAAGTTCCTGTCCGCCCTGGCCAACCAGGCGGCGACGCCGGGCACGATCCTCAACCCGTTCAAGCTGTACCCGACGCTGGGTGCCGGTCTGGACACGCTGATCGTCGACAAGGACATGTCGCTGTACGACCTCGGCAAGATGTTCTTCGCGATGAAGGGCATCAGCGGCGGCGACGGGAAGTCGATGAACATCCCGATCTCGGGCAGCGCGCCGCAGGGCTCGCTGAAGTGGGACATGCCCAAGGTGAAGCAGCTGGTCTCGCAGATCCAGAACGACGAGAAGGTCACCGTCACCTCGGACCGCTGACGACCCGCGGGTAGCGGCCTAGCCTGGTGGGAGGGGGCTTCCACGAGGTGGTGTGCCATGACCGACGACAGCAAGTTCTGGTCGTCCGGCAACTGGCGGGTCTCCGAGGGCAAGGAGGACGAGTTCATCGAACGGTGGACGGCCTTCCTGACCTGGACCAAGAAGGAGAACGAAGGCTTCCTGTCCGCCCGGCTCATCCGCGACACGGCCGAGCCGAGGCACTTCATCTCCTTCGCGTCCTGGCGCGACGCGGAGGCGATAAGCGCCTGGAAGGGCCAGCCCGAGTTCGGGGAGCACCTCGGCGCCTGCAAGGTGCTGTGTGACGAGATGCAAGCCGCCAGCTACGCCACGGCCGTGTCCGTATAGCGCGAGAGGCACCCCCGAGGGGGTGCCTCTCTGTGGTCCGCCGCAGTCGATTACGGGAGGTTGCGGGCCATGACGATGCGCTGGACCTGGTTGGTGCCTTCGTAGATCTGGGTGATCTTGGCGTCGCGCATCATGCGCTCGA
>NZ_JBEYYW010000048.1:0-39497 GCF_040645695.1 Streptomyces sp. NPDC046712 | reverse complement strand
CACCGTCGTCGCGAGGCCGCCGAGACCCGCAACCAGGGCGAGCAGCTGGTCTACCAGACGGAGAAGTTCCTCAAGGACAACGAGGACAAGGTCCCCGGTGAGGTCAAGACCGAGGTCGAGACCGCCGTCGCCGAGCTGAAGGAGAAGCTCAAGGGCGACGACACCGCGGAGATCCGTACCGCCACCGAGAAGGTCGCGGCCGTCTCCCAGAAGCTCGGCCAGGCCATGTACGCCGACGCCCAGGCCGCCCAGGCCGCGGGCGGCGACGCCCCGCAGGGCGAGGCCAAGGCCGACGACGACGTGGTCGACGCCGAGATCGTCGACGACGAGAAGCCGAAGGGCGGCGCTGTCTGATGACGGAGGAGACCCCGGGCTTCGACGAGCAGCCCGACGTCCCCTCCGGCGCCACCCCTGACGACGCCGCCGACGCCGCCGAGGCCCCCTCCACGGAGGAGGCCCCGGCGGCCCCGGCCGGGGACGCAAGCAGCAAGAGCTCGGCCGAGACCGCTGGTCTCACCGCCCAGCTGGACCAGGTCCGCAGCGCGCTCTCCGAGCGCACCGGGGACCTCCAGCGGCTCCAGGCCGAGTACCAGAACTACCGCCGTCGGGTGGAGCGGGACCGGGTCACCGTCAAGGAGATCGCGGTCGCGGGCCTCCTGACGGAGCTGCTGCCCGTGCTCGACGACATCGGTCGGGCCCGGGACCACGGCGAGCTCGTGGGCGGCTTCAAGTCGGTGGCCGAGTCGCTGGAGACGGTGGCCGCCAAGATGGGGCTGCAGCAGTTCGGCAAGGAGGGCGAGCCCTTCGACCCGACGATCCACGAGGCCCTGATGCACTCGTACGCGCCGGACGTCACCGAGACGACCTGCGTGGCGATCCTGCAGCCGGGGTACCGGATCGGCGAGCGGACCATCCGGCCCGCGCGCGTGGCGGTGGCCGAGCCCCAGCCCGGGGCGACGCCGGCCGCGAAGGACGAGAAGTCGGCAGACGAGGAGAGCGGTGGCCCTGAGGGCTAGCGCGAAGATCGTCCGAGAGGAGGGACGTCGATGAGCACGAAGGACTTCGTCGAGAAGGACTACTACAAGGTTCTCGGCGTCCCCAAGGACGCCACCGACGCCGAGATCAAGAAGGCGTACCGGAAACTCGCCCGCGAGAACCACCCGGACGCCAACAAGGGTGACGCGAGCGCCGAGGCGCGCTTCAAGGAGATCTCCGAGGCGAACGACGTCCTCGGCGACCCCAAGAAGCGCAAGGAGTACGACGACGCCCGCGCGCTCTTCGGCAACGGTGGCTTCCGCGCCGGAGGCCCGGGCGGCGGCAGCTTCAACTTCGACCTGGGCGACCTCTTCGGGGGCGCCCAGGGTCCCGGTGGCGCGGGCGGGGCGGGCGGCTTCGGCGGCGGCCTCGGCGACGTCTTCGGCGGACTGTTCAACCGGGGCGCGGGCGGCGGCGCGGGGACGCGCACCCAGCCGCGCCGCGGTCAGGACATCGAGTCCGAGGTGACGCTCAGCTTCACCGAGGCCGTGGACGGCGCCACGGTGCCCCTGCGGATGTCCTCCCAGGCGCCCTGCAAGGCCTGTTCGGGCACCGGCGACAAGAACGGCACGCCCCGCGTGTGCCCGACCTGTGTCGGCACCGGCCAGGTCTCGCGCGGCGGCAGCGGCTCCTTCTCGCTCACCGACCCGTGCGTGGACTGCAAGGGCCGCGGCCTGATCGCGGAGACCCCCTGCGAGGTCTGCAAGGGCAGCGGGCGGGCCAAGTCCTCCCGCACCATGCAGGTCCGTATCCCGGCCGGAGTCTCGAACGGGCAGCGGATCCGGCTGCGCGGCAAGGGCGCTCCGGGCGAGCGCGGCGGCCCGGCCGGCGACCTCTACGTCGTCGTCCATGTCGACGCCCACCCGGTGTTCGGCCGCAAGGACGACAACCTGACCGTCACCGTGCCCGTCACGTTCGACGAGGCGGCGCTCGGCGGCGAGATCAAGGTGCCGACCCTGGGCGGTCCCGCGGTCACGCTGAAGCTGCCCGCCGGCACCCCCAACGGCCGCACCATGCGCGCCCGCGGCAAGGGCGCGGTCCGCAAGGACGGTACGCGCGGCGACCTGCTGGTGACGGTGGAGGTCGCGGTGCCCAAGGAGCTCGACGACAAGGCCCGCGAGGCCCTCGAGACCTACCGCGAGGCGACGGCGGGCGAGGACCCCAGGGCAGAGTTGTTCCAGGCCGCGAAGGGAGCTTGACCCGATGGACAGCCGACCGGGACGCAGCCGTAATCCGTACGAACTGACCGACGAGACGCCGGTGTACGTCATCTCGGTGGCGGCCCAGCTCTCGGGGCTGCACCCGCAGACGCTCCGGCAGTACGACCGCCTCGGCCTGGTCTCGCCCGACCGCACAGCGGGCCGGGGCCGGCGCTACTCGGCCCGTGACATCGAACTGCTCCGTACGGTGCAGGCGTTGTCCCAGGACGAGGGCATCAACCTGGCGGGCATCAAGCGCATCATCGAACTGGAGAACCAGGTCGCGGCGCTGCAGCAGCGCGTCGCCGAGCTTTCGGCGGCCGTCGAGGGCGCGGCGGCGACGATGCGTCAGCGCGAGGCGCAGGTGCACGCCTCGTACCGGCGCGATCTGGTGCCGTACACCGACGTGCAGCAGGCGAGCGCGCTGGTGGTGTGGCGCCCCAAGCGGCCCGGCGGCGAGTAGTTCTCGGAACGGCGGAAAGGCCCCCTCCCACGGGAGGGGGCCTTTCTCTGTGCGGCGCTACGGGATGAGTTCGCCGACGATGTCCCCGAGGGTCTCCCACCACGGCGCGGCGCCGGTGCCGAAGGCGGCGGCGAGGGCGGTGCCGACGGCCCGGTCCAGGGGCTCGGGCTCCGTGCCGGGGGCCCAGTCGTCGTCGACACGGCCGTCGCCGGAGGACTCCAACGTGCCGAGCGGGCGCCCGTCCCGGATCAGCCGGCTGTCGACGTAACCGCACGGCACGAGCCGGTAGCGCACGCCGCCGACATGGACGTCGACCCGGTACGAGCGCCGCAGCAGCCGCCCTCGCGAGGGCCGGATGCGGGCGGGCTCCCCGTCGACGGTGAGGGTGAGCAGGGCGCGCTTGCGGGTCCCGATGGGGATGTGCCGGTCGGGGGTGGTTCCTGGGGCCCGTACGAGCTCCACGGTGGGCATCCCGTACCCGGACACCCGCAGGGTCCCTGCCGGGCCGTCCAGGTCGATCTGTGCGTACATGGGTGTCAGTGGTCCTGATCCAGAATTCCGGACTGGGCGATGAGGTAGCCGAGTTGGGCCCGGCTGCCGCTGCCGAGGGCTGCGGCGAGCTTGGCTATGTGGGCGCGGCAGGTACGGACGTTCATGCCGAGCCGGCGGGCGATGGCCTCGTCGACGTGGCCTTCGACGAGGAGCTTGGCGATGGAGCGCTGGACGCCGCCGATGCCGTCCACGGACGGGCTGTACGGGATCTCCTCCTCCCACGGCACGCCGTAGAGCCAGAACTGGTCGAAGACGCCGACGAGATACTGGACGAGGCCCTCGTGGCGCAGTTCGAGCGCCACGCGGCGGTCACTGCGCGCCGGGACGAAGGCGATCTTGCGGTCGACGATGATCAGCCGGTCGATGATCTCCTCGAGCGTGCGCACCTCCAGCCCGTACGGGGCGATCCGCTCGACGTAGCCCATGGTCGCGGAGTGGTGGCGGGCGGTGTGCTGGTAGAGCGTGCGCATCCGGATGCCCCGGTCGAGCAGGGGCTCGACGCGCCGTAGTCCGGCCTGCACCACCTCGGGCTTGCGGCCGCTGCCCGGCTGGATGGTGAGCAGCTCCTCGGTGCACTCGTTGATGACGCGGTCGAGGGTGGCGTTGATCAGGCTGAGGCCCTCGAGCACCGTGATCGCCTGCGTGGCGGACGGGTCGGGGGCGTTGATCGTCATGAATGGCTCGAACGTGTCCGCCAGCGAGGCGGCCAGCTGTCTGCGCTGCTGGATCTCCCGCTCTATGGGGTGTATGAGCTTGTTCAACGCGATGGACGGCGGGATCGGCCGCAGCCACTGGGCGTCGTCCGGATCGGGGTGCAGCAGGGCCAGTTCGATCAGGCACGGGACGGAATCCACCTCCGCGCGGGCGATCCGCCCGGCCCGCAGCGCGGTCGCGTAGAGACGCTTTCCGGCATCGCACAGCTCGCCCGGACCGTGCCCGGGGTCCGTATCACCCTGTTTCGGCTCCATTTGCACCCCCCTCAGGGTCCTGAATTACAGGAACATGATGCCTGGCGCCGCTGGTGGAAGGGTTCGGAGTGAGCCATCGTCTTATTCGCGGGGGAGGAGGTAATGATCAAAAGAGGTGGAGATCGGCCATGACCAGGATGGTTCGTGCACTTGGCGCCATAGCTTTCGCTGCTGCGGCTGCTCTTGGCGCTCTCGCCCTCAACGGCGAGCCGACGTGGGACACGCCGCCGGAGAACGTTGTCGCGTCTCCGGGTGAGCCGACGTGGGACTTCGTGCCGACGGTCGCGGGGGAGCCCACGTGGGATCTCGCCCCGACGATCGCGGGGGAGCCCACGTGGGACTCCGGCACGACCGGCGAGCGTGAGCCGACATGGGACTCGGCCCCGGCTGGTGCGGACGCATGACCGTCCCGCCGGACGACCGGGTCTTCCGGCGAGAGATGGCTTCGGCCTATCGATCCGGGTGGCATTTCATCGATCTCGTCACGGCTATTCCCCACCGTGGTGATTCGTTGATGGTCACCCTCTTCGGAGAACCGATCGTCGTCGCTCGTGAGCAGGACGAGGACGTCCGCGCCTACCGGTGCCTGCGCCGGCCCCGTGGAGCCCCGCAGCCCGTCCGCTGTGCCATCCGGTACGGCATGATCTTCGTCAATCTCGATCAGCGCGACCACCAGCTGCTCGAGCCCGAAACCATCACCGCCACCCCCCGCAGTGCCTGAGCGGTTCCCCCGTCGTTGTAGATCGCTCAGGTGCTTCCCCCACACAGCGGCGCCATCGCGGACCTGAAACGCGATGGCGCCGCTGTGCTGCGCGCGTACGGAAGCGGGAAGCGGTAGGGAAGCGCGAAAGCCGTACGGAACGCGAAGCCGTACGGAGGCGGGAAGCGGTACGGGTGTGCGAGCGCTACGCCCGGCCCATGGCCCGCGTCAGCGCGATCTCGATGACCACCCGGTCCGGGTTCGGCGCCGGGACCCGGCCGTAGCGCGTCGCGTAGCGGTCCACCGCGTCCGCGACGACGTCCGCCTCCGTGCGGATGTGCGCCACGCCCTCCAGCGTCGCCCAGCGCCCCTTGTCCACCTGGCAGACCGCGACGCGCGCGCCCTCCGGGCCCGCCGCCAGGACGTTGGCGACCTTGTGGCTGTGCTTGTTGGTGATCACCCGGGCGATGCCGTTCTCGCCGCCCTCGGGGTCGTACGTCACGCCCACCGCCACCACGTGCGGAGTGCCGTCCGCGCGGGGGGTCGTCAGGGTGCACATGTGGTACTCGCGCCAGAAGCTGAGATACGAGTCGTCCGGGTTCCTCGGGTCAGTCGCCATGCCCGGAACCTACCCGCGGCACGGGCATGGGCGACACCTTGAGCGGAATAGACTCAACTTTGTGTACGCTGGATGAGTCATAGACCTTGTACAGCGCACACCGAGGAGGAGACAGCGCACGTGGACGCCGAACTGACCAACAGGAGCCGGGACGCCATCAACGCGGCCACCAGCCGCGCCGTGTCCGAGGGGCACCCCGATCTGACCCCCGCGCATCTGCTCCTCGCGCTTTTGGCGGGTCAGGACAACGAGAACATCATCGACCTGCTCGCGGCCGTCGACGCCGACCAGGCCGCGGTACGGTCCGGGGCGGAGCGGCTGCTCGCCGCCCAGCCCAGCGTGACCGGCTCCACGGTCGCGCCGCCGCAGCCCAACCGCGAGCTGCTCGCCGTGATCGCCGAGGCCGACAAGCAGGCCAAGGAGCTCGGGGACGAGTACCTCTCGACCGAGCACCTGCTCATCGGGATCGCCGCGAAGGGCGGACAGGCGGGCGAGGTCCTCGACCGGCAGAGGGCCGGTGCGAAGCGGCTGCTGGAAGCGTTCGAGAAGAGCAGGGGAGGGCGCCGGGTGACCACACCCGACCCGGAGGGTCAGTACAAGGCGCTGGAGAAGTTCGGCACGGACTTCACGGCCGCCGCGCGGGAAGGGAAGCTGGACCCCGTCATCGGGCGCGACCAGGAGATCCGGCGCGTCGTCCAGGTCCTCTCCCGCCGCACCAAGAACAACCCCGTCCTCATCGGCGAGCCGGGTGTCGGCAAGACCGCCGTCGTCGAGGGCCTCGCCCAGCGGATCGTGAAGGGCGACGTCCCCGAGTCGCTCCGCGACAAGCGCCTGGTCGCGCTCGACCTCGGCGCGATGGTCGCGGGCGCCAAGTACCGCGGCGAGTTCGAGGAGCGTCTGAAGACCGTCCTCTCCGAGATCAAGGCGAGCGACGGCCAGATCATCACCTTCATCGACGAGCTGCACACCGTCGTCGGCGCGGGCGCCGGAGGCGACTCCGCCATGGACGCCGGCAACATGCTCAAGCCGATGCTGGCCCGCGGCGAGCTGCGGATGGTCGGCGCGACGACCCTCGACGAGTACCGCGAGCGGATCGAGAAGGACCCCGCCCTGGAGCGCCGCTTCCAGCAGGTCCTGGTCGCCGAGCCGAGCGTCGAGGACACGATCGCGATCCTGCGCGGACTCAAGGGGCGGTACGAGGCCCACCACAAGGTCCAGATCGCCGACTCCGCGCTGGTGGCCGCGGCCTCCCTCTCCGACCGGTACATCACCTCCCGCTTCCTCCCCGACAAGGCCATCGACCTCGTCGACGAGGCCGCCTCCCGGCTCCGGATGGAGATCGACTCCTCGCCCGTCGAGATCGACGAGCTCCAGCGCTCCGTGGACCGGCTGCGCATGGAGGAGCTGGCGCTCAAGAACGAGACCGACGACGCGAGCAAGCAGCGTCTGGAGAAGCTGCGCCGCGACCTCGCCGACCGCGAGGAGGAGCTGCGTGGCCTGACCGCCCGCTGGGAGAAGGAGAAGCAGTCCCTCAACCGCGTCGGTGAGCTCAAGGAGCGGCTCGACGAGCTGCGCGGCCGCGCCGAGCGGGCGCAGCGCGACGGCGACTTCGACACCGCCTCCAAGCTGCTGTACGGCGAGATCCCCACGGTCGAACGGGAGCTGGAGGAGGCGTCCGAGGCCGAGCAGGAGGTCTCCAAGGACACGATGGTCAAGGAGGAGGTCGGCCCGGACGACATCGCGGACGTGGTCGGCTCCTGGACCGGCATCCCCGCCGGCCGCCTCCTGGAGGGCGAGACGCAGAAGCTGCTGCGCATGGAGGACGAGCTCGGCAAGCGGCTGATCGGCCAGACCGAGGCCGTTCGGGCCGTCTCCGACGCCGTGCGGCGCACGCGCGCCGGCATCGCCGACCCCGACCGGCCCACCGGCTCCTTCCTCTTCCTCGGCCCGACCGGTGTCGGCAAGACCGAGCTGGCGAAGGCGCTCGCGGACTTCCTCTTCGACGACGAGCGGGCCATGGTCCGCATCGACATGTCGGAGTACGGCGAGAAGCACTCCGTCGCGCGGCTCGTCGGCGCGCCCCCCGGCTACGTCGGCTACGAGGAGGGCGGCCAGCTCACGGAGGCGGTGCGCCGCCGCCCGTACAGCGTGGTGCTGCTCGACGAGGTGGAGAAGGCCCACCCGGAGGTCTTCGACATCCTGCTGCAGGTCCTCGACGACGGCCGGCTGACCGACGGCCAGGGCCGGACGGTGGACTTCCGCAACACCATCCTGGTCCTGACGTCCAACCTGGGCAGCCAGTACCTGGTGGACCCGCTGACCGGCGAGGAGGAGAAGAAGCGGCAGGTCATGGACGTGGTCAGGGCCTCCTTCAAGCCGGAGTTCCTCAACCGGCTCGACGACCTGGTGGTCTTCTCGGCCCTCGACAAGACCGAGCTGGGGCGGATCGCGCAGCTCCAGATCGACCGGCTGGCCAAGCGCATGGCCGAACGCCGGCTCACGCTCGACGTCACGCCCGCCGCGCTGGAGTGGCTGGCGGACGAGGGCATGGACCCGGCGTACGGCGCCCGGCCGCTGCGCCGCCTGATCCAGACGGCGATCGGCGACCGGCTGGCCAAGGAGATCCTCGCGGGCGAGGTCAGGGACGGCGACACGGTCCGGGTGGACCGTTTCGAGGACGGCCTGATCGTGGGTGCGGCGCAGTAGCGCGTCCAGCGCGTCCAGCGCGTCCGCTCAGACCGTGAACGGCATGACGTGTACGAGGGCGGTCCCCCCGTCCTCGTACGTCACGTTCACGTTCACCGCCGCCGGGCCCCCGGGTTCCGGCGGCATCTCCTGCACGTCCACGCACAGGTCTGTGGGGCAGTACGAGCGGATCCTGCCGCCCGGATAGGTGCCGGCCAGCCAGCCGGCGACCTCGCCGCGCGGCATCCGGAACTCCGCCTTCACCTGGGTGTCCAGCCAGCTGCTGACCGTGCAGTGCTGGTCCTCCGCGCTCTTCGGCATGGTGGCGTGCGCCCAGTCCATGGCCTCGGCGCAGTCCATCGGCTCCGGCTTGCCGGCCTCGCTGAAGGCCATCGCGGCCCATATGACCAGGGCGATCGGGCCGCCGCAGAAGAACGACACCAGCACGGTCACCCAGACCCACGTCGACGGGCGGGGCCTCACCGGTCTCACTTTGTCCCCCATAGGAACCAGATCTTGTCAGCCCGCAGCGGATCGCGGGAGGTGGGGCTTGCGCCGTACCGCCCGGCATGGGGGAGGATGGCGGCAACCGTACGAAGGGATATTCACGGTGAGCATCGACCCGTCCTCGATTCCGAATTTCGGGGGCCAGCCCCAGCCTCAGGCCGCAGGACCGGCGGGCCCCGTCGTCCCCGACCAGGACCTGGTCAAGCAGCTCCTGGACCAGATGGAGCTGAAGTACGTCGTCGACGACGAGGGTGACCTCGCGGCGCCGTGGGAGGAGTTCCGGACGTACTTCATGTTCCGCGGCGAGGAGGACCAGCGTGTCTTCTCGGTGCGGACGTTCTACGACCGCCCGCACTCCGCCGACGACCGCGCCAAGATCCTCGACGCGATCGACGACTGGAACCGCCGCACCCTGTGGCCCAAGGTCTACACGCACCTGCACGAGGAGGAGGACGGCTCCGCCACCCTCCGGCTCATCGGCGAGGCCCAGATGCTGATCGGCACCGGCGTCGCGCTGGAGCACTTCGTGTCGTCCACCGTCAGCTGGGTGCGCGCGTCCATCGAGTTCGACAAGTGGCTCGTGGAGCAGTTCGGCCTGGAGGCTCCTGAGGACAAGGAGCCCGGTGAGTCCGAGTAGGACTCACAGGGCCATGCGCGCGAGCGTGAGCGCGTACACCCCATAACTGAACGAGAGCCCGGCCAGGGCCGTGATCACCACGATCGCGGCCCCCGGCCGGGCTCTCGTCAGTGCGCGGGCCAGCGGCAGCAGCAGCGGGAACGCGGGCAGCAGGAAACGCGGCTTCGACTCGAAGAAGCCCGATCCGCAGACCGTGATGACCACCAGCACGGCCGTGTAGACCAGGATCGGCGGCGGCGGCCGCTCCCCCAGCGCGAGCAGCGCGAACAGCAGCACCCCGGCGACCGTGATGAGCAGCGCCATCGCGAAGCCGAACTGGGTCGGCCCCCGCAGCATGTCCCGTACGAAGACCAGCGCGCCGACCCCGAAGTCGAAGCGCGAGGTCCAGCCGTCCTGGACCGCGAAATAGCCCCCGAGCAGGTCGCCGCGCCGGACACCGACCCAGAGCAGGTACGAGAGCCAGCCGACCGGAGCGAGTACGGCCCCGGCCCACAGGCGCCCCTCCATCCGCCCCCGCCCGCGCCACAGCTCGTACGCCGCCACCACGAGGACCGCCGCCGCGACGGCGATCCCGTTGGGGCGGGAGAGGCCGGCCAGGGCGGCCAGCGTGCCCGCCCACAGCCAGCGCCGGGTGAGCAGCGCGTACAGCGACCAGGCGGCGAAGGCCGTCATCAGCGGCTCGGTGTAGGCCATGGTCAGCACGATGGAGTGCGGCAGCAGGCCCCAGAGCAGCACCAGGACGACGCCGGTGGGCCGTCCGTACAGCCGCTCGCCGATCAGGAAGATCCCCCAGGCCGCCGCGCCGGCCGACAGCCAGGACAGCAGCAGGCCCGCCGTTCCGCCGGCGACCGGCAGGACGGTCGTGACGGCCCGTACGAGCCCCGGATAGAGCGGGAAGAAGGCCAGATCGGACTGGACGGCGCCGTCGGGCCAGTGGAGGGTGCGGCCGTAGCCGTGGGCGGCGATCCGGGTGTACCAGTCCGAGTCCCAGGACTTCGCGAGCAGCGCGCGCGGCGAGCGTCCGATGTGCCAGGCCCAGGCCGCGAGGACGAGCATCCCGGTCAGCCGCGCGGCGGCGAACAGCCCGAGCGCGGGGGCCGCGCGGTGCAACGAGGCCCGCCAGCGGGGGACGCTCCGGACACCGGCGGGCGAGGCCGGGCGGTCGAGAGTCTCGGCGGACAGGGTGCACCTCCGTGCGCACGGGAACCGGGTCGGCCCGACAAATCGGTCTACCCGACCATCGGCGCGGCACGGAGGGGGCGCGCGCGGGACAGGCCCACCCGGGTGGAATCTCGCCGGGTGCCAGGTGGTGCGCGCGTGTCGCCGTGACAGCGGGAGCGCGATCACCTTGCGGGGCACCTCCCCGCCTTGCGCATCGCCGGCGCCCTCGCGGTCCAGGCCGTCGACGCGCTCACCCGGGAGTCGTGCTCACAGCCGCTTCAGGCGGGCCACCGCGTCCTCCAGGACGTGGCGCTGCTTGCAGAACGCGAAGCGCACGAAGGGCTCGCCCGCCTCGCGGTGGTCGTAGAAGACCGCGTTGGGGATCGCGACGACACCGGCGCGCTCGGGCAGGGCGCGGCAGAACGCGAAGCCGTCGGACTCGCCGAGGGGGCGGATGTCGGTGGTGACGAAGTAGGTGCCGGCCGGGCGGTAGACCTCGAAGCCGGCCTGGGCGAGGCCGTCGCTCAGCAGGTCGCGCTTGGCGAGCAGATCGGCGCGCAGGTCGTCGAAGTACGTGTCGGGCAGGCGCAGGGCCTCGGCGACGGCGTACTGGAACGGGCCCGACGAGACATAGGTCAGGAACTGCTTGGCGGACCGGACGGCGTTGGTCAGCGCGGGGGTCGCGGTGATCCAGCCGACCTTCCAGCCGGTGAAGGAGAAGGTCTTGCCGGCCGATCCGATGGTGACCGTGCGCTCGCGCATCCCCGGCAGGCTCGCGATCGGCACGTGCTCGGCGTCGTCGAAGACCAGGTGCTCGTACACCTCGTCCGTCACCACCAGCAGGTCCCGTTCCTGTGCCAGCTCGGCGATCGCGGTCAGTTCGGCGCGGGTGAGGACCGTGCCGGTGGGGTTGTGCGGGGTGTTGAGCAGGATCAGCCGGGTCCGGTCGGTGACGGCGGCCCGCAGCTCGTCCAGGTCGAGGCGGTAGGCGCCGTCGTACGGCCGGAGGGTGACCGGCACACGGGTGCCGCCGGCCATCGCGATGCAGGCGGCGTACGAGTCGTAGTACGGCTCCAGGGCGATCACCTCGTCGCCTGGTTCGAGGAGGGCGAGGAGCGAGGCGGCGATGGCCTCCGTCGCGCCGGCGGTGACCAGGACCTCCGTGTCGGGGTCGTGGGCGAGGCCGTAGCGCTTCAGCTGGTGCTCGGCGACGGCCGTGCGCAGCTCGGGGACGCCGGGCCCCGGGGGGTACTGGTTGCCGCGTCCGTCGCGCAGGGCGCGGACCGCCGCCTCCCGGATCTCCTCCGGGCCGTCGGTGTCGGGGAAGCCCTGCCCGAGATTGATCGCCCCGGTCCGGACGGCCAGTGCGGACATCTCGGCGAAGATCGTCGTCCCGAATTCGGCGAGCCGGCGGTTGAGCAGCGGTCGAGTCATGCCCGCCATCCTGCGGTGAAGCTCTGGACTTCCTCAAGTGCGCTTTGGGCCGGAGCCGTGAGGGGCATCCCCCTGTCACACAAGACCTACGGGGGTGACAGGGATGGAAGCTCTGATTCTCGCGATCATCGTGGTCATCGTGGTGCTGAGCATCGCGATCGCGGTCTCGAGGAGCGCCGGTCGGCGGGGCAGGCGGCGCGGCTGGTCCGACGGCGGCGGCTCGTCCTGCGGGGGCGGCTCGTCGTGCGGCTCGTCCTGCGGGGGTGGCGGCGGCTGCGGCGGCGGTGGCGGGGGCGACTGACACGGGGCAGTCGATTCCGCGATCACCCAGGTGCCCGGCCGGTCCAACGTCCGCCGGGCACCTTCGTGTTGGAGTGTCCGATCGATTCCGATTGAACAATTGAACTGTGGGGTCCCCGAAGGGGATGGAAACCGCTGCAAGTTGGGTAAAAACGCTGCGAGTCGCTCGAAGTCCATGATTCCCTCGCTGTTGATAGAGACAGCCCTCGGACCGTGTGTGGACCCGAGTCGGCGATCCCCCACTCCCGTTGAACCTCTTTCTCCGGGGCGCCCCCGGCCCACCCGTCAAACCGTGTTTGCGGAGCCGACCCATGCTCACGACCCTGAAGACCTCCTACACCGACACGCGTGCGGCCGACCTGGCCTGGGCACTCGGGCGCGAGCCGCTGCCCGCCCTCGCCGTACTCGACCTCGAACTGACCGGCGCCAAGCTGCAGTTGCGGCTCCTCGGCGCCTCCCATCAGGTGCTTCTGCAGGAAGAGGAGCACCGCTGCTCGGAGACCGTCGCCTGCATGCCCGGCAGCAGTACGCCGCTGCCGCTGGGCGTCTCCAAGCGCGTCGGCGCGTGGGAGTACGAATTCGCGGCGCGCGTCGAAACGTTGTCCCACGGCTCGTTCGCGGGCCGCGCGCAGGAATTGCTCGCGCTCGTCGCCGACCATCCCAACGGCCTCGCGGGGACGTTCCCCGGCTCCCCGCACGCCTTCACGGCGATGCTGGCGCAGCGCCACGAGGGCCAGGTGCGGTGGCGTACCTGGCATGCGTACCCGCAGGAAGGGCAGTTGGTCGTCACCAGGACGCGGATCGGCGTCCGTATGCCCGCAACGCTGTAACGCGCCGCCCCAGAGCTTCAGGTGCACTCGTGTGGGTGACAGGCGGCGACAGTTGTGTGACGTAGCGTTACGAACATGATCGATCCGCCCCTGACCATGCCACCCAAGAGGGTGACGCGGCTGCCTGTTCGGCCGAGCGGGGTGCGGTATCCGGTCCTCGTCGTGGTCTTCATCTGTGCCGCCTGCGGACTCGTCTACGAGCTGGAACTGGTCGCGCTCGCCTCGTACTTGATCGGCGACTCGGTCACCCAGGCCTCCGTCGTGCTGTCCTTGATGGTCTTCGCGATGGGCGTCGGCTCGCTGCTCGCCAAACGGCTGCGCTGCCGTGCCGCCGTCGGCTTCGGCCTGGTCGAGGGCGGACTCGCGCTGATCGGCGGCTGTTCCGCCCTCGTGCTGTACGCCGCGTTCGCGTGGCTCGGCGAGGCCCGGTACGTCCTGGTGGGGTTCTCGCTCGCCATCGGGGTGCTCATCGGGGCGGAGATCCCGCTCCTGATGTCGCTGATCCAGCGGGCCGAGTCGACGCGCGCCGCCGGCACACGGGAGGGCGCGCGGGAGAAGGAAGGCGCCCCGGACCCCGCCGGGACGGTCGCCGACCTGTTCGCCGCCGACTACGTCGGCGCGCTGGTCGGCGGACTCGCCTTCCCGTTCCTGCTGCTGCCCTGGCTCGGCCAGCTCACCGGCGCGCTCGTGACCGGCGCGGTGAACGCGGTGGCGGGCGGCGGCCTGGTGCTCTGGCTCTTCCGGCGCGATCTGACCGCCCGGTCCCGGGCGCTGCTGATCGTCGCGAACGTGACGGTGCTCGCCGTCCTCGCCACCGCCACCGTCCTCGTCGACGACTTCGAGCGGGCGGCGCGGCGCGCGGTGTACGGCGACAGCGTGCGGGTCGCCGTCCACACCGACCTGCAGGAGGTGGTGGTGACCGGGGAGCCCGGCGGACCGCCGGACCTGTTCGTGGACGGGCGGCTGCGGGTCGGCGGACAGGACGAGTACCGCTACCACGAGTCGCTGGTGCACCCCGCGATGAACGGGCCCCACGCGCGCGTGCTGATCATCGGCGGCGGCGACGGCCTCGCCGCCCGCGAGGTGCTGCGCTACCCCGGGGTCCGCTCGGTCACCGTCGTGGAGCGCGACCCCGGAGTCGTACGGCTCGCCCGGACCAACCCCGAGCTGGCCACCCTCAACGGCCACGCCTACCGGGATCCGCGCGTACGGGTGGCGTTCGCGGACGCGTTCCGCTGGCTGCGCGGGGCGGGGGACGACGGGCGGTACGACGTGGTGATCTCGGACCTGCCCGATCCGGGGATCTCCGCCAGCACCAAGCTGTACTCGGAGGAGTTCTACGGGCTTGCGTCCCGGGTCCTCGCCGACGGCGGACGTCTCGTCGTCCACGCGGGCTCGGTCTCGGCCCGCCCCCACACCTTCTGGACGGTGGACTCCACTTTGCGCGCCGCCGGCTACGCGACCCGGGCCTACAGCGCGTGGGGACGGGGGGCGGCTCTCGCCGCGGGACCCGACCGGGCCGAGCGCGCCGCCCGCACCGACGCCGCCGACGGGGACGCGAACGGGGACGCGGGCGCCGGGCCGGGCGCCGGGCCGGACGGCCGGACGGGCGCGGGGGCGGACGTGGGGACAGGCGGGGGGACGGGGGACTGGGGGTACGTCCTGGCCGTCGCCGGCACCTACCCGCCCGACCTGGGCCTGTCCCCCGACGCGCCCCGGCTGCGGTCGCTGACGGCGGACGCCCTGGCGTCGGGGGCACGCGCCGCCGAGCGGACCCGCGACGCGCAGGGAGCCGGACCACCGCCGTCGACACTGGTCCACCCGCGCTACGGCGGTTGAGCGCCGCCGCGAGCGCACCCTGGACAAACAGGCGACGCCGGGGCCCGCTCTGAGTAGGCTCGGTTCCCATGGAGCATGAGGTGTTCGTTCCGGTACCGGCCGACGTCCTGCGCGAGACGCTCACGGACCCCGCCCGGGTGGCGCGGTGCGTCCCCGGTCTCCAACAGGACGCCGACGCGGAGGCGGGCCCGCTGGCCGGCCGGCTGAAGATCCGCGCCGGCGGCAACACGATCACCTACCGGGGCGCGCTGCGACTGACCGAACGCGATGGCGTCGTCGCCGTCGAGGGCAAGGGCAGCGAGGTGCGCGGCAAGGGCTCGGTGAAGCTCTCCCTGGCCATCGCGCTCACCCCGGTGGCGGACGGGACGACGCTCTCCTTCACCGGAGCCGTGAAGCAGACCGGCCGCCTCGCGGACCTCTCCGACGAGGCGCGGGAGTCGGCGGCCCAGCGGCTGATCGAGAAGTTCGTCGCCGGCCTGGCCGCCGTCGCGGAGCTGGAGAAGGCCGCCGACGAGGCCGACGGCGTCGACGACGGTGAGGACGAGGCCGACAGCGACAGTGACGGCGTCGACGACGGCGTGGAGGAACCCCACCGCTCGTCGGTCTACGAGACGCCGGTCCCCCCGCCGTCCCTCGACCCCTTCGTGAGCAGTGACTTCGACGACGCGCCCGTCGAGTACCCCGCCGAGCCTCCCGCCGCCGAGGCCGCCCATGCCCGGCGGACCATGATCGGGCGGAGCGCCGAGGAGGTCGACCACGCCCCGCCGCGCGGGCGGTACGCGCCCGTCCCGGCGCCCGAGTCGACCACCGCGGGCGCCACCCTGCGCTGGATCGCCCCGGCCGCCGCGCTCGCGCTCGCCTCCGCCGTCGTCGTCGGCCGGGCGCTGCGCCGCCGGCGCTGATCCCCGTCTACTGTCGGGGGCGTGAGCGAGCTGACACGACTGACGGCGGGCGACGCCGAGTTGACCATCAACCCCGACAACGGCTGCCGGATCGAGAGCCTGCGGATCGGGGGAACGGAACTGCTGCGCCAGGGCGAGCGGTACGGGTGCTTCCCGATGGTGCCGTGGTGCGGGCGCACGGCGCACGGGCGCTTCCAGGACGGCGCGACGAGCCACCAGCTCCCGCTCAACTCGCCCCCGCACGCGATCCACGGCACCGGCCGCGACACGGCGTGGAAGACCGCTCGCGCCGGCGAACGCGAGGCGGCCTTCACCTACGAGCTGGGGGACCCCTGGCCGTACGCGGGACGGGTCACGCAGCTCTTCGAGCTGACCGAGGACGGGCTCACGCTCTCTCTCGGCGTGGAGACGGCCGGCGACTCCTTCCCGGCCCAGGCCGGCTGGCATCCCTGGTTCAACCGGAGCCTCGACGGCAGCGCCCCCGTCCGTATCGACTTCACCGCCGACTGGCAGGAGGAGCGCGGTGACGACCATCTCCCCACCGGCCGCCGGATCGGTCCCACCCCTGGCCCCTGGGACGACTGCTTCGGGATGCCCGACGGCGTGGACGTCACCCTCACCTGGCCGGAGCGGCTGGAGCTGAAGGTGACCAGCCGCGCGGAGTGGGTGGTGATCTACGACGAGCAGGAGGCGGCGGTCTGCGTGGAGCCGCAGTCCGGTCCGCCGAACGGACTCAACACCGACCCGCGGTACGTGACCCCGATCGAGCCGCTGGAGATCACGGCCACGTGGGCGTGGCGGCGGCTTTGAGCTCGGTCGGCTTTAAGCTCATGAGCATGACTGACGTACGCGCTGACCTGCTCCAGCAGATCAAGGACAAGGCCGTGGTGCACGGCAAGGTGACCCTCTCCTCGGGTCTTGAGGCCGACTACTACGTCGATCTGCGCCGGATCACGCTGGACGGCGCCGCCTCACCGCTGGTCGGTCAGGTCATGCTCGATCTGACCGCCGACCTCGAGTTCGACGCCGTGGGCGGCCTGACGCTCGGTGCCGACCCGGTCGCGACCGCGATGCTGCACGCCTCCGCCGCGCAGGGGAAGCGCCTGGACGCCTTCGTCGTCCGCAAGGCCGCCAAGGCGCACGGGATGCAGCGCCAGGTCGAGGGCCCGGACATCAAGGGCCGCCGGGTCCTGATCGTCGAGGACACCTCCACCACCGGCGGCTCCCCGCTGACCGCCGTCGAGGCGGCGCGCGCGGCCGGTGCCGAGGTCGTCGCGGTCGCCACGATCGTGGACCGGGCGACGGGCGCCGGAGAGAAGATCAGCACCACGGCGGGCGTGCCGTACCTGTACGCCTACGCGCTGGACGAGCTGGGCCTCGCCTGACGGACGGACGACGGACGCGGGCGACGGGCGCGGACGACCGGCGACGGGCGCGGGCGACGGGCGCGCATGACCGACGCGAAGTCGTGACTTAGGTCCCCGGACGCCGTCGGTGCGGGCCTGACCTGCGGCTTTGACGAGGGGCGGAGTGTTTCACGTGAAACGCTCCGCCCCTTCGTCCTGGCG
Source organism: Streptomyces sp. NPDC046712 (assembly GCF_040645695.1). NCBI lineage: Bacteria > Bacillati > Actinomycetota > Actinomycetes > Kitasatosporales > Streptomycetaceae > Streptomyces > Streptomyces sp. NPDC046712. Next base: position 22,098 of record NZ_JBEYYW010000048.1, on the reverse strand, counting down.
TCCGGAGGAGAGTCTGGAAAGATGGGCCCCGACGATGACGTCGCCCCAGGTCAGGGACAAGCAACGCACCCCACCGCACATCACAAGGAGCGGACGAATGCCCATCGCAACCCCCGAGGTCTACAACGAGATGCTCGACCGGGCGAAGGCAGGCAAGTTCGCCTACCCGGCCATCAACGTGACCTCGTCCCAGACCCTGCACGCTGCGCTGCGCGGCTTCGCGGAGGCCGAGAGCGACGGCATCATCCAGATTTCGACCGGTGGCGCCGAATTCCTGGGCGGCCAGCACAACAAGGACATGGTCACGGGCGCGGTCGCCCTGGCCGAGTTCGCGCACATCGTCGCCGCCAAGTACGACATCACGGTCGCCCTGCACACCGACCACTGCCCGAAGGACAAGCTGGAGGGCTACGTCCGCCCGCTGCTCGACATCTCCGCCGAGCGCGTCAAGGCCGGTCAGAACCCGCTGTTCCAGTCCCACATGTGGGACGGCTCGGCCGAGACCCTCGCCGACAACCTGGCCATCGGCCAGGAACTGCTCGCCAAGGCCGTCGCCGCGAAGATCATCCTCGAGGTCGAGATCACCCCGACCGGTGGCGAGGAGGACGGCGTCACCCACGAGATCAACGACGAGCTGTACACCACCGTCGAGGACGCGATCCGTACCGCCGAGGCCCTGGGCCTGGGTGAGAAGGGCCGCTACCTGCTGGCCGCCTCCTTCGGCAACGTGCACGGCGTCTACAAGCCGGGCAACGTCGTGCTCCGCCCCGAGCTGCTCAAGGACCTCCAGGCGGGCGTCGCCGAGAAGTTCGGCAAGGCCTCCCCGTTCGACTTCGTCTTCCACGGCGGCTCCGGCTCCACCGCCGAGGAGATCGCCACCGCGCTGGAGAACGGCGTCGTGAAGATGAACCTCGACACCGACACCCAGTACGCCTTCACGCGTCCGGTGGCGGACCACATGTTCAAGAACTACGACGGTGTCCTGAAGGTCGACGGCGAGGTCGGCAAGAAGTCCACCTACGACCCGCGCACCTGGGGCAAGCTGGCCGAGGCCGGCATGGCCGAGCGCGTGGCCCTGGCGTGTGCCGCGCTGCGCTCGACCGGCACGAAGCTGAAGTAAGCACGAAGCCGAAGCAAGCACGATTGTGCGGACGACGGGCCCGGCACCGATGGGGTGCCGGGCCCGTCGCGTCCCGGGAGGCCTGAGTGACGACGTACGACTTCGACCGTGAGATAGACCGGCAGGGCACCTGGTCCGTCCAGTGGGACGGGATCGCGGACCGCTTCGGCGTCGGGGAGCTGCTCCCCTTCACCATCTCCGACATGGACTTCGCCTCCCCACCGGAGGTGCTCGGCGCCCTGCGTGAGCGGGTCGAGCACGGGGTCTTCGGCTACACGGACTGGCGGCTCGGCGAGTTCCGGGAGGCGGTTCGCCACTGGTACGCGACCCGCTACGACACCGCCCTCGACCTGGAGACGCTCGTCTACGCCCCCTCCGTGCTGAGCCAGCTCTCGCAGCTGCTCCAGATGTGGACCGAGCCGGGCGACGGGGTGGTCGTGCACACGCCGACGTACGACGGCTTCCGCAAGGCCGTCACCGGCCTCGGACGTGAGCTGCGCGGCGTACCGGTCGGGGACGCGGAGGCACTGGAGGCGGAGCTGGCGCGGCCGGACAGCCGGATGCTGCTGCTCTGCTCGCCGCACAATCCGACCGGCCGGGTCTGGCGGGAGGACGAGCTGGCGGAGTTCGCGCGCCTCGCCGAGCGGCACGGCGTCGCGGTCGTGAGCGACGAGATCCACGCGGACCTGGTGGCGGACGGCCACCGCCATCTGCCCTTCAGCCGCTTCGTCGAGCCGGGGCGCGGCCGGCGCTGGGCGCTGATCACCTCGGGCACCAAGTCCTTCAACTTCCCGGCGCTGACCGGCTCGTACGGGATCATCGGTGACCCCGACGAGCGCGAGGCGTTCGTCCGCCGCATGGAGACCGGCGAGGGGCTCGCCTCTCCGGCCGTGCTCTCGCTGACCGCCCACACCGCCGCGTACCGGCAGGGCGGACCCTGGCTGGACGCGCTGCGGGCGTATGTGGCGGGCACCATGCGGCTGGTGGAGCAGCGGCTCGCGGAGGGGCTGGCGGGGGTGACCTGGAGGCCCCCGCAGGCGGGTTATCTGGCCTGGATCGACCTGCGCCCGCTCGGTATCGAGGAGAGCGCGCTCCAGCGGGAACTGGTGGAGACCGAGAAGGTCGCGATCATGCCGGGCGGGGTGTACGGGGCGCCGGGCTTCCTGCGGCTGAACGTCGGCTGCCCGCGGAAGAAGGCCGAACGGGGCGTGGAGGCGCTGGTGCGGGCGGCGGGGCGGCTGCGGACGCGGTGAGGGGGCGTGGAGCGGATACCGGGGAGCGCGGTGTCGGAGCGATGATCTAATCTGCGCTCACCGGCCGCTGAAGCAACGCGGCGGGAGACCATTGGGGGGTCACTTCATCGTGCGTAAGCGCACTCTTTCGGCCGCGACGGCGCTCGCGGTCCTCTTCAGCTCCGCGGCGCTCGTCGCGGGGACGGCGGGTTCGGCGGCTGCCGTGACGGACAAGGTCGCGTCGCTTCCCGTCACCAGCGTCGGCGACATGGTCGTCGACGGTGTGCACCAGCGTCTCTACTTCGCAGACACGTACAACAACCGCATCGTCGTCACCGACTTCGACGGTGTGTTCCTGACGTCGGTCACCGGACTGAACTACGTCCGCGACCTCGACCTTTCCGCCGATTCCGGCAAGCTGTACGCGGCTGTCTCCGGGGCGGACAAGATCGTGGCCATCGACACGGAGCAGCTGACCGTGTCCGCCGAGTACCCGACGGGCACCGGCACCAAGCCCTCGACCGTCGAGGCGAACGAAGGCAAGCTCTGGTTCGGCTACGCCGAGAACTGGGACTCCGAGCTCGGCTCCGTGGACCTGACCACGGAGACGCCGACCGTCACCCTGGCCCTCTCGGCCGGCGCCGACTGGTCCTCGACGCCCAAGCTTTTCACCGACCCGGCGGCGCCCGGCACCCTTGTCGCGATCGACAGCAACATCAGCTCGGGCCCGATCGTCGCGTACGACGTCACGTCGGGTACGCCGACCGTCCGCACCTCGGTCAAGCGCGAGGGCTTCGTCGCCGACGTGGACTTCACCCCGGACGGCAAGAACATCGTGGTGGCGGACCGTGTCACCTCGCTGACCGAGCTGAGCCTCGCCGACCTCTCCGAGGTGGCGAGCTACCCCGTGTCCTGGGGTGCCAAGGGTGTGGACATCGCCCCGGACGGCACCGTGGCCGGCGCGTCGTCCGACCGCGACGACGTGGGTGACATCTTCGTCTTCCCCGGTGGAGCGGCGGCACCCGCGAGCGTGCGCGACACGTCCGGGTGGCTGGAGGAGGAGGAGCTGGCCTGGTCGCCCGACGGCACCCGGCTGTTCGCCCCGGTCCAGCGCCCGGGCAGCTCCGACTTCCAGCTCAACATCTACAACACGCCCAAGGCCCACCTCAGCACGGTGACCGTCAAGGTCCCGGCCACCGCACCCGTGCTCAAGCCGCTCACCGTCAGTGGCACGGTCACGTCGACGCTGCCCCTCCCGGCCGGTACGCCGCTCACCGTCACGCGGTACGACGTCGAGTCCCCGCAGGGCAAGGGGCTCGGGACCAAGACGCTCGGAGCGAACGGGGCCTTCTCGTTCACGGACACGCCGACCGCGGGCGGTGGCGTGGCCTACAAGGTCGAGTACGCCGGTGACGCCACGCACAGCTACGCCGCCGCGAAGGCCCAGGTCGAGGTCCAGCGGAACAAGACCGCACTGACGCTGGACCGCAACGGGCTCACCGTCAACTTCAACACCCCCGTCTGGTACACGGCCACGCTCGGCCCGACGTACAAGAACCGCGTGGTGGAGATCTGGGCCGACCCGTACGGCCCGGAGCCGAAGCGGCTGCTCCGGACCGGCACGGTCAACTCGGAGGGCAAGCTGGCGGTCCAGCTGAAGATGACCCGTGACACCCGTGTGGGCGCGTGGTTCGCGGGTGACGCCCGCTCCGCGTCGGCCATCGCCTGGTCCACCGTGTACACGCGGGCGGGCGTGGCGAACACGATGTCCCGGCACTACAAGTGGACGAAGATCGGCACCACCGCGTACCGGACCTACCACCAGACGACGGACCCGCTGATCTCCGCGTGGCACAACTCCTACCCGGGCCGCCACACCCGGCTCGATCTCCAGGTCTGGTACTCCGGCGCCTGGCGCAACGCCGGCTCGGAGTACTTCCAGCTGAACGCCAATGGCATGGCGTACGTGACGCTGGACGGTGACGGAGCGGCCGGCTACCGGTTCCGGGTCCGCGCCGTGTATGTCGACGGCTTCACCGACAACGTGAACTCCACGGCTTACGGCTCGTGGCAGTACTTCAACTTCACTCGCTGAGGCGTTCGGTAACCGACCTGCCGAGCCCCGTCCGCCGTTCCGGCGGGCGGGGCTCCGTGGTTCGCGGGACCATGCAGGCATGGACATCCGGCTGAGCTCCGGCACGGGGCGGTGGATCGTGTTCACCACCGTCCTCGGGTCCGGGATGGCGCTGCTGGACTCCACCGTCGTCAACGTCGCCCTGCCGCACATCGGCGAGGACCTGGGGGCGGACATGGCCGACCTCCAGTGGACGGTCAACGCCTACATGCTCACGCTCGCAGGTCTGATCCTGCTCGGCGGGGCGCTCGGCGACCGGTACGGGCGGCGGAAGGTCTTCGTCGTCGGGGTCGTGTGGTTCGGGCTCGCGTCGCTGCTGTGCGGGATCGCCCCGAACGCGGGCGTGCTGATCGCCGCCCGCGCCCTCCAGGGCATCGGCGGCGCGCTGCTCACCCCCGGCTCGCTCGCCCTGATCCAGGCGAGCTTCCACCAGGACGACCGGGCCAAGGCCGTCGGGCTGTGGTCGGGGTTCGGCGGGGTCGGGGCGGCGATCGGGCCGTTCGTCGGCGGATGGCTGGTGGACGGGCCCGGCTGGCGGTGGGTGTTCCTGCTGAACGTGCCGCTGGCCGCGCTGTGCGTGCCCGTGGCGCTGCGCCATGTGCCCGAGTCGCGGGACGAGGCCGCCCACGGCCGTTTCGACGTTCTCGGTGCCTTCCTCGGGGCGGCGGGGCTCGGCCTCGTCACCTACGCGCTGATCGCCGAGGCGTGGTGGCCGGGGGCGCTCGGGTTCGCGGTCGGGGCGGCGTTCGTCCTCGTGGAGCGGAGGCGGGGCGAGACCGCGATGGTGCCGCCGTCGGTCTTCGCCTCCCGGCTGTTCACCGCGGTCAATCTGGTGACGCTGTGCGTGTACGCGGCGCTCAGCGGATTCTTCTTCCTGGCCGCGCTCCAGCTCCAGGTGGTGTCCGGCTACTCGGCGCTCGCGGCGGGGACGGCGTTGCTGCCGACCACCGTGCTGATGCTGCTGTTCTCGCCGAAGGCGGGGGAGCTCGGCGAGAAGATCGGGCCGCGGATCCCGCTGACCGTGGGGCCGCTGCTGTGCGCCGGCGGGATGGTCCTGATGCTGCGGGTGGGCGAGGACGCCTCGTACGTGTGGGATGTGCTGCCGGCGATGGTGGTGCTCGGTCTCGGCCTGACGATCCTGGTGGCCCCGCTGACGGCCACCGTCCTGGCCTCGGTGGACGTGGCCCGATCCGGCCTGGCGAGCGGGATCAACAACGCGGCGGCCCGCGCGGCGGGGCTGCTCGCGGTCGCGGCGCTGCCCGCGCTGGCGGGCATGGGTCCCGAGGCGTACCGCTCGGCGGAGGAGTTCGGGGAGACGTTCCTGAAGGCGATGCCGATGTGCGCGGGGCTGATGGTGGCGGGTGCGGTCCTGGCCTGGGCGACGGTACGGGTGCCGGCCGGCGAGGCCGACTGCCATCCCGAGTGCAAGGTTCACTGCGGCGTGACGGCCCCTCCCCTCGACCCGGGAGACCGATCGTCCCGGGGCGAGGGGCTCTGAGGCAGACTGGCCCCATGGCCATCCACGAGAACCTGCTGGGGGGACCGCCCCCCACCCATCTGCCCGACGATCCCGAGCCGCGTGAGCTGCTCGCGAACGGCGCGGCACCGGCGGACGTCGCCGCGAAGTACCCGACCTCTTCGCTGGCCTGGGCCCAGCTCGCCGACGAGGCGTACGAGGCCGGTCGCGTCATCGAGTCGTACGCGTACGCCCGTACCGGCTACCACCGCGGCCTGGACGCCCTGCGCCGCAGTGGCTGGAAGGGACACGGCCCGGTGCCGTGGGAGCACGAGCCCAACCGCGGCTTCCTGCGGGCGCTGCACGCGCTGGCGCGGGCCGCCGGCGAGATCGGTGAGAAGGACGAGTACGAGCGCTGCTCGACGTTCCTGCGCGACTCCTCGGAGACGGCCGCCGAGACCCTCGGCTGACCCGCGGGTCCTCCTCGGTCGACACACGGTTCCCCCTGTCCGCACGGGCAGGGGGAAAACCGGTCATAGTCCCGAGGCCGTTCGAAGGCGTTCGAGGGGGCGGTTACGATCCTTCGGACCGTTGTACCGAGCCGCCGGCGCAGAGGCCCCACCCTCTTCCCCCACTCCGGCTGTCGCAGGGGAGAAGTCTGTCTTGGGCAAGCGTGCCGCCGCACCCGCAGGCCGGGGGCGCACACAGAGCCGCCGGCGGGGCCGGGGGCGTTCCAAACGCCGCCCCAAAAGTCCCATAAGACGCCTCTTCCTGCCGACGCTCGCGCTGATCGTGCTCTCCCTCGGCTGCGGCGCCGCCCTCGCCCACTACAACAGCGGCGAGCACCCCGATTCCGCCCGCACCGCCGCCCCCACCGTCGAGCGGACGACCGTGCCGCCCCCTCCGCCGGCCACGACGCCCACGCCGAAGCCCAAGCAGACCACCTCCAAGCCCAAGCCGACGGTCACGCCCAGGAAGACGACCGTGCCGGCCTCCGGCGCCGGTACCTTCACCACGGCCCAGTCCTCCGGCGACGCCTACGGCACCGGTGGCACCCTGCGCCGCTACCGGGTCCAGGTCGAGGACGGCATCGACCTCTCCGCCCGCGAGGCCGCCGCCGAGATCCAGCAGATCCTGTCCCACCCGCGCGGCTGGGCCGCCCACGGCCGTGGCCGGTTCCAGCTGGTCTCCGAGAACGCCGACTTCGTCATCCGGATCGCCACTCCGACGACCGCCGACAAGCTCTGTCTCGCGCAGGGCCTCAACACCCGCGGCGAGCTGAACTGCGAGACCTCCCAGGGCGTCGTGGTGAACCTCAAGCGCTGGCTGCTCGGCTCCCCGACCTTCGCCGGGACGCCCGCCGAGTACCGGCATCTGATCATCAACCACGAGGTCGGACACGAGCTCGGCATCCGGATGCACATGACCTGCCCCGGGCCCGGCAAGCTCGCGCCGGTCATGATGCAGCAGATCAAGGGGCTCAAGGGCTGTCGATCGAACGCATATCCGTATGACGAAGACGGTAGCTACATCGAGGGTCCGATCGTGCCATGATGCGCATGGGGCCGCGCGCGACGAAGCACGCGGACCCGAGGGGACCGGGGCTCCACTTGCCTAACGGAAGGAGCGGACCGCTACCCGGTAGTTGCGTATCGAGGAGACAGCGATGTCCACCTTCCCCGATGCCTCCGGAGCCGGTTCGGTCGATGACCCGAACCTCGACTTCGCGGGCACGACGCCGTACGAGGACTATGTCCAGGCGGACGTTCTCACCCACCTCCAGCACCTCCGCTCCGACGATCCGGGCGAGATGGTCTTCCTGGTCACCACCCAGGTCATGGAGCTGTGGTTCACCGTCATCGTCCACGAGTGGGAGACCGCGAGCCGCGCGCTGCGCGAGGACCGCGTCCCGGTGGCGATGGACGCGCTCAAGCGCTCCGTGCGCGAGCTGGAGGCGCTGAACCACTCCTGGCGCCCGCTCGCCCAGCTCACCCCGGCGCAGTTCAACTCCTACCGCGCCGCCCTCGGCGAGGGCTCCGGCTTCCAGTCGGCGATGTACCGGCGGATGGAGTTCCTGCTCGGCGAGAAGTCCGCGTCGATGCTGGTGCCGCACCGCGGCGCGCCCCGCGTCCACGCCGAGCTGGAGAAGGCGCTGCAGGAGCCGAGCCTGTACGACGAGGTGCTCAGGCTCCTCGCCCGGCGCGGACTGCCCGTGCCGACGGCCGTGCTCGGCCGCGACCTGGCCAAGAAGTACGAGCCGTCGCCCGAGATCGAGGAGATCTGGGCCGGGATCTACGCCGACGCCGACCAGAACGCCGAGCTCGTCCGCCTGGGCGAGGCGCTGAGCGATGTCGCCGAGCTGATCTGGCGCTGGCGCAACGACCACCTCGTCGCCACCCGGCGGGCCATGGGCTCCAAGACGGGCACCGGCGGCTCGGCGGGCGTGGCCTGGCTGGAGAAGCGGGCGCAGAAGAACGTGTTCCCCGAGCTGTGGACGGCGCGCAGCCATGTCTGACGTCCTGCGCGAGAACGCGCTGCGGCTCGATACCGAGGACCTGCTGGCCAAGCTGCGCGAGAAGTTCGCCCTCGACGACGAGACCGTCTACCTCGACGGCAACTCGCTCGGCGCCCTGCCCGCGCACGTACCCGCCCGGATGGCCGACGTCATATCGCGCGAGTGGGGGCAGCTGCGCATCCGCTCCTGGGACGAGAGCGGCTGGTGGACCGCGCCCGAGCGGATCGGCGACCGGATCGCCCCGCTCGTCGGCGCCGCTCCCGGACAGATCGTGGTCGGCGACTCGACCAGCGTGAACGTCTTCAAGGCGGTCGTCGCCGCGGCCCGGCTGAGCTCGGACGACCGGGACGAGATCCTCGTCGACGCGACGACCTTTCCCACGGACGGGTACATCGCGGAGTCGGCGGCCCGGATGACCGGCCGCCGGATCGTGCCGGTCGCGCCCGCCGACATGGCGGCCGCCGCCGGACCGCGTACGGCCGCCGCGCTGGTCAACCATGTCGACTACCGCACCGGCCGGCTGCACGACCTGCCCGGGATCACGGCCGCCCTGCATGCGGCGGGTGCCCTCGCCGTCTGGGACCTGTGCCACAGCGCGGGCGCCCTGCCCGTGGGCCTGGACGAGCAGGGGGTCGACCTGGCCGTCGGCTGCACCTACAAGTACCTGAACGGCGGCCCCGGTTCGCCCGCGTACCTGTACGTCGCCGGGCGCCACCAGGCCGCCTTCGACTCGCCGCTGCCCGGCTGGAACTCGCACGTCGACCCGTTCGGGATGACCCCCGGTTACGAGGCGGCGGCGGGCGCGCTCCGCGGCCGTGTCGGCACCCCCGACATCCTGTCCATGCTGGCGCTCGAAGCGGCACTGGACGTCTGGGACGGCGTCGACATCGAGGACGTGCGGGCCAAGTCCCTGGCCCTGACGGACTTCTTCCTGGAGTGCGTGCGGGAGTACGTTCCCGAGGGCCGGGTGGAGTCGCTGACGCCCGAGGCGCACGGCGAGCGCGGCAGCCAGGTGGCGCTGCGCTGCGCCGAGGCGCCCGCGGTGATGGCCGAGCTGATCGCGCGCGGTGTCGTGGGTGATCTGCGCAGGCCGGACGTGCTGCGCTTCGGCTTCACCCCGCTGTACGTCGGTTTCGCCGACGCGGAGCGGGCGGCGCGGGTCCTGGCCGAGGTGCTGGGCTCGTAGGCGCAGGTCCGATGATCGCTTGATCTGTGGGGGCGTCAGTCCTGGTACCGTCCCCGCAGGTCAGGCCAATTCGGCCCCGTCCCCGAGAGGTTGGAACAGAATGCCGGACCCCGCCGCGCGCGACGCCGCCGAAGAAGCATCGGCTTTCTCGCACCCGGCCGTCGCCCCGGACGTGTCCGCCGCGTACGGCGCACACCCCGACCAGGTCGTCGACTTCTACGCGCCGCGGGACGGCCGGCAGCGGGCCCCGCTCGTGGTCGCGCTGCACGGCGGTGCCTGGCGGGCGCCGTACGACCGGCAGCACCTGACTCCTTTCGTGGACTTTCTGGCCCGCCGGGGTTTCGCCGTCGCCAACGTCGAATACCGGCGTGGCAGTGCCATCCCCCGGCAGGGCGGGACCGCGCCCGTCGCCGGGCGCTGGCCCGAGACCTTCGACGACGTGGCCGCCGCGCTGGACGCCGTACCGCGCCTGGCGGCGGAGCATCTGCCGCAGGCCGATCCGCGCCGGATCGTGCTCACGGGCCACTCGGCGGGCGGCCACCTCGCTCTGTGGGCCGCCGCCCGGCACGTACTGCCTCCCGACGCTCCCTGGCGGCTGCCCGCCCCGCCCGCGCTGCGCGGGGTGGTCGCGCTGGCCCCCATCGCGCACTTCGACCGGGCGGTGGAGCTCGGGGTGTGCGGCGGTGCGGTGACCCAACTCCTCGGCGGGGAAGGTGAGTTCGACGTACGGGCTCGTCACGCCGACCCGGCGCTGCTGCTGCCGACCGGGATCGCCACCACGGTCGTCCAGGGCCGGGACGACATCGTCGTCCCGCAGGCGGTGGCCGACGCCTATGTGGAGGCGGCGGCGAAGGCGGGGGAGACGGTCGGGTTCACGCTCCTCCAGGACGTCGGACACTTCCCGCTGATCGACCCGGCGGCGGACGCCTGCGCGGTGGTCGCGGAGGAGATCGCCCAGCTCGCCTTCTGACGGGTCCAGGGCGCTTAGGGCCGCGTAGTACTTGGGACGGACGCGGGAGGATCCATATTCATGGTGACGACCGCGTCCACCGGCCCCCGTACGGTGGCTGATGTGACCGACACCCGTGAAATGAGCCGCAGCCCCGAGTTCCGCCTGGCCCAGGGCGCGCTCGCAGGGGTGCGCCAGGACCTCTTCGACAACGCCTTCGAGTACCGCCTCCTGCCGCCGATGGCGGTCGACGGCGTGCTGACCCGGCGCCTGCCGGAGCGGATACGCAACAAGGCCCGCTGGACCCCGCACGCGATCGTGGTCGGCATCGCGTTCTTCCTCTTCGCGGTGGGGACGACCATCGTGTCCGGCAACGGCCTGTTCGTCCTCGGGTTCGCGGGGCTGCCCACCCTGGTCGTGCTGCTGACCCTGGTCCGCCCGGTCCTCGCGTTCTGGGCGTCGCTGGCCATGGTCCCCTTCGTCGCCGCCCTCGGCTCGTACGGGGACGGCTGGCCGTGGGGCCCGACCTCGGGCATGGCCCACGTCGTGGTCATGACGGTGGTGGCCGCCCGCACCCGGCCCCGTACCGCCGCCTGGATGTGGGTGGTCTCCGCCGTGTACGCCTTCCTCGCCACCGGCTTCCTCGGGCGGGGCGGCCCCGACGCCGTCGCCGTCCTCTTCCCCTCCGCGCTCGTGCTGCTCTTCGTGACCGTTCTCCAGGTCCGCAGGGAGGCGAAGCAGGAGGTCACCGCCCAGCAGACGGTGACCGCAGTGGAACGCTCCAAGCGGACCCTCCTCGAAGAGCGCACCACCATCGCCCGTGAGCTGCACGACGTCGTCGCCCACCACATGTCCGTGGTCGCCATCCAGGCGGAGGCCGCCCCCTACCGGGTCGAGAACCCGCCGCCGGAGCTGGAGCAGGCCTTCGTCACCATCCGGGAGAACGCGGTCGCGGCGCTGACCGAGCTGCGCCGTGTTCTCGGGGTCGTACGGGCGGAGGACTACGAGGCCCCCGACGCCCCGCAGCCCACCCTCGCCGATCTGGAGGGGCTGATCGGCAACGTCCGCGAGGCCGGGCTCGACGTCGAGAAGACGGTGACCGGCGCGGTGCGGGAGCTGCCGCAGGGCGTGGAACTCTCCGCGTACCGGATCATCCAGGAAGCGCTGAGCAACGTACTGCGGCACGCGCCGGGCGCCGGGGCGAAGGTCGAGGTCAGCTATGTCCTCGGCGGGCTCGGACTGCGGATCGTCAACGGCCCGGCGCGCGGCCTGCTGAAGGCCGCCTCGCAGGGCGCGGGCCACGGCATCACCGGGATGCGCGAGCGGGTGACGATGCTGAACGGCGAGATGACGGCCGAGCCGACCGAGGACGGCGGATACGAGGTCACGGCCTTCATCCCCGTGACGCGCGAGGAGACGGACCAGTGATCCGGGTACTGATCGTCGACGACCAGATGATGGTCCGCGAGGGCTTCTCGGTGCTGCTCGGCGCGATGCCGGACATCGAGGTCGTCGGCGAGGCCGTCAACGGCCGCGAGGCGATCGCCCAGGTGGCGGCGCTGCGCCCGGACGTCGTCCTGATGGACATCCGGATGCCGGAGTTGAACGGCATCGAGGCCACCCGCGAGATCGTGGCCGCGGACGCGGACGCGAAGGTGCTGGTCCTGACGACGTTCGATCTCGACGAGTACGTGTACCAGGCGCTGCGCGCCGGGGCCTCGGGCTTTCTCCTGAAGGACGCCTCGGCGCGGCAGCTGGCCGAGGGCGTACGGGTGGTGGCGGCCGGCGAGGCGCTGCTGGCGCCGACCGTGACGAAGCGGCTGATCACCGAGTTCGCCAAGGCGGCCGAATCGCCGAGGCCGCCGGCGCTGGCGCAGGTCGGGGACCTGACCGAGCGGGAGACCGAGGTGCTCGTGCTGATCGCGCAGGGCCTGTCGAACGCGGAGATCGCCGACCACCTCGTGGTGGCCGAGTCGACGATCAAGACGCACGTCAGCCGGATCCTGGTGAAGCTGGGGCTGCGGGACCGCACGCAGGCGGCGGTGTTCGCGTACGAGGCGAGACTGGTGCAGGTCGGCGGGTGACTCCCGCGCCACGGATCGGGCCGGTAGCGTCCGCGCATGGACGTTCCTTTCGAGCCCTGGTCGCCGGCCTTCGTCGCGGACCCGTACCCCGCCTACACCGAGCTGCGGGCGCGGGGCCGCGCGCACTGGTACGCGCCGACCCGGCAGTGGTTGATCCCGCACTACGAGGACGTGTCGGCGCTGCTGCGGGACCGGCGCCTCGGCCGGACGTACACGCACCGGTTCACCCACGAGGAGTTCGGCCGTACGGCTCCGCCCGCGGCGCACGAGCCGTTCCACACCCTGAACGACCACGGTCTGCTGGATCTTGAGGCGCCCGACCACACGCGGATCCGGCGGCTGGTGTCGAAGGCGTTCACGCCGCGCACGGTGGAGAACCTGACGCCGACGGTCGAGCGGCTCGCCGGGGAGCTGGTGGGGGGTCTCGTCGCCCGGGGTGGCGGGGATCTGCTCGCGGACGTGGCGGAGCCCCTGCCGGTCGCCGTGATCGCGGAGATGCTGGGCATTCCGGCGGAGGACGAGGAGCGGGCGCTGCTGCGGCCCTGGTCCGCGGACATCTGCGGAATGTTCGAGCTGAACCCCTCGGAGGAGACGGCCCGCCGGGCGGTCCAGGCGTCGCTCGACTTCTCCGCGTATCTGCGCGAGCTGATCGAGCGGCGGCGGAAGGACCCGGGGGAGGACCTGATCTCGGGGCTGGTGGGCGTGGAGGAGCTGACCGAGCAGGAGATGATCTCCACGTGCGTGCTGCTGCTGAACGCGGGGCACGAGGCGACGGTGAACACCACGGTCAACGGGTGGTGGACGCTGCTGCGCGAGGGCATCCGTCCGGAACCCGAAAAGTTGTCCACAGCTGTGGAAGAACTTCTGCGGTACGACACCCCGCTGCAGATGTTCGAGCGCTGGGTCCTCGACGACATCGAGGTCGGTGACGTCGTGATCCCGCGCGGCTCGGAGGTGGCGCTGCTCTTCGGCTCGGCCAACCGCGACCCGGCGCGCTTCGGCCCGACCGCCGACGTGCTCGACCTCACCCGGGCCGACAACCCCCACATCACCTTCGGTGCCGGCATCCACTACTGCCTGGGCGCCCCGCTGGCCCGCATCGAACTCATGGCGGTCTTCGGGGAGTTGCTGCGGCAGGCGCCGGGGCTGCGCCTGACGGCGGAGCCGCGCCGCAAGCCGGGCTTCGTGATCCGCGGCTTCGAGGAGCTGCTGGTGGAGGTGTGACCGCATGACGAAGGGGCCCCGGTTCCGGGGCCCCTTCGTGCCTGGCCGTCAGGCCGTCGTGATGTCCCGGCGGCCCAGGCGCCACAGGCCGGTCGCGACGAAGGCCGCCGCGAGAGCCGTCAGGACCAGGACCGGCCCCCAGGTCAGCTCCTGCCCCGGCAGCTTCGGCAGGTGGCCGAAGGGCGACAGGTTCAGTACGGACTGCGGCAGGTCGAGCGCCGGGCCGATCCAGCCCAGGGCCAGGGAGAGTCCCGCCACCCCCCACCCGGCCACCGCCGCCTTGGGAAACGCGCCCCACAGCAGGACCGCGAGCCCTGCCAGCGTCCAGATCGCGGGGAGTTGGGCCAGCGACGCGCCCAGGACGGGGCCGAGGTCCTTGCCGTACGAGACGTACAGACCGAGGCCGCTCAGCAGCATGATCAGCGCCGCCCCGCCGAAGGCGATCAGCAGGTGCCCGGCCGCCCAGCGCACCCGGCCCACCGCGTTCGCCAGGATCGGTTCGGCCCGCTGCGAGGTCTCCTCGCCGTTCAGGCGCAGCACCGAACCCACCGCGTACAGCGCCGCGATCATCCCGAACAGGTTCACCATCGTCGCGAGGAAGGCGTTGGTCAGACCGGTCTGGCCGCCCATCCGCTCGAAGATCTCCCGGGCCTGCTCGTTGTCGCCGACGATGTCGGCCGCACCCTCGACCATCCCGCCGAAGACGATCCCGCCCAGCAGGAAGCCGATCGACCAGCCGAGCACACTGCCCCGCTGCAGCCGCCAGGCGAGCGCGCCGGCCGTCCCGAGGCGCCCCACCGCCGGGCCCGGCCGGGTCGGCAGGAAGCTCATGCCCACGTCACGCCGGCCGGCCAGCTCGTACGCCACCGCAGCCTGGACGAGCGCGGCCGCGGCGATCAGAAGCAGCACCCACCACCGTTCGCCGCCGAAGGCGCGGACGTTCTCGGCCCAGCCGATCGGCGAGAGCCAGGTCAGGACGGAGCCGCGGTCGGTGGACCCGGCGTCCCCGGCCGCCCGCAGCACGAAGGCGAGACCCAGCACCGCCGCCGTCAGGCCCTTGGCGAGCCGGGCGCTCTCCGTCAGCTGCGCGGCGATCGCCGCCGTCGTGGCGAAGAGCATCCCCGTGCCGCCGACCGCGAGCCCGAGGGCGAGTGCCCCGCCCGCGCCCTGGCCGGCGAGGCCGGCCGTGATGACGAGCGCGACGGCCGTGTTGGCTACGAGCGCCGTGAGCAGGGCGGCGGTCAGCGGGGCCCGGCGGCCCACCACCGCGGAGGAGAGCATCTCCTGACGCCCGGTCTCCTCCTCTTCCCTGGTGTGCCGGACGACGATGATCAGGCTCATCACGGCGGCGAGGACGGCGGCGAAGGTGCCGAACCGCCAGGCCACGAGCCCGCCGAGGGAGTCGCTGAACACCGGCCCGTACAGCGAGCGCATCGAGCTGTTGGCGGTCATCGACGCGGCCAGCTCGGTGCGCTGCGCCTGGGTGCCGTACAGGCCCTCCAGGGAGCCGACACCGCTGGCGACCATGCCGCCGGTGACGACGGCCCAGACCGGCATCATCAGCCGGTCGCGGCGCAGGGCGAGCCGGGTGAGCGGGCGGGTGCCCGCGAGACTCAGGGTGCTCATCGCGCGTTCGCCTCATCGGTGGCGTAGTGGCGGAGGAAGAGCTCCTCCAGGGTGGGCGGGGTGCTGGTCAGGCTCCGTACGCCGGTCTCCGTCAGCGACCGCAGCACGGCGTCGAGCTTGTCGGTGTCGACCTGGAGCCTGACCTTGTGGCCCTGGACGGCGAGATCGTGGACGCCCGGGAGGTGCGCGAGCCCGTTGGGCGGGCCGGCGAGTTCGGCGGCGACGCTGGTACGGGTGAGGTGGCGCAGGTCCGCGAGCGAACCGCTCTCGACCGTCTGCCCCTTGCGGATGATGCTGACCCGGTCGCAGAGGGTCTCGACCTCGCTGAGGATGTGCGAGGACAGCAGGATCGTGCGTCCGCGCTCGCGCGCCTCGGCGACGCAGCTCTGGAAGATCTCCTCCATCAGCGGGTCGAGGCCGCTCGTGGGCTCGTCGAGGATGAGCAGGTCGACGTCGGAGGCGAAGGCGGCGACCAGGGCGACCTTCTGGCGGTTGCCCTTGGAGTACGTCCGCCCCTTCTTCGTCGGGTCGAGCTCGAACCGCTCGATCAGGTCGGCCCGCCGTGCCTTGTCGAGGCCCCCACGGAGCCGGCCGTAGAGGTCGATGACCTCGCCGCCGGAGAGGTTGCGCCAGAGCGTCACGTCACCGGGGACGTACGCGATCCGGCGGTGCAGCTCGACGGCGTCGTGCCATGGGTCGCGGCCGAGGAGCTGGGCGGCGCCGGAGTCGGCCCGCAGCAGCCCGAGGAGGACCCGGATGGTGGTGGACTTCCCGGCGCCGTTGGGGCCGAGGAAGCCGTGGACCTCACCGGTCTCGACGGTGAGGTCGAGGCCGTCCAGCGCGTGCGTCCGCCCGAAGGACTTGTGCAGTCCGGCGATGGTGATTGCCTTCGTCATGCTTCAGAACGTACGGTACTTTCACAAACTTGTGAAGTTAAGGAAGCGTATAAAGTTGGGGGATGAGCGAGATGACGACCAGCGAGGGCCAAGACGAGGCTGTGTCCCGGTTCGTGGAGCGCTTCGCCGCCGAACTGACCGAGGCCGGCATGCAGCGGATGGCGGCGCGCGTCTTCGCGGCGCTGCTCACCTCCGAAACGGCGTCCATGACCTCCGCCGAACTCGCCGACCGGCTGCAGATCAGCCCGGCCGCCGTCTCCGGAGCCGTCCGCTACCTCAACCAGGTCGGCATGGTCAGCCGTGAACGCGACCCCGGCTCACGCCGCGACCGCTACGTCCTCCACAACGAGGTCTGGTACGAGACGCTCACCCGCCGCGACCAGATCCTGACCCGCTGGGAGAAGGTGCTGCGGGACGGCGCGGAGATCCTCGGCACAGACACGGCCGCGGGCAGGCGGACGGCGGAGACGGCGGAGTTCTTCGAGTTCCTCCAGAAGGAGATGCTGAGCCTCCTGGACCGCTGGCGCGCGCACAAGGCGGCCCAGAAGGACGCTCCCTAGCCGCCTGGCCTCGTAGCTCCCCGGCCGCCTAGGCGAGTAATTCCGAAGTGCTCGGGTCAGGGGTCGTAGGCGATCAGTGAGCGGGTGGTGGGTGTTCCCGTCTGCCGGTTGTGCCAGATGCCCGCGGTCAGGGTGAGGACGCGTTGGCCGACGCGGGCCAGGACCCCAGCGGGGGTCCTGGCGCCGTGGCGTTCGAGGTCGAGCTGCAGGCGGGGGTGGATCCGGTGGAAGTGGCCCGGCAGGCGGGGCACAGTCCCGCGGGGCTCTGGAAGTTCTACGCGAAGATCCTTTCGGCCTGGATTTTGCTGCGGCTATCAGAAGGCAGCGACCCCCTGCGGTTGGGCCCCGACGGTGACGCTTGTGACTGCGTTGTTGGTGGTGTCGATCACCGACACGTTATTGGAGAGGAAGTTGGTCACGTAGGCGCGGTCGCGGGGCGGGTCCACCGCCACGCCGAACGGGAGGTCTCCGACGATGATGCGAGGCAGGATCTCCGTGTTGTTGCTGGTGTCGATCACCGACACGGTGTCGTCGGCGGAGTTGGCCACGTAGGCACGGTCAATGGACGGGTCCACCGCCACCCCGAGCGGCTCGCCACCGACGGGGATGCGGGGCAGGATCTCTGTGTTGTTGCTGGTGTCGATCACCGACACGTTGTTGTTGCCCAAGTTGGTCACGTAGGCGCGGGCACTGGACGGGTCCACCGCCACCCCCTCCGGGTCGATGCCGACGGGGATAGGCGATCCGACCACCCGGTTGCTTCTGGTGTTGATCACCGTGACGTTGTCGTCGCTCGCGTTGGTCACGTAGGCGCGGGCCCGGGGCGGGTCCACCGCCACCGCGCTAGGGCTGGCGCCGACGGGGATAGGGGATCCGATCACCCGGTTGTTTCTGGTATTGATGACCGACACGGTGCGGTCGACGAAGTTGACCACGTAGGCGCGGGCACGGGTCGGGTCCACCGTCACCGCGGCCGGGTTGGTGCCGACGGGGATGCGGGGCAGGATCTCTGTGTTGTTGCTGGTGTCGATGACCGACACGGTGTTGTCGGCGCCGTTGGTCACGTAGGCGCGGGCCCGGGGCGGGTCCACCGCCACCCCGATCGGGTTGTCGCCGACGGGAATGGTGGCGGTGACCGTGTTGGTGATGGAGTCGATCACCGACACGTTGTCGTTGCTGGAGTTGGCCACGTAGGCGGTGTGGGAGCAATGCGGGTCTGGGTGCTCGTCTGCCGAGGCGTGCGGGGTGACGCCGGGCAGCAGTGCGGTGCACATTGCGGCCAGGGCCCCGACCAGCCATGCCCGTCGACAGTGACGCGCCCGCGTCGATCTCTGATTCCTGCGTCGCTCGGGGGCATGGGTGCACTCGTCCCGGCTGGTGTGCATGCGCATCTCCTGACAGGGGTGGCCGCGTCTCGTGTTCCAGCTGACCGCGTATGGCTGCCGGACTGTGCGCGGCTGTAGGTGATCCAGTAGCAGAATCCTTAAGCTGGTCTTTGGCCCTTGCCAGGGAGGCTCGGCCGAACGAATTGCCCATGTCACCGATTCGGCTGGTCAGAGACTAGGTTGGCGGAGCGACTTTGGCCCGGAGCTGCTTCGGCGCGAGTGATCATGGCCCCGTAAGCTTCCGGCGCATCGGGCAGTCTGTTGACCTGCACGGCCTACATGCTGATGAAGTCGCTCAAGGCGGCGGCCAAGCAACGCGCGAGCATCGCCGAGACGCTCGCCACCGTCGCGCCCGCCCTCGCCTCCACCTCGCGGGGTGCGCCAGCGGCGCCCCTCCTGCGCCGCGCCCTCTATGGCTGGGCCTTCCGGGCGGTCAAGGACAAGGACAACGTCCTGCGGGCCCGCCGCGAAGTGGAGGAGCCGCCCGAGGACATCGCCACGGCTCTGGCCTGGATCGCGGACAACACGGTCAAGATGAGCGAGGTCGACCGCTTGGAGCGGCTCCGGGCCGCCCTGGACGCGCTGTCCCGGAAGCTCGACGGCAACTTGGCTGCGGGCAGCACCGTGAGCCGTAAGCGCATGGTGCTGAGCAACGTCCTGCGGTACGCGGTCGAGCGCGGGATCCTGACCGGCAATCCCCTGCGCGCAGCGAACACACTGATCAGCAGGTTCATCCGCACCCTGGCCCGGGAAACCGACCTGTGGCACGACGACGTGTGGGTCGTCGTCTCCACCCCGGTGGAATGCGCCCGCTCCCGGCCTACCGTCAAACGCTCCGAACTGGCCGGCTGGGCCGGCTACGGCTACTGCCCCTCGCACTCACGGTTCTTCTGGGGGCTGCGGCTGCACCTGGTCTGCACACCCGGCGGCCTGCCCATCGCCTGGGCCTTGGCCAACCCCAAAGTCGACGAACGTGAAGTCCTCGCCGACATGCTCACGGGCGACCGGGACCTGGTGGCCACGCACCCCGGGCAGACGATCGTCGGTGACAAAGGCTACGTCTCCAAACACCTCGACGCCTTCATGACCGGGCACAGCCTGGCCCTTCTGCGGCCCAGCTACCGCAACCGCACGCCCCGGCCGGGCGAACACCTGCTCAAGCCGATCCGGCAGCTGATCGAGTCGGTCAACGACACCCTCAAAAGGGCAGTTCGACCTCGAACGCCACGGCGCCAGGACCCCCGCTGGGGTCCTGGCCCGCGTCGGCCAACGCGTCCTCACCCTGACCGCGGCCATCTGGCACAACCGGCAGACGGGAACACCCACCACCCGCTCACTGATCGCCTACGACCCCTGACCCGAGCACTTCGGAATTACTCGCCTAGCTCCCGAGCCCCTGGTCCCTCGGAAGGGTCAGCCCCCACGCCCCTTCCCGCACCGTCCATGTCCGTCTCCGGACCGGCCCCGACACGACCGTGTCCGCGCGGTAGCGGAAGTCCGGGCCCGAGACCGTGAGGGTGCGGGCGTCGGTGTGGAACGGGGGTGCGGCCGGGGGATGGATGGTGATTTCGGCCACGCCCGCCAGGGAACGGACGTCCACGCCCTCCACCGGGGCGTTCACATCGCTGAGCAGGACGCCGTCCGCCTCCACCCGGAGGCGGTACGTGCGGACCGCGAGCTGCGACGGGGCCGGGCGGACCAGGGTGCGGACCAGGGAACGGCAGGTGCCCCACACGGTCGGCGAGGCGGCCGCCTCGGTCCGTACCGCGGGGATGCTCAGATCGCCGAGCACGACCCCGTCGCTGTCGTCGACCAGCATGTCCAGGCGGCGTACGGCCCCGTCGAGCACCGCACGCGCCGCCGTCACCGCGTTCTGCGGCACGCCGAGCGCGTGCGCGACTTCCAGGGAGCCCGGGGCGCCGATCGGAACCAGGGAGAGCACCCCCTCCGCGAGCTCACGCTCACGGTGCAACAGCGTCACCGTCCGTAGCAGCGCACGGTCGTCTCCGATCACCACGGGGCGGCGGGAGCCCCGCCGGGCAAGGGCCCGGGAGAATTCCTCCGGGCTGTCCGGGAGGCAGATCTTCGCTTCTGCTCCCGCACACAACACATCTTTCGCGATCCGTACGGACTCGCCGTCACTTCGGCGGGCGACCGGGTCGATGACCACCAGCAGCTGGTCGTGAGCCGACACCTCGGTCCTTCCTCGGGTAGCATCTTTGTGCAAGAGCCCCTTGCGCTATTGCGCCAGGGGCTTCGTCTATTCCGGGGCACACCGGTGAGGCGGCATTAGGCCCCCTGACCTTGGACATGCCCCGCCCGGAAGGGGTGTACGCCTGTGCCCGCACTTGTGCTGCTCGGTGCTCAGTGGGGTGACGAGGGCAAGGGAAAGGCCACCGACCTCCTCGGTGGATCCGTTGACTATGTAGTGCGTTACCAGGGCGGCAACAACGCCGGCCACACCGTCGTCGTCGGCGACCAGAAGTACGCATTGCATCTTCTCCCTTCCGGAATCCTCTCCCCGGGGTGCACCCCGGTGATCGGAAACGGTGTCGTCGTCGACCCGGCGGTCCTGCTCTCCGAGCTGAGCGGACTGAACGAGCGCGGCGTTGACACGTCCAAGCTCCTGATCAGCGGCAACGCGCATCTGATCACGCCGTACAACGTCACCCTCGACAAGGTGACGGAACGGTTCCTCGGGAAGCGCAAGATCGGCACCACGGGCCGCGGCATCGGTCCGACCTACGCCGACAAGATCAACCGCGTCGGCATCCGGGTCCAGGACCTGTACGACGAGTCGATCCTCACGCAGAAGGTCGAGGCGGCGCTCGAGGGCAAGAACCAGCTCCTCGCCAAGCTCTACAACCGCCGGGCCATCGACGCCGCGCAGATCGTCGAGGAGATGCTCCAGTACGCGGAGCAGATCAAGCCCTTCGTCGCCGACACCACCCTGATCCTGAACCAGGCGCTGGACGACGACAAGGTCGTGCTCTTCGAGGGCGGCCAGGGCACGCTCCTGGACGTCGACCACGGCACGTACCCCTTCGTCAC
Source organism: Streptomyces sp. NPDC046712 (assembly GCF_040645695.1). NCBI lineage: Bacteria > Bacillati > Actinomycetota > Actinomycetes > Kitasatosporales > Streptomycetaceae > Streptomyces > Streptomyces sp. NPDC046712. Next base: position 680 of record NZ_JBEYYW010000048.1, on the reverse strand, counting down.
CTCCTCGAACCCGACCGCGGGCGGCGCCTGCACCGGCGCCGGCGTGGGCCCGACGAAGATCAGCCGGGTCATCGGCATCCTCAAGGCGTACACGACCCGTGTCGGCGCCGGCCCGTTCCCGACGGAGCTGTTCGACGAGGACGGCGAGGCGCTGCGCCGCATCGGCGGCGAGCGCGGTGTCACCACCGGCCGTGACCGTCGCTGCGGCTGGTTCGACGCGGTCATCGCCCGTTACGCGACCCGCGTCAACGGCCTGACCGACTTCTTCCTCACCAAGCTCGACGTGCTGACGGGCTGGGAGCAGATCCCGGTCTGTGTCGCGTACGAGATCGACGGCAAGCGCGTCGAGGAGCTGCCGTACTCGCAGACCGACTTCCACCACGCGAAGCCGGTCTACGAGATGCTGCCGGGCTGGTCCGAGGACATCACCAAGGCCCAGACCTTCGCCGACCTGCCGAAGAACGCGCAGGCGTACGTGAAGGCCCTGGAGGAGATGTCGGGCGCCCCGATCTCCGCGATCGGCGTCGGCCCCGGCCGCACCGAGACGATCGAGATCAACTCGTTCCTGTAGGAGGACCGCACGGGTTGTGGGCGAAGACTCCTGCTGCTCCGCCTTGTCGGGGGACTCGCCCGCCACCGTGCCTCCTCAATGCGTCATGCGTACGTCCGAACCGTGTACC
>NZ_JBEYYW010000047.1:0-46263 GCF_040645695.1 Streptomyces sp. NPDC046712 | reverse complement strand
TCCCGCACCACCCTCAGCCACATCATGACCAGCCACGACACCAACCTCCTCGGTACGGTGCACGGCGGCGTGATCATGAGGCCGGTGAAGCCGGCCCACCCCTGCACGCCCCGTACGACTACGCGCGGACGACCGGCTCCTGGAGCTCCGTCACCCACTTCGCCGTGTCGTCCGGGCACTCCAGATACAGCTCCCGGGCATAGCCCGCCGAGCGGTAGCCGTTGGCGTCGATCCAGGTGGCCAGGGTCTGGACGGTCGGCAGGAGCTCGTCCATCGGGCCCCGGTGGACGACCGTGGCCGCCTCCTCCAGACCCGGCAGCACCACGATGTCGACGCCCTCCACCTCCGTACCGTCGGGGACGGTCATGCCGGCGTGCACGAGGACCGAGCCGTCAGCGGCGCCCGCGTCCTCGTAGTACGCGATCCCGGGGCCGAACCCGGTCACGCCCGCGGCCTCCAGGCGCGCGCACAACCGCTCGTACAGCGGCTGGATGACCGGGCCGATCTCGCCGGGGCCGAACCCGGCCGCCACCCCGCTCAGCTCGGCGAGCCGCACCGGCGGAACCTTCTTGATCACGACGTCCTGCGTGGACATGTGTCCCTCGCTCTCGATGGCTCGGAGCCGCGCGCCGACCTGCGCCAGCCGTCCCGCCGCCTCCGCCAGGGCCGTCTCCAGCTCGGCCTGGCGCAGCCGCAGCATGCCGCGCAGCTCCTCCGCGCCGAGGTGCTCGTCGAGGATCGACCCCACCTGGTCGAGGGTGAAGCCGAGCTCCTTGAGCGCGATGACGCGGTTGAGGCGGGCCAGCTGGTCCGCCTCGTAGAAGCGGTAGCCGCTGTGCGGGTCGACATGGGCCGGGCGCAGCAGTCCGATGGCGTCGTAATGACGCAGCATCCGGACCGACACCCGCCCGTGCCGCGCGAAGTCTCCGATGGTGAACATGACGCCCCCTACGGAACGGCCTCACACGGTGTCAGGGTCAAGCGGCGCTGCTGAGGGAGAGCTTCGCGGCGAAGCCGAGGAAGAGGGCGCCCGCGGCGGAGGTCGCCCCCGCCGAGAGCCGGCGGCGGCGTCGGAACGCGGCGGCGAGCCGTGTTCCGCCGAATATCAGCATCGTGAGGTAGAGGAAGCTGCCGATCTGCAGCAGGGTGCCGAGCACCAGGAAGGACAGCGCCGGGTAGGCGTAGCCGGGGTCGACGAACTGCACGAAGAACGAGATCAGGAAGAGGATCGCCTTCGGGTTGAAGAGGCTGATGATCAGCGCCCGGCGGTACGGGTTCTCCCCTGCGGTGGCCGGGGTCTGGACGGTCTCCTCGTCGGGTGCCTCGTGCCGGCCGCGCCACATCGACCAGGCCGCCCGCAGCATCCCGTACGCCATCCATGCCAGGTACCCCGCGCCCGCGTACTTCACGATCATGAAGAGCAGGGGGGTGGTCTGGAGCAGCGAGGCCGCGCCGAGGGCGGCCAGCGTCATCAGGACCGCGTCCCCGGTGAAGACGCCGGCGGCCGCCTTGTATCCCGTACGGGTGCCCTTGCGGGCGGCGACGGACAGCACGTACAGCGAGTTCGGCCCCGGCAGAAGGATGATGAGGACGAGGCCCACGAGATACGTCGGAAGATCGGTGACACCCAACATGAAGCGGAGTGTCGCACGTGGGTACGACACTCCGCCCGTCTGTTTCGTATCGCGGAAGATCAGAACGCGTCGGTCGGGACGTACGTGCCCCAGACCTCCCGCAGCGCGTTGCAGACCTCGCCGACCGTGGCGCGCGCCTTGAGCGCGTCCTTCATCGGGTAGAGCACGTTGTCCGTGCCCTCCGCCGCCTTCTTCAGCTCGGCGAGCGCCGCGTCCACGGCCGCCTGGTCGCGCTCGGCGCGCAGCTTGGCGAGCCGCTCGGCCTGCTGGGCCTCGATCGCCGGGTCGACGCGCAGGGGCTCGTAGGGCTCCTCGACGTCGATCGTGTAGCGGTTGACGCCGACAACGACGCGCTCGCCGCTGTCAGTCTCCTGTGCGATGCGGTAGGCGGAGCGCTCGATCTCGTTCTTCTGGAAGCCGCGCTCGATCGCGTTGACCGCGCCGCCCATGTCCTCGACCTTGGCCATCAGCTCCAGCGCGGCCGCCTCGACGTCGTCGGTCATCTTCTCGACGACGTACGAACCGGCGAACGGGTCGACGGTGGCGGTGACGTCGGTCTCGTACGCGAGGACCTGCTGCGTGCGCAGGGCCAGGCGGGCGGACTTGTCCGTCGGCAGGGCGATGGCCTCGTCGAAGGAGTTGGTGTGCAGCGACTGCGTACCGCCGAGGACGGCCGCGAGGCCCTGGACGGCGACGCGCACCAGGTTGACCTCGGGCTGCTGGGCGGTGAGCTGCACACCGGCGGTCTGGGTGTGGAAGCGGAGCATCAGCGACTTGGGGTTCTTCGCGCCGAACTCCTCCTTCATCACCCGCGCCCAGATGCGGCGGGCGGCCCGGAACTTGGCGACCTCTTCGAGGACGGTGGTGCGGGCCACGAAGAAGAAGGAGAGGCGGGGCGCGAAGTCGTCCACGTCCATGCCGGCGGCGACGGCGGTACGGACGTACTCGATGCCGTCGGCGAGGGTGAACGCGATCTCCTGCGCGGGCGAGGCGCCGGCCTCGGCCATGTGGTAGCCGGAGATCGAGATCGTGTTCCACTTCGGGATCTCGGTCTTGCAGTACTTGAAGATGTCCGCGATCAGCCGGAGCGAGGGCTTGGGCGGGAAGATGTACGTGCCGCGGGCGATGTACTCCTTGAGCACATCGTTCTGGATGGTGCCGGTGAGCTTGTCCGCCGGGACGCCCTGCTCCTCGCCGACGAGTTGGTAGAGGAGCAGCAGGAGGGAGCCGGGGGCGTTGATCGTCATCGACGTCGAGACCTTGTCCAGCGGGATCCCGTCGAACAGGATCCGCATGTCGTCGATCGAGTCGATGGCGACGCCGACCTTGCCGACCTCGCCCGAGGAGATCGGCGCGTCCGAGTCGTGGCCCATCTGGGTCGGCAGGTCGAAGGCGACGGAGAGACCCATCGTGCCGTTGGCGATGAGCTGCTTGTAGCGGGCGTTGGACTCCACGGCCGTGCCGAAGCCCGCGTACTGCCGCATGGTCCAGGGGCGGCCGGTGTACATCGAGGGGTACACGCCGCGCGTGAAGGGGTACGAGCCCGGCTCGCCCAGCTTCTCGGCGGGATCCCACCCGTCCAGGGCGTCCGGTCCGTAGACCGGCTCAATGGGGAGCCCCGACTCCGACTCGCGCGCCATCTGTTGTGCCTCCCGATAGACCTACTCTGCGGTACCGACCCTCGCGACGGACTGTAGCGGCGGCCGTGCGGCGGGTGGAGAGCCGCACGCTGGGACCTTCCTCACAGCATGCTCCGCACTTCGTAACAGCATGCTCCGTACTTGCGTCGCGTGCGCAACCAAGCGGACGTGGGAAGCATCCAATAGGTACACAGTCTGATACCCGGGGGGCTTCCGATGCGCCGTTCGTCCGTCATACGCAGAGCACTCATGTCCATGGCCGTCGTGGCACTTGTCACGAGCTGTACGGCCCAGGCGGCCGGCGGCGGAGGCGCGTCGCCCTCGACGACCGGCGCGCCGCCGAGCTCGTCATCGGCCCCGGCCCCGACCACGCCGACGACCGAGCCGGCCGGCACGCCGACGACGGACGACAAGCCGTCCTCCACGCCCAGCTCCTCCCCCACCTCCGCGCAGCCGGCCGCCAAGGTCCTGATGAAGGACGGGGACGAGAGCGAGAAGGTGCGCGAGCTGCAGGCGCGGCTGCGGCAGGTCGGGTACTTCGACCGTGCGCCCACGGGCTTCTACGGCACGATGACCGCGGGCGCGGTCAAGGCCTTCCAGAAGAAGCGGGAGCTGCCGCAGACCGGCTCGGTGGACGAGACGACCTGGCAGCGGCTGGTCGGGATGACGCACAAGCCGACGGCCGCCGAGCTGAAGCCCTCCACGACCAACAAGCTGGACACACCGGACCCGCGCTGCATGACCGGGCGGGTGCTGTGCATCAGCAAGGAGAGCCGGACGCTGGCCTGGATGATCGACGGCAAGGTCGTCTCGTCGATGGACGTCCGCTTCGGCTCCGAGAACACGCCGACCCGTGAGGGCACGTTCCAGGTCAACTCCAAGAGCCGCAACCACGTCTCGACGATCTACCACACGCCCATGCCGTTCGCGATGTTCTTCAGCGGTGGCCAGGCCGTGCACTACTCGTCGGACTTCGCGGCCCGCGGCTACAACGGGGCCTCGCACGGCTGCGTCAACGTCCGTGACCGGGGGAAGATCGCGACGCTCTTCGACCAGGTGAAGGTCGGCGACAAGGTCGTCGTCCACTGGTAGCAGCGGGAGAGCGGAAGGGGCGCGGGTGGGACCGGGGGAACGTGTCCCACCCGCGCCGGGTGCGCGGAGCCGAAGGTACGGGGGGAACCCCGGCTCTCTGCGCGGCCGATGACCAGTCGGCTCACTCAGTACTGCGCCGACGGGCCGAAAAGTGTTACGCCCGCTGTCTCGCCGATGTCACGCCTGGTCCTACGAGCGGTTCTGGGTACGGTCGGAGCCCTTGCCGTGCCCGGTGTCGCGGCCGTCGGCACGCTTGTCGGAACCGTTGTCGGCACGCTTGTCCTCGCGGCCCTTGCCGCCGGCGCCGTTGCCGGTGCCGGCGCCCGAGGACGCTCCCGCTCGATCGCCCTCTCCGGAGGAGCTGTCGTCGCCCTTGCCGTCGCCCGTGCCGCCCGAGGAGCCGCCCGAGGAGCCGCCGGACGGCTCCCTGGTGGCGCCGCTCGTCGAACCGCCGGCCAGGACGCGGTCGCAGAAGCGCCGTACGGTCTCGCCGGTGCGCGCCGACTCCGTGAGCCGGCGCTGGGCGCTGTCGTCGAGTCGTCCGGCGCGGTAGTCCTGACAGGCCTTGAGGGTCTTGGCGGAGAAGGTGTCGCCGCCGCGGGCCGTGGGGGTCGCGGTCTTCCCCGGCTTGGGCGTGGCGTCGTCCTTGTCGCCCGTACCGCCGGAGCCGGCCGTGGCCGGGGGCGTGGAGAGCGAGGGGGACGCGCCGGGGGTCCGGCCCTCGCCCGAGGGAGGCACCGACGGCGTACCCGTACCGAACCCGTCGTCGGGGGAGCCCGAGACGACGGGTTCCGGGATCTCCACGGCCGATACCGAGCCGGCCGGCTCCGGACGATCGGTGTCGAAGGGGAGCATGCCCGTGCCGGCGGCGACGGCGACCCCGCCGACGGCGACGGCGGCGACCGCCGCGGCCAGTCCGTACCGCAGCGAGCGTCCCCACTGCCGGACGGCGGGCACCGGCCGGAGCCGCACTCCGCCGAGTTCCGCGGTGGGCACGAAGGCGGACGGGGACGCGGACGCGGTGACGCGCTCGGCGGTGGCCTTGCGGAAGGCGGCCAGGGCGGCCTCCTCGCCGGGGAGTTCAGCCCGCGCCGGTCCGGCGAGGGGCAGGGACCGGACCGATGCGAGGGCCTGAGCGAGGCGCTCGGCCTGCTCGCGGACGTGATCGTCGACGGCCTCGACCGGCTCGCCGCGCAGCAGTCGCTCCGCGGCCTCCTGGTCGAGCCACTGGTACCGCTCGTCGGCCATCACATGTCCTTCTGCGTACGCGCGCGCGATTGCGTCACACCACCGGGAGCCGAGGCCCCCGGTCGGCGACCGCGCTGCGGCGGTACGCCCCCGAGCGGGGTACCGCTGCCGTCGCCCTCGGAGCCGAGGAGTTCGGCAAGGCGCTTGAGACCGCGGTGCGCGGCGGTCCGTACGGCGCCGGGGCGCTTCCCGAGGGTGTCGGCGGCGCTCTTGGCGTCCAGGCCGACGACGACCCGCAGGACGACGGCCTCTGCCTGGTCCTGTGGCAGTTGGGCGATCAGATTCATGGTGTGGCCGGTGGCCAGTGCCTCCAGGGCCTCGCCCGCGGTGTCGGAGTCCGCGGGCTTGTCGGTGAGTTCGGTCTCGTCGCCGGTCGCGGCGGGTCGTCTGCCCCGCATCCGGATGTGGTCGAGCGCCCGGTTGCGGGCGATACGTGCCGCCCAGCCCCGGAACCGGTCCGCGTCGCCGCTGAAGCGGTCGAGGTCGCGGGCGATCTGGAGCCAGGACTCCGAGGCGACGTCCTCGGCGTCGGCGTCACCGACGAGCGTGCGTATGTAGCCCAGCAGCCGGGGATGCACGGCGCGGTACACAGTACGGAAGGCGTCGTCGTCCCCGTCCTGCGCAGCGAGCACCGCGGCCGTCAGCTCCGCGTCGTCCCCGAGCACTCCCCACCCTGTTCGTCATCACGGCTGGTCACCACCGCCGCACCGTCCGGCGCGCACCAGCACGCTACGTCCTTCCCCGTCACCGCGTCCATGTTCGTCCGGTCTTTGTACAACCTGCAACCTTCGAGGGGGGCAGGACGGTGTGACAGAAAACGCATCCATGGCGCTGTAGGGAGTACGGGGCCGTGCTGCGGCTCCGGCGGACGGCGACCGGGGCCTCTCCTGTGGGGGGTGGCGGCCCCGGTCGTCCTCCTATTCGCCCTCTTTTCAGGGCCTTTGATCCTTCGATCCGGCGCGCTTCGGATCGTGGACCTTGCTCTTCTCGACCTTGGTCTTGAACTTGCCGTTGTCCTTGTCCTTGCCCCTGTCCTTGTCCATGCCTTTGCCGATGTCGGCGTCCGGGTCCCTGCCCATGGTCTTGCGCGTCCGTCTGTCGCGCCGGTCCGGCGCCAGGTCCCCCGCCGTGGGGACGGCCGACGCGCGGGGGCTCGCCTCGGGGGGCTCAGGAGCCTCGGGGTTGTCCTGGACGGGTGCCGGTGCGGGCGGGTCGGGGTCGAGGGTTCCGGACGCCGCCACGGCGACACCGCCGAGGAGGACCGTCGCGGCGACACCGAGCGCAGTGGTCCGCAGGGAACCGCGCCACCGACCCCGTACCGTCACGGACCGCCAGTCGTCCCGCCGTCTGGTGCGGCGCGCCGCGTACCCCGCGCCGTCCCGCGCCGCCCGGAAGGCCTCGCGCGCCCGGGCCTCGCCCGTGTCGGCACCGTCCTGTTCGCGCCGCAGCGCGGCGCTGAGCGCCGCGCTCAGCGCCGCGCCGAGCGGGTCCGGCTCACGTGTCATGTCCCATCCTTCCGCCGCCGCGGCGGCTCCGCGGCGGCGAGCAGTAACGCCAGTCTCCTCAGGCCCCGGTGGCCCGCCGTGCGGACCGCCCCGGGGCGCTTGCCCAGGACGCGCGCCGTCGCCGGTCCGTCCAGGCCGACCACGACCCTCAGCAGCACGGCCTCGGCCTGGTCCCGCGGCAGGCTGCGGACCAGGGCGAGCGCCTGCTCCGTCGACAGCCTCTCCAGGGCCGCGGCCGCCGTGTCGTGACCACCCGGCAGATCCAGGACGTCCTGCTCCAGTAAGGAGGTGAGGGGCCGTCTTCGCTGCCGGCGCAGATGGTCCAGCGCCCGGTTGCGGGCGATCACCGCGGTCCAGCCCCGGAACCCGGCCCCGTCGCCACGGAACCGTCCCAGGTCCCGGGCGATCTCCAGCCAGGCTTCGGAGGCGACGTCCTCGGCGTCCTCGGCGACCAGGCCCCGTACATAGCCGAGCAGTCCGGGGTGGACCAGACGGTAGGCCTGCGCGAACGCGTCCTCGTCCCCGCCCTGCGCGCGCTCGACAAGGATCCCCAGTTCCGCGTCGTACGCGCCCACACTTCCCTCTTCGTGCCGACTCGGCACCGCTCACCGTGCCCATGCCCCCGTGAGGCAGGGCGCGGCGCGCCATCCCCCCTCCCCTTCAGCGCGCGGACCCGTGGAAACGTCACAGCTTCACAGGCAGCGCACAGGTGTCCTGGCCCGGCCGTGCAGCAGCAGGTAGAAGCGCTGTACGGATTCCTCCGGACCTGTCTCGAATCGGTTGACGACCTTTCCGAGGGGGTTCCAGGCCCGCCCGTCGGGCATCCGGATCCCGACGGGCTGCCGGAAGAACTCCCGTTGCCCCTCGTCGAAGTCCACCCATTGCGCCCCGGCCCGGCGCACGATCACCTCTCCGGTGTACGCGCCCAGGCCCTGGAGGATGCGGTCGACGCGGTCGCGGTCGGGCTGGTCGCGACGGAGGCCGTCGACGATCAGGTCGACCAGGCGGAGGCTGGCGACGGAGTAGTCGAGCGGCAGACGGCTCCTGGCCGTGAGCCGTTCGACGACATGGGTCACGTAGGCGCGCATTCCGTCGGCGGACGGCAAGGCCGGCGCGGAGTCGGATTCCTGGTACATGCCAAACCAAGCGACCAGTGGGACGCAAGTGTCACAGGTGACGGAGGTGGCGCTGGTCACACCATGCCCACATCTTGGTCACACCGTCCGACCTTTGGGCACGCCCGGTCACGCGACCCCTACGACCCCCGCACCTCCTCCGGGCCCCGCGGCTCCTCCGAACCCCGCGGTTCGGCGAACCAGCGCCAGGACGTGAGCCGTTCGCGCCCCGGGAGCTCACCGCGGCCGGTGGCCCACAGCAGGGTCGGCCAGCGGTCGGTGTCCGTGGGGGCGTCGGGGAAGAGCCGGAGGAGCACGCGGTCGCACAGGCCGGCCGGCGGGTGGAAGGGGACGCCGAGGCCGGTGGCGACGTCATGGGTGTGCACGAGGATCTCGACGATGCCCATGGCCGCGAAGCCCTCGCCGCCGGAGATTCCGAAGCAGTGGTACGCGCGCCGGTCCGCGGGGACGGTACGGACCAGGGCGGTCAGCATCGCGCCGCAGGACTCGAGGACCTGGAGCAGCCCGGACGTCCCCGCCTCGGGATCGGCGTAGGTGACGTTGGCGGGGCCGCCTTCGCGGCGCCGCTCCCAGAGGAAGGGCACCTCGGTGTCGAGCGGCGCTTCGAGGCCGAGCTGGGCGGCGTAGGCGAAGAGGTCGTCGGCGAGGTGCTCGACGGTCTCCCAGCAGCTCCAGGTCAGGGCACCGGCGGGACGCTGCCAGTCGTCGGTGGTCGTCGTGGCGGCCGCGCCGCGCAGGGTGGTGAGGGAGAGGCGGACGGCGTGCTGGAGGTCGTCGGCGGTGAGGGTGCCGGGGGCGGTGGGGTCGCTCGTCGTCGTCATGGCGATCATCATGGCGCCCCTCGAACTGTCAACCGAAGGTTGACACCCATGGACTGTCAACCTAGGGTTGCCTCTATGACGAAACCAGTCGGCATGACCCATCCCGTCCGGCTCGACGACCTCATCGAAGCGATCAAGAGGGGCCACACGGACGCCCTCGACCAGCTCTCCGACGCGGTCATCGCGGCGGACCATCTCGGCGACGTGGCCGATCATCTGATCGGGCACTTCGTCGACCAGGCACGGCGCTCGGGTGCTTCCTGGACCGACATCGGCAGGAGCATGGGCGTCACCCGGCAGGCGGCCCAGAAGCGGTTCGTCCCGAAGGACCCGGACTCCGAGAAGATGGACCCGAACGCGGGGTTCAGCCGGTTCACCCCCCGGGCCAGGAACGTCGTCATGGCCGCCCAGAACGAGGCCACGGCCGCCGGCAACGCCGAGACCCTCCCCGGCCATCTGGCCCTCGGCCTCCTCGCCGAACCCGAGGGCCTCGCGGGGCTCTGGATGAGCGCGCAGGGTGTGACGCCCGAGCGGCTGCGCGAGGCCGTCACCCCGACGCTGCCGCCGGCGGTCGAGGAGGTGCCCGCGCTCATCCCGTACGACGCCGCGGCGAAGAAGGTCCTGGAGCTGACGTTCCGGGAGGCACTGCGGCTCGGCCACAACTACGTGGGCACCGAGCACATCCTGCTGGCGCTGCTCGAGTTCGAGGACGGCGACGGGGTCCTGACCGGCCTCGGCCTCGACAAGGCGGTGGCGGAGAGGGACATCGCGGAGACGGTCGCGCGGATGGCGGGCCCGAAGGAATGAAGCGAACGGCCGGGGCCCGAGGGGCCCCGGCCGGCGTCAGGCCGTGCGGGCCCGGCGGGAGACGACGGCGCGCAGTACGCGGCCGCCCTCCGTGGAGAGTTCGCGGGCCCGACGCAGACCGGTCGGGCCATGGGCGACCGATTCGAGGACGGTCTCCTGCCGGCGCAGCTCGCCCGCGAGGAGCGGCCCCACCCCGGCGCCGTCCCCGGCCCGGCAGCGCGCGATCGACTCGTCGGTGACCTCGGCCGCGTCGTACCGGCCGTGCAGGGCCAGCGCGGTGACAGAACATCCGGAGGCCCACTCCCGCAGCGGCCCCTCGGCCCACTCGGCGGGCGCGGTGTCCAGCATCCCGCGTACGAGCCCGGCCGTCGCGTCGTTCCCGGCGTCACCGTCCAGCTCGACCCGGGCCTTGGCCATCGCCTCGCCCCACGCCCCGCCGTCGCCGCGTGCGACCGCCGCCCAGACGGGCCGCAGCGCCTCGCCGCCCTCGGGGGCGAGCAGCGGCAGACACCGGTCCAGGCAGGCGAGCCCGGCGGCCGCCAGACTCCGTTCGTCGGCCCGGTCGATCAGTTCCAGCAGGCTCATGGAGGCCTCCCGTTGCGGACGCAGTACTTCCCTTACTGCGCCGCCTGGCGCGATTACGTCACTGCGCGGCCGGAATCATGCCAGTGGCCTTCGCGTGCTGCATAGAGGTCAGACGACGGACGAAAAGAATCGCGAGACCGACGGCGACGATGTCCACGACGGCCGCTCCCATGAGCGCCCCGGCCCCGGCCGCGAACTCCTCGACCGTGTCCGCGTCGTCGTACACCGAGGACGCGAAGAAGTTGCCGATGCCCGTCAGGATCCAGAAGACCCACCACCAGTTGAGCAGGGCCAACGACTCCCCTTCGACCTTGCCCTCGCCGTACGGGTCCCGGCGGCTGGCCCGCCAGGTGCCGGCCGCCACGGTCCGCGGCCACCAGATGTTGGCGATCGGGACGAACCAGGCGCCGATGGCCCAGCCCGGACCGCCCCGGTGCAGATCGGGCGCAAAGACGCCGGCGTTCTTGCGGACCCGGTAGAACCAGATGATGAAGACGACGGCGAGCGCCAGCTGGATCAGCCCCCAGAAGACCGTCGCGACCTCGACGCCCATGTGCGCGAAGCCGGCCGGATCCGGGTGGTCCTTCAGGTCGCCGGTCATCAGCAGCCGTACGTCGATGGCCGCCGCGATGAGAGCGACATCGGCCACGGCGAGCGCCGCGAGCAGCGCCACGACGGCGTACGACAGACCAACGGGATTGCGGAGCATGTCGGAGCGGAACCCCCACGGGTGAGCGGCGCCCCTCCCCGAGGCACCCGGCGACCGGGCGGCCACCGCGGTGGGGAGCGTACTCCGGCCGACTCGACCCCCCTTCGCCGCCGGCGCCCGGTCGCGCTTCCTCCTACCGCGCGGCCGGGAGCACGCCGGTGGCCTTCGCATGCTGCATGGAGGTCAGGCGAGGGACGAACCGGATCGCGAGGACGGCTGCGGCGATGTCGAGGGCGTAGCCGACGAACGACCAGGAGGCCGCGGTGACATACGCGTCGGCGGTGTAGGCGTTGCTGTAGAGCCGCGCCGCGATCCGGTCCACCACCGTGCCGGCGACCCAGAACCCCCACCAGCTGTTGAGCAGCGTCAGCTCGCTCTTCCCGTCGGCGGCGTACGGGGCCAAGCGGCTGGCCCGCCAGATGTCCACGGCGATCCCGCGCGGGATCCACAGGTTGCCGATCGGGATGAACCACCCGCCGATGGCCCACCCCGGGCCCCGGCTCTGCAGGTCACCGGCCCAGACGCCGGCGTTCCTCCGCAGCCGGTGGAACCAGACGATGAAGACGATCCCGGTCGCCACGTACAGCGTGAACGCGATGCTGTAGGTCAGGTCCAGGTCGAGGGGGCCGAACACGGCCGGGTCGTAGCCGCCCGCCGTGGGGTCGGTGAGCAGGACGCGGATGTCGAACACGGACAGCAGGACGTCGAAAACGACGTTGAGGCCGAGCAGGGACACGACGGCATGGGACAAGCCGGTCGGATTGCGGAGCATGGTCGAGCGAACCCCCATGGGTCCACGGCGCCCCTCCCCGAGGCGCCGGGCGGCCTGGCGGCCGCGGCGGAGGGGAAACGTATGCCACGCGGAAGACCCACGTCCATGGGAAAACCGCTGGTCAGCCACGCACCTGCGCCGCCAGCGCCCGGAACTGCTCCCAGCTCGCCGTCGGCTTCCGCGCGTCCCACAGCTTCTGGGCCGTCGCCGTCAGCGGCATCCGGATCCCGTCGGCCACCTGCGCCTGCGTCTGCGCCTGGGGACGGTCGCACCAAACCGCGAACCGGCCGCCCAGGATCTGGGACGCGTACCGCTGCGGCACGGGTGTGACGCCGCGCAGGACCAGCGGGGTCCACTGCTCGTATATCCGGCGCCCGGTGGGATACGTGAACTGGTTCGGCTGGCCGAGGACGTAGTACAGGAACTCGTCGTTGAGGTTCACGACCTTCCGGCCCTCGGCCAGGTACTCGGCCGGCGGCCGGGCCCCGATCTCCTTGCCGGTCCAGTACTCGACCTCGATGCGCCGGTCGGCGCTGACGACCCCGCCCCGGAAGAACCCGTCGTTCCACGCCTTCGCGACCTTGCCCGCCTCGCGGACCACCGCCGCCCGGTCGTTCAGCCAGCCCTCCGCCAGGTCCTGGACGCCCGCCTGCGGGCCGTACTTCTGCCGCGCCGCCGTGGCCAGCTGCGGATAGGAGGCCGCCGGGGAGCGGACGGTCAGCGCCTGGTACTCGTCGGCGCCGACGTGGAACCAGCCGCCGGGGAAGAGACCGGAGTACTCGCGCAGCAGCTCGTCCACGAGCCGCGCCGACGCCGGCTTCGAGATGTCGATGGCGCCCTGGCGCGGGGTCCCCTGGACGTTGCGGAGCTGCAGGTCCGGGTGGGCGCGCAGGACGGCGCCGAGGTGTCCGGGCGAGTCGATCTCGGGCACGACGGTGATGTGCAGGCTCTCCGCGAGCGCGAGGATCCGTCGCACCTCGGCCTTGGTGAGGTGCTCGGCGGAGACGATCTCGGGGTGGGTGTCCGATGCGATGCGGAAGCCCTGGTCGTCGGAGAAGTGCAGACCGAACTGGTTGAGCTTGAGGTCGGCCATCTCGCGGAGCCGGGCCTCGATCCAGTCCACGGTGAAGAACTTGCGGGCGATGTCGAGGTTCAGTCCGCGCTGGGGCTTCGCGGGGGCGTCGGTGACCGTGCCCTCGGGCATCGCGCCGGAGCCCTTCACCGACTGCTTGAGGGTGCGGGTGCCGTAGAAGACCCCCGCCTGGTCGGGGCCGGTGATCCGGACCCGGTCGTCGCGGGTCGTGAGCGTGTACGACTCGGGGGCGCCCTTCCCGCCGAGCGCCAGCTCGACGTCGCCCGCGCGGGCGGCGACGGCGCCCCGGTACGCGATCTTGAGCTCCCCCGCGAGCAGCCGCCCCTCGTCGGCGAGCCCCTCGCTGCCCGGGGCGACGACGACGCCGGCCTCGGATGTGGGGCGCCAGCCCGGGCCGCGGGCCGCCTCGTGGGAGCGGACGGCTGGGACGGTGAGCGGGGCGGTGGAGAGCGGGAACGTCCGGGTGGGGGTGGGGCTCGGTGCCGCGCTCGTCGGCGCGCTGGTGACCGGCGACGGCGTCCCGGCTCCGGACGTGGGGCCGGCCGGGCCGGAGGACGGCCCGTTGGAGCAGGCCGTCACGGTGACCAGTGCCACCGCGGCCGCGAGGAGTGTCGGGCCCGCTTGGGCCCCTCGTATGGCGTACCGCATCACTCGGATCCTCCCTCAGGGGGTCGGATGGGGCCATTCGGAGGCGGGCGCCGACGCCGAAACGTCACGCACACGTTCCGAAACTCTCCCTTCCGGGTGAAATTCGCGCATCCGTCGGACAGTTCTCACCCCTCGTCGATAACGTTGCGTCACACCCACCCCACCATTCCCGGAGTCCACGCTGACCAGCGACACCCGTGCCTCTTCCCGGAACCTGGGCTCCCCCGCCGCTCCCGCGATACCTGCCCAGCAGGGCGGCCCCCGGCACCCCCTCGGTCTCGGGCGCTTCAACGCGGCCCCGGCCGCCGTCGCCCAGGAACTGCTCCTCTCCTGCTGCCACAGCCGCCGCTGGGCCGAACGGGTGACCGCGCACCGTCCGTACCCGACGCTCGACGCGCTGCTCGCCGCCGCCGACGAGGCCGGATACGACCTGTCCCGTACCGACCTCGACGAGGCGCTGGCCGCCGAGTCCTCCGCCGCGCCGCATCCCGACGCCCCGCCCGCCGCGCACACCGCCCTGCGGGCCGCCCACGCCGCGTACGAGAGCAGGTTCGGGCACGCCTTCGTGATCAGCCTGGACGGCGTACGCCCCGGTGAGCGCCTCGACCAGGTCCTGGCCGGCATCCGGTCACGGCTCGGCAACGAACCGGAGGAAGAGCGGGTGATCGCCGCCGACGAGCTCCGCCGG
The DNA here is from genome assembly GCF_040645695.1 of Streptomyces sp. NPDC046712. NCBI lineage: Bacteria > Bacillati > Actinomycetota > Actinomycetes > Kitasatosporales > Streptomycetaceae > Streptomyces > Streptomyces sp. NPDC046712. The sequence continues at coordinate 31,885 of NZ_JBEYYW010000047.1, read as the reverse complement.
CTGGCCCGCGCCCGCCTCACATTCGGAATCGCCGGCTCGTGATTCCGTCCGGAATGCGGCGATTCCCGCCCAGGCGATAGCCCGTCCGTGCCTCTTTGATCACACCTATGGACCCCGCGCGAGCGAACCGACAAGTCGTCGCTACGATGACCGGGGCCGGTGGACCGTACCCGGCCGGGTCAGACCGACATCGAAGCCGGCCGACCCTGATCCCCGCTCCCGGAGGGTTTTTCCGTGCCGGCTGGAACGCTGTACCGCGGCCGGGAAGGAATGTGGTCCTGGGTGGCTCATCGAGTCACCGGCGTCCTCATCTTCTTCTTCCTGTTCGTACACGTGCTGGACACCGCTCTCGTCCGCGTCTCCCCCGAGGCCTATGACGACGTGGTCGCCACGTACAAGACGCCGATCGTCGCACTCCTCGAGTACGGCCTGGTCGCCGCCATTCTCTTCCACGCGCTCAACGGCCTCCGGGTCATCGCCGTGGACTTCTGGTCCAAGGGCCCGCGCTACCAGAAGCAGATGCTCTGGACCGTCGTGGGCATCTGGGTCGTGCTGATGGCGGGCTCCATCTACCCCGTCCTCGGCCACGCCGCACGTGAACTGTTCGGGAGCTGACGCCAGACATGTCTGCTGACACCACTTCCGCGATCGGTCCCGTCGAGGGCGCCTCCTACGACGTGGACAACCCGGCCCCGTACATCGAGGCCCCCCGCAAGCGCACCGGCAGGACGCCGCGGGCGACCCGAGGCAACTTCGAGATGGCCGCATGGCTCTTCATGCGCCTCTCCGGCATCGTCCTCGTCGTCCTGGTCCTCGGCCACCTGCTGATCCAGCTCTTCCTCGACGGCGGCGTCTCCAAGATCGGCTTCGCCTTCGTGGCCGGCCGCTGGGCGTCCCCGTTCTGGCAGGTCTGGGACCTGCTGATGCTCTGGCTCGCCATGCTGCACGGCGCCAACGGCCTCCGCACGGTCATCAACGACTACGCGGAGCGGGCCAACACGCGCCTGTGGCTCAAGGGCCTGCTGTACACCGCCACGGTGTTCACCATCCTTCTGGGCACGCTGGTGATCTTCACCTTCGACCCGAACATCCGCTAGGCACGGGGCTGAGGTAATCCACGTCATGAAGATCCACAAGTACGACACCGTCATCGTCGGCGCCGGCGGCGCCGGCATGCGCGCCGCCATCGAGGCGACGAAGCGCAGCCGCACCGCCGTGCTCACGAAGCTCTACCCCACCCGCTCCCACACGGGCGCCGCGCAGGGCGGCATGGCCGCCGCGCTGGCCAACGTGGAGGAGGACAACTGGGAGTGGCACACCTTCGACACGGTCAAGGGTGGTGACTACCTGGTCGACCAGGACGCCGCCGAGATCCTGGCGAAGGAGGCCATCGACGCCGTCCTCGACCTGGAGAAGATGGGTCTGCCGTTCAACCGGACCCCGAACGGCACCATCGACCAGCGCCGCTTCGGCGGTCACTCGCGCAACCACGGCGAGGCCCCGGTCCGCCGGTCCTGCTACGCCGCGGACCGCACCGGCCACATGATCCTCCAGACGCTGTACCAGAACTGCGTCAAGGAGGGCGTGGAGTTCTTCAACGAGTTCTACGTCCTGGACCAGCTGATCACCGAGGTCGACGGCGTCAAGAAGTCCGCCGGTGTGGTCGCGTACGAGCTGGCCACCGGTGAGATCCACATCTTCCAGGCCAAGGCCGTGATCTACGCCTCCGGCGGCACGGGCAAGTTCTTCAAGGTGACCTCCAACGCGCACACGCTGACGGGTGACGGCCAGGCGGCCTGCTACCGGCGCGGTCTGCCGCTGGAGGACATGGAGTTCTTCCAGTTCCACCCGACGGGCATCTGGCGCATGGGCATCCTGCTGACGGAGGGCGCCCGTGGTGAGGGCGGCATCCTCCGCAACAAGGACGGCGAGCGCTTCATGGAGAAGTACGCGCCGGTCATGAAGGACCTCGCGTCCCGTGACGTCGTCTCGCGCTCCATCTACACGGAGATCCGCGAGGGCCGCGGCTGCGGTCCCGAGGGAGACCACGTCTACCTGGACCTGACGCACCTTCCGCCGGAGCAGCTCGACGCCAAGCTCCCGGACATCACCGAGTTCGCCCGTACGTACCTCGGAATCGAGCCGTACACGGACCCGATCCCGATCCAGCCCACCGCGCACTACGCCATGGGCGGCATCCCGACCAACGTCGAGGGTGAGGTCCTGGCGGACAACACCACCGTCGTCCCGGGTCTGTACGCGGCCGGCGAGGTCGCCTGTGTCTCCGTGCACGGCGCCAACCGTCTGGGCACCAACTCGCTGCTCGACATCAACGTCTTCGGCAAGCGCGCCGGTATCGCGGCCGCCGAGTACTCCGCGAAGTCCGACTACGTGGAGCTGCCGGAGAACCCGGCGACGTTCGTCGAGGAGCAGGTCGAGCGGCTGCGCAACTCCACGGGCAACGAGCGGGTGGCCGACATCCGCCGCGAGCTCCAGGAGACGATGGACGCCAACGTGATGGTGTTCCGCACCGAGCAGACGATCAAGACGGCCGTCGAGAAGATCGCCGAGCTGCGCGAGCGCTACCTGAACGTCTCCGTCCAGGACAAGGGCAAGCGCTTCAACACGGACCTCCTCGAGGCCATCGAGCTGGGCAACCTGCTCGACCTGGCCGAGGTCATGGCCGTCTCGGCCCTGGCCCGCAAGGAGTCCCGCGGCGGTCACTACCGCGAGGACTACCCGAACCGCGACGACGTCAACTTCATGCGCCACACCATGGCGTACCGCGAGGTCGGCGACGACGGCTCCGAGACCGTCCGTCTCGACTACAAGCCGGTCGTCCAGACCCGCTACCAGCCGATGGAGCGTAAGTACTGATGGCTACCCCCGTACTGGACAAGGTCGAGGCGGACTCCGCCGCCTCCCCGTACATCACGGTCACGATGCGGATCCGCCGCTTCAACCCCGAGGTGTCGGACGCGTCGGTCTGGGAGGACTTCCAGATCGAGATCGACCCGAAGGAGCGTGTGCTCGACGCCCTCCACAAGATCAAGTGGGACGTCGACGGCTCGCTGACCTTCCGCCGCTCGTGCGCGCACGGCATCTGCGGCTCGGACGCGATGCGGATCAACGGCAAGAACAGGCTCGCCTGCAAGACGCTGATCAAGGACATCAACCCCGAGAAGCCGATCACGGTCGAGGCCATAAAGGGCCTCACGGTGATGAAGGACCTCGTGGTCGACATGGAGCCCTTCTTCCAGGCGTACCGGGACGTCATGCCGTTCCTGGTCACCAAGGGCAACGAGCCGACGCGTGAGCGTCTGCAGTCGGCCGAGGACCGCGAGCGCTTCGACGACACCACCAAGTGCATCCTGTGCGCCGCGTGCACGTCGTCCTGCCCGGTCTTCTGGAACGACGGTCAGTACTTCGGCCCGGCCGCCATCGTCAACGCGCACCGCTTCATCTTCGACTCGCGTGACGAGGCGGGCGAGCAGCGCCTGGAGATCCTGAACGACAAGGACGGCGTGTGGCGTTGCCGCACGACGTTCAACTGCACGGACGCCTGCCCGCGTGGCATCGAGGTCACGAAGGCGATCCAGGAAGTGAAGCGCGCGCTGATCACGCGTCGTTTCTGACACCCTTTCCGGGGCAGTGGCCCGCTTCTGTACGCTGCGGCGTGCAGGAGCGGGCTTTTTCTTTGTGGAGAGCGGGGACTGATGAGCGAGCCGAACCCTTACGCGGACGGCGAGTACAAGTGGGGGCCGGAGCAGCAGGCCGGGGCGCCCGGGTACGGATACCCGCAGGCGGGGGTGCCGGGGCAGGGGTACCAGCCGACCCTTCCCGGTGCGCCGATGCCGCCGCAGCATCCGCCGGTGGTTCAGGGCGGCGGTGCACCGCTGCTGAGCCTGGGCGACATCACGGTGATGGGTGATCAGATCATCACGCCCGCCGGGAACATGCCGCTCAAGGGGGCGGTGTGGAACGCGATGGACATGTCGCGTACCGAGGAGAAGATCCCGACGGTCGCGATCGTGCTGGCGATCATCTTCTTCGTGCTGTGCCTGCTGGGTCTGCTCTTCCTGCTGATGAAGGAGAAGCAGACGACGGGCTTCATCCAGGTCACGGTGACCAGCGGCGGCCGGCACCACGCCACGATGATCCCGGCGACCGGGCCGGACACCATCCACTGGGTGATGGGCCAGCTCAACTACGCACGCTCGCTGAGCATCTAGGGGGCGCGTCAGGGGCCGACCAGGGTCGTCCCCGATGGGCCCGGCGATCATCCGGCGGGATGCTTGATCCATGACGAACTCACGGATCAGCAAGGCGCGTTGGACGGTAGCGGTGGCGGGTCTCGCCCTCGCCGGAGTGGTGGGGGCGACCGTGCCCGCAGCGGCGGCGGCACCCCCTGCGGTGACCGCGGTCGCCGCGCAGCACGGACACGTCGACCCCGTCGCCCTGCGCGCGGCGCTCGCCGGGCTGCCCGACGACTACGTCCGGGGTGCCATGATCCGGGTGACCGGGCGCGAGGGCCGGTGGACCGGGACCGCCGGGGAATGGACGCGGCCGGCGGAGGCGCCGTTCGCGATCGGCAGCATCACCAAGCTCTTCACCTCCACCGTCGCGCTCCAGCTCGTCGGCGAGGGCCGACTGGCCCTGGACGACACCGTGCAGGAACTGCTGCCGGGGCTGCTGCCCGCCTCGTACGAGCCCATCACCGTCGGACAGTTGCTCAGCCACACCAGCGGTCTGCAGAAGCCGGAGTGCGTCCGGCCCGGGACCCCGGTGGAGGTCGTGACCTCCGCGGTCTCCTGCGGGACCCCCACTGCCCCGGGGAAGACCGTCCAGTACAACGGCATCAACTACTTCATCGCCGGTCTCGTCGTCGAGAAGGTGACAGGCCGGTCGTACGCCGAGGAGGTCCACGACCGTGTGCTGCGGCCTCTCGGTCTGCGCCACACCTCCCTGCCCGCCGACGACTGGGCCTGGGCCGAGGGCGGGATGGTCTCCACGGCCCCCGAACTGACGCGTTTCATGAACGCCCTGATGCGCGGTCGGCTGCTGCGCCCCGCCGAGCAGAAGCTGCTGTTCACGACACCGTCGGTGCCCGACGCGAGCTTCAGCTACGGCGGCCTGACGCGCACCCGGCTGCCGAACAACGGGCCTCTGGTCTGGGGCAAGACGGGAACGAACCGCGGCTACACGTCCGGGGTGTTCGCCACGCCCGACCTGCGCCGGGTCCTGGTGTACTCGATGCTCCCGACCGGAAAGAACGGCGACGAGGAGTTCAAGCGGATCATGCGCATGGCCCAGGCCGCCTTCAAGGGCTAGGCGGCGGGCGGCGCAGCCGTACCGAGCGGCTCAGCCGTGCAGGGGCCGGGCACCGGCGGCGTCCTGCTCCGCGGCCAGCATGATCCGGCGGAGCATGTCGTTCAGCAGGGTGCGTTCGTCCTCGTCGAGGACGCCGAGCAGGCGGTCCTCCTCGTGGCCGAGGACGTCCATCGCGCCGAGCCAGGTCTCGCGGCCCGAGGCGGTGAGCTCGACGACGACCCGGCGGCGGTCGGTCGTGGACGGCGTGCGTCGGACGAAGCCGCGCTTCTCCAGGGCGTCGAGGCGGCCGGTGACCGAGGCCGGTGCGAGGTCCAGGTCCTGGGCCAGGTCGGAGGGTGCGGCGCTGCCGCCGCGGCCGGCGAGCTTGTGGAGCGTGTCGAACTCGTGGCGCTCCAGGTCGAAGTCGACGAGTGACTGTTCGCGCACCCGCCGCAGATGGACGGAGAGCTTCTTCATACGGGTGACCGCGCCCTCCACGACAGGGTCGAGGCCGGGCAGCACGGGCTGCCACTGCGCCACGTGCTCGTCGGTCCAGTCCCGCTGCGTCGGGCCCTCGGGCTCGGTCGACTCCATGGGTCGATGGTACGTCCGCACCCGGATTCCTTCGACACCGAATATTTCGTTGACGAATTATTCGGTACCGAAATACTCTCGCCGTCATGCCCGCCGTCCCCTCCGACACGGAGCCCGTGTCCATGCCCTCCGCCGTCCCCCACCCCCTGCGCACCCGCTCCTTCCGACTGCTCTTCACCGGCCGCACGCTCTCCCTGCTCGGCGACGCCGCCATCCCGGCCGCCCTCGCCATCGCCGTCTGGGAGGCCACCGGATCGTCCTCCGCGCTCGCGCTCGTCCTGGCCTGCGCGATGGTCCCCAAGCTTCTCCTGCTGCCGGTGGGCGGAGTCGTCGGCGACCGCTTCAACGCCCGTACCGTCGCGCTGACGACCGATCTCGTCCGTTGCGCCACCCAACTCCTCGTCGGGGTCCAGCTGCTGAGCGGTGAGCCGTCCCTCTGGGTCATCGCCGGCGCCGAGGTCGTCGGGGGTGCGGCCGGCGCGTTCTCGATGCCGACCGGGGCCCCGCTGGTCAAGGGGACCGTCGCCCCCGAGGCGCTCCAGCGCGCCAACGCCGCGATGGGCATCGCCCAGAGCGCCACCCGTATCGGCGGGCCGGCTCTCGCCGGCACGCTGATCCTGACGGCGGGCGCCGGCTGGGCGTTCGTCCTGGACGCGGCCACCTTCGCGGTCAGCGCCCTGCTGCTCCTCGCCGTACGGGTGGAGCGGGTGCCGATCCCCCGCCGCTCGCTGCGGGCCGACCTCAGAGAGGGCTGGCAGGAGGTCAGGTCCCGCGACTGGTACTGGACCAGCCTCGTCGGCCACAGCGCCTGGAACGGCGCCGCCGCCGTCCTGATGACCCTCGGCCCGTCCATCGCCCTCACCCAGCTCGGGGGCACGGCCGTCTGGCTGGCGTTCCTCCAGACCGGCGCCGTGGGCCTGTTGCTCGGCTCGCTGCTCGCCCATCGGGTACGCCCCCGGCGCCCGGTCCTCACCGCGAACCTCGGCCTCGCCACGTACGCCCTGCCGCTGCTCCTGCTCGCCCTCCCCGCCCCCGCGCCGGTGACCATCGCCGCGTACGGGATCGCCCAGGCCGGCCTCGGCTTCCTCTCCCCCGTCTGGGAGACCGCCGTCCAACAGGCGATCCCCGCCCACACCCTGGCCCGCGTCACCTCCTACGACTGGCTGCTCTCCCTGGCCGCCATGCCGCTCGGCTACGCCCTGGCCCCGCTCGCCGCCTCCGCCTGGGGCCCGGAGGTCCCCCTGGTCGCCGCCGCGGTGCTGGTGGGCGGCTGCTGCCTGGGAACGGCTCTGGTGCCAGGGGTACGGAAGTTCACCTGAGGGGGCCACGGCGGCGCTGTCAGTGCGGTCCCCTACCGTCGTACGCATGGTGGGGACCACAAGCCTGGAGAACGGGCTGAACGCAGCGCTGGAGTCCGACCGGCCGGACCGGTCGGAGCGGGTTCGGGACTTCCTGGACGCGCTGGACACGGCGGGGCGGCGGGAGAGCGCGCTGCTGCTCCAGCGGCGGATGTGCCGGCACCCGGATCCGGTCGTGGCGGGCGCTCTGGACCACCTGGCCGGTCAGGCGCTCGGCTGGTCGACGGCGGAGGCGGACGTGCTGCTCGCGCGGCTGCAGGGGAAGGACGCCGCCGTCGCCCCGCACGAGTTGGAGGCGTCGTTCCGGGCGCTGCTGCCGATCGCTCTGTCGGCTGCGGAGCAGGCCGAGGAGTTCGACCGGCCCCGGCTCCGCGCGCTGCGCGGGATCGCGGAGAGCCTGTGTGTGGACGCGAGCGACGAGTTCTCGCGGATAAGGGACCGGATCGACGCGCTGCTGCGCCGCGAGACGCCCGTCGTCGAGGGCCGGCTGCCCCGTGACGTGCTCGACGCGCTGGACGACTACGGCCCGGCGATGCGGGCCACGCACGCGGACCTGCTCGGGGGCCGGGGCGCGGCAGCGTTCCTCGCGCACTGCGCCCTCGTGGACAGGGTCAGGGCCACCCCGGCCTGGCGCAGACGCGCCTCGGCGCTCCTGGCGGAGACCGAGGCCGGTGCGGAGCTGGTGCGGCGGCTGTTGGAGGGGATCGCCGCCCAGCCCGAACACAAGCTGTCCGATCTGGACCCGCTGCGGATGAGCGGCTGGGGCATCGCGGGCGAGAGCAACACCCGCCTGGTGCGCGGGCTGTTGTGGGCGGCGCTGGACCTTGACGTGGACTGGGCGGCCCCGCTGGCCGGCGCCGTCGCGCTCCACGCGGGCACGGGGCTCGGCGGCTCCGGCGGCTCCGGCGGCGACTGCCGTAATCAGCCGCTCGCCTCGGCCACCGTCGCCGTCCTCGGCGAGTTCGAGGGCCGCCGGGGCGAGCAGGCCGTCCAGTGGCTCGGGCGCGTCAAGGGCACGGTGCGCAACCGTACGGTCCTCAAGGCGGCCGCCAAGGCCCTGGAGAGCGTCGCCGGGCGGGCCGGGCTCACCCCGTCGATGCTGCGCGAGCGCGGCACGCCGGAGCACGGGCTCGACGGGCGCGGGATGCGGGAGGAGGCGCTCGGGGAGTACACGGCGGTGCTCTCCGTGCAGGAGCCGGGCGTGGCCTCGCTCTCGTTCCGGGGTCCCCAGGGCAGGGTGCTGAAGTCGGCGCCGAAGACGGCCCGGGAGCGGTACGGCGAGCGACTGGCGCCGCTCCGCACCGCGTTGAAGGAGCTGCGGGCCCTGCTGGCCGTGGAGCGGACCCGGCTGGAGGAGCATCTCGCGGCGGGTACGACCTGGCCGGTGGAGGACTGGGAGCGGTACTACATCGACCACCCGGTGACCGGTGCCGCCGCCCGCGCGCTGCTGTGGGAGGTCGCCCCGGACGGCGGCGGGCGCTGGACGGCGGGGCTGCCGGAGCGGACGGGCGGCGGCTGGGCGCTGGCCGGCGCGGACGGCACCGCGACCCCGGTGGGCCCCGGGGCCCTGCTGCGGCTGTGGCATCCGGTCCGCGCGGACGGTGAGGAGGTCTCCGAGTGGCGGTCCGAACTGACGGGGCGGGAGCTGCGCCAGCCGTTCCAGCAGGTCTTCCGCGAGGTGTACACGCTCACGCCCGCCGAGGTGGCGACCGGGGCCCACTCGCACCGGTTCGCCGGGCGCACCCTGCGCTACGGCCAGGCAAGGTCGCTGATGGCCGAGCGCGGGTGGGGCGGGGACCCTCTCGGGTACTTCTCCGGCGGCGCCTCCTCCGAGATGGTCCGGGAGCTGCCCCGGCCGGGTGATCTCCCGGCTGCCGAGGGCCTGTTCTGGCGCGCCCGGTTCCTCGTCGAGCTGCTCGACGCCGGCAGCCCCGCCGGAGGGGTCGCGTATCTCTGTTCCACGGACCGGGTCCGCTTCGAGCGCCGCGCGGCCTCCGCGGGGGCGCGCGGCCCCTGGGAGGAGGCCGCGCTGACCGACGTACCGGCGCTGGTGCTGTCGGAGGCGCTGCGGGACGTCGACCTGTTCACGGGGGTGGCGTCCGAGGACCGGACCGCGCCGACCGAGTCGGCGTGGATCCGCCGGGAGTCGCTGGCCCGGCTGCTGCCGCGGACCCGGATCGCGGACCGGGTGGAGCTGACGGACCACTTCCTACGGGTGCGGGGCGAACTGCGCGCCTATCGGATCCACTTGGGCTCGGGCGATGTCCTGATGGAGCCGACGGACGAGGTTCTGCGCATACCGGTGGGCCGGGAGGCCGGGGCCGCCGACGGAGGCGGTGCCGCGGGCGAGAAGGTCTTCCTGCCGTTCGAGGAGGACGGCGGCCTGCTGTCGGTGATCCTCTCGAAGGCGTTCCTGCTCGCCGCCGACGCGGGGATCACCGACCGCACGATCACGGAACCGATACGCCGGACGCTGTAGCCGCCCCTTCGCCGCCCTCCACGGTCAGATACTCGACGAGCAGCCCGCTCACCTCGTCCGGGCGCTCCAGGGCGGGGAGATGGCCCGCCCAGTCCAGATCGATGTGCTGGCTGTCCGGCAGGAGGTCGGCGAGCCGTCGGGAGATCGCCCGGAAGTCGGGTACGTCGTGCCCGCCGGAGACGATCAGGCACGGCACGTCGATCCCGGCCAGGTCGTCCGCCTTCACACCGGCGTCGACCGGGTGGAACTCCTCGGGAGCGGCGAGCTGTACGTCGAAGGCGCGCCGCTGCATCACGCGTACGCGCTCGCGCGCCTCGTCCCCGGCCTCGGGGCCGAGCCAGGTGTCGACGTTGAGCGCGACCGCGCCGTCGAGGTCGCCCGCCTCGAGCAGCTCGTCCTCGCGCCGGCCCCAGGCGCGCAGTTCGTCGCTCGCTTCGAAGCCGGGCATGCCGGCACAGAGCAGGACGAGCGCCGAGACCCTGTCGGGGTGCCGGACGGCGGTCTCCAGGGCGACCTCGCCGCCGAAGGAGGAGCCGACGAGGGCGGCCCGCTCGACGCCGAGGGTGTCGAGGAGTTCCACGACGTCGTCGCAGTGGGTGTGCGGGCGGTCGATCGGGGTCTCGCCGAAGCCGCGGAGGTCGCAGCGCACCACGCGGTGCCCGGCGGCGACCAGCGCCGTGAACTGCGCGTCCCACATCCTCCGGTCGCAGACGCCGGAGTGGAGCAGGAGGACGACGGAAGGGCCTTCACCGGCCAGGTCATGAGTGAGCATCACGCGCCACTCTAGGCGCACGGCACGACGTCCGCCCACCCCTTTCCCGCACCCTTCCGACCCTCGCTTGAACATGTTCAAACGAGGGTCTACAGTCATGACCGCCAGCTTTTGAACGCGTTCAAGGGAGGGTGGGGCATGGACCTCACTGTCGTCGCGTACATCGTCTACCTGCTGATCAGCGTGGCCCTGACCGTCTGGGTCGCCCGCACCCTCAGCCGCAACGGAAGGATCTTCCTCGCCGACGTCCTGCACGGGAACGAGAAGCTCGCCGAAGCCGTGAACCACCTCCTGGTGGTCGGGTTCTACCTCGTCAACTTCGGCTTCGTCGCGCTCTATCTCAGCCAGGACGAGGCCGTGGCCGACGCCCGGTCCCTCTTCGAGGCCCTCTCGGTCAAGCTCGGCGTGGTCCTCCTTGTCCTCGGCGTGATGCACCTCGGCAACGTCTGGGTCCTCAACAAGATCCGCCGCCGGGGCATGATGGAGCGCGAGCAGGTCCCGCCGGTGCCCCCGCAGGGCTGGACCCAGCAGGCAGGCCGCGGCCCCTGGGCGCCGCCCGCTCCGGGCGCGGGCGCCGGCGCCGGGGCGTGAGCCGGCCATGACGACGCCGACCGGACGACCGACCACACCCGTGCACCGCCTGACCGTGCTGTACGACGCCGACTGCTCGCTCTGTGTCCATCTGCGGCACTGGCTCCTGCGGCAGCGGCAACTCGTCCCGCTCGACCTCGTCCCGGCCGCCTCCCAGGAGGCCCGGCGCCGCTTCCCCGGCCTCGACCACGAGTCCACCCTCAAGGAGATCACCGTGATCGGTGACCGGGGACAGATCTACCGCGCCACCTCCGCCTGGATCGTCTGCCTCTGGGCCCTGGCCGACCACCGGCCCAAGGCCCACTGGCTGGCCACCCCGGCCGGGCAGCCGTTCGCCCGGGCGACCGTCCTCGCCGCCGCCAAGTGGCGCGAGGCGATCAAGGGCGCTCCCGCCTGCGAGGACGGGACGTGTGAGCTGCCCGGCGCGCCCGGATAGGCTCGGGCACTGTGAAGGACGTGAAGGCAGTGCAGCCCGCCGAGCCCGCCGAGCCCGCCGCCGACGGGGCGAAGGCCCCGGCCAAGGCCGCGAAGAGCGAACAGACCCGTACGCTCATCCTCGAAACCGCCCTCCGGCTCTTCAAGGAGCGCGGTTACGACAAGACGACGATGCGGGCCATCGCCCAGGAGGCCGGGGTCTCCGTAGGCAACGCGTACTACTACTTCGCCTCCAAGGAACACCTCGTCCAGGGCTTCTACGACCGGATCGCCGAGGAGCACCAGGCGGCCGTCGAAGACATCCTCGACAGCGACGAGAAGGACCTCACGGCACGCATCCGCGGGGTCCTCCTCGGCTGGCTCGACATCGCCGAGCCGTACCACGAGTTCGCGGCCCAGTTCTTCAAGAACGCCGCCGATCCGGACAGCCCGCTCAGCCCCTTCTCCCCCGAGTCGGAGGGCCCGCGCGAGGCGGCGATCGAGGTCCACCGGAGGGTCATCTCCGGCGCCGCGGTGAAGATCGACCCCGAACTGGCCGAACCGCTCCCGCAGTTGCTCTGGCTCGAGCAGATGGGCCTGGTGCTGTTCTGGGTGTACGACCGCTCCGAGGGATGCGCCAACAGCCGCCGCCTGGTCGACCGGCTCGCACCGGTCACCGCCCGGGCGATCTCACTCTCCCGCTTCCGGCTGCTGCGCCCCCTGGTCCGCGAGACGCACGACCTGCTCGCCGACTTCATGCCGACGGCGGCGGGCATGGCGGCCTCGGGCATGCCCAAGCGGGCGGCGGCGAAGACCCCCAAGGCGAAGGGCTGACAGGCTCGCCGCCGACGCGGCCGCTGCCACGGGCCGCCCATGCGGGGGCCCCGAGTCGGTACGCGACTCGGCCGCCCATGCGGGGGCCCCGAGTCGGTACGCGACTCGGGGCCCCTCCGCTCGGAGCAGGGCGCTCCTAGATCCAGCTGAGCTCCCACAGGCGCCAGATGCCCGTGCCGTCGGTCAGGTACTGCGAACCGGCCACGTCGTCCGTCGCCAGGACGTAGTCCTTCTTCTGCCACAGCGGCACCAGCGGCACGTCCGCGGCCACCTCCGACTGGATGGCCTCGAAGTCGTTGGCGGCCGCACCGCGGTCGCTGTACTGCTGCGTGGCGGAGATCAGCGAGTCGATCTTGCTGCTCGCGAAGCCGTTGTGCATCGCGTTGTCGGACCCCACGAGCGGGGCGGTGAAGCTGTCCGAGTCCGGGAAGTCGGGGAGCCAGCCGACGGGGTACGCGTCGTAGTCGCCCCGCACGTACGCCTTCTGGAAGTCCTTCCACTCCGCCTCGACGAGCTTGACCTTGAACAGGCCGGTCGCCTCCAGCTGCCGCTTCAGCTCGGCCGCCTCGGCGCCGTAGGTGGCGTCCTTGCGGTAGCCGAGGGTGAAGGACACCGGGGTCTCGACGTCGGCAGCCTTCAACAGGCTCTTGGCCGTCTTCTTGGACGGCTCGGGATAGGTGTCGTAGAACGAGGTGCTGTGACCGTTGAAGCCCTGCGGGATGAGGGAGTACAGCGGCTCGACCGTGCCGTGGTAGGCGCCGGTGACGATCGCCGGGCGGTCGATGACGGCGGCGACGGCCTGCCTGACCTCCTTCTTCGCCATCGGCGAAGGGGACTTCACGTTGAAGTACAGATTGCGGATCTCGGCGGTCTGCGCCTCGGTGATCCGGGCCGAGTCCTTGCCGCTCCCCAGCGTGGACAGGAACTCCGGCGGCATCTGCCGGTGCGTGACGTCGACCTGCTTGGTCTTCCACGCGGAGGCGAGCTGCTCGGACTCGGTGAAGTACCGGACGACGATCGGACCGCCGGTCTTGGTGAGCGCTCCCCGGTACCTCGGGTTCGGCTCCAGACGGGCGCTCTCGCCGGGCTTGTACTCCTTGAGGACGTACGGCCCCGAACCCTCGACGGTGGTGCCATCGCGCAGCTGCTTGGCCGGGTACTGGTCGCGGTCGACGATCGAGCCGGCGCCCGTGGCCACCTTCAGCGGGAAGGTGGCGTCCCGCCCACTCAGGTTGAAGGTGACCGTCTGGCCGTCGGCCACGACGTTCTTCAGGGTCGGGAAGAGCGGGGCGGGACCGACGTCCGCCTTGATGCCCAGCATCCGCTCGAAGGAGTACTTCACATCCTCGCCGGTGACCTTGCGGCCGCTCGCGAACGTGAGGTCCTCACGGAGCTTGCACTGGTACGTGGTGAGCTTGGCCCCGACGAACTTGCAGCTCTCGGCGGCGTCCGGGACGGGCGTGGTGAAGCCCGGCTTGAAGGTCAGCAGCGACTGGAAGACATTGCTGTACATCGCCCAGGAACCGGCGTCGTACGCACCCGCCGGGTCGAGCGAGGTCACCTCGTCGGTCGTCCCGACCGTGATGGGGTCGTTCCGGACCTCGTCGGAGGGCAGAAGTTGCCAGCCCCCCACCCCGGCGGCCACCAGAACTCCACAAGTGATGAGGATCCGCATACGGACCGTCGACCGCATCGCCGTGCTTCCTTTTTTTGTGCCCACCCCTGGCGCGGCGGCGCCCAGCCGCCGCGATGGCGCCACCCAATCACACGTATTTCACAAGTGGAAGAGTAAACCTTCACACTGCAGGTATATGTCCGGGATAGGGGGACTTCCGGTGACTGGGCAGTACGTATCCACCCCTGCGCGATGAGTGACCCCTTCCGCTCCGTCCCTTGCTACGCCTGCTTCGAGGCCAGTTGCACGAGGGTGATGTCGGAGGGCGCGCCGACCCGGACGGGGGGTCCCCAGGCGCCCGCGCCCCGGGAGACGTAGAGCTGGGTGTCGCCGTACCGCTCCAGACCGGCGACGGTCGGGTTGGCGAGGTCCGCGAGGTAGTTGCCGGGCCAGAGCTGGCCGCCGTGGGTGTGGCCGGAGAGCTGGAGGTCGACGCCGTGACGCACGGCGTCGTGGATGACGATCGGCTGGTGCGCGAGCAGGACGGCGGCCTTGGCGCGGTCGCGGTCGCCGAGCGCGGCGACGAAGTCGGGGCCCTGGCCCTCGCTCTCGCCGGCGACGTCGTCGACCCCGGCGAGGTCGAATCCGGCCGCGATCTCCAGGCGTTCGTTGCGCAGCGGGCGCAGGCCGAGCTCGCGGACGTGGTCGACCCAGGCGTCGGCGCCGGAGAAGTACTCGTGGTTGCCGGTCACGAAGAACGCGCCGTGCCGGGCCCGGAGCTGGGCGAGCGGCTCGGCGGCGGGACCGAGGTTCTCGACGGTGCCGTCGACGAGGTCTCCGACGACGGCGATCAGGTCGGGCTGGGTGGCGTTGATGGCGTCGACGATGCGCTGGCTGTGGGCGCGGCCCAGGACGGGCCCGAGGTGGATGTCGGACACGACGGCGATCCGGTACCCGTGGGCGGCGCGCGGCACCTTGGCGAGCGGCACGGTGACCCGCTTGACGCGGGGCCCGCGCATCACGCCGTAGGTCCCGTACCCGACGGTCCCCACGGCCGCGGCGGCAGCGGCCCCACCGACGACCCGCGACACGAACAGCCGCCGCGACACGGCGGTGGCACCGGCGGCCGGTGCCTCGGGCTCGGTGGGTGCGGGCTCCTCCTCGGGCTCCGTGGGTGCGGGCTCCTCCTCGGCCTCGGGCAGCAGCCCGCCGCCCCCGCCGGCCGCCACGACCGGGGTGCCGGCCCGCGCGGTGTCCTTCGCGATGTCGTTCGCGGAGGCTGCTGCAGGCGCGCCCGTCGCGGCCCGGCGGGCCGGCCACCGGCGCAGGAGCGGCCGGACCGCCTCGCCGACCAGGAGGGCGAGGGTCACGTAGAGCAGCAGCGCCAGCCAGAGGTACCCCGGCCAGGCCACCACCTGCTGGAGCCAGAACGGCGCCCCCGCCCGGCCCGAGACGAGCGCGGCGACCGAGAGCAGGGGCAGCACGAACGCGGCCACCGTCCCCAGGCGCCGTGCCATGCCCCCCGCGACGGTCACATCACGGACCAGCCGCTTCCACACGTACCAGTGGACCCCGCCCAGCAGGGCGAGGACCACGACGACCACCAGCAGGAAGACGAGCACGCGCCCCAACCCCTATCCGCGCTCGCGCCGCAACGCGCGCACACCACGCAACCCGATCACGCCGACCACCGTCCCCAGGACAAAGGACGTGATGGCGAGCAGCAGATGAACCCAGAAGTAGGCCGTCGGGTCGCCCGCGTCGTCGAAGGCGAGACCGCTCCCGTTGCCCGAGAGATTCTTGATGAAAGTGATCCAGATGAACCAGCTCCACACGCCGAACGCGAGCAGGAACCAGGAGACGGGCCGGCTGAGCTTCATAGCCCCAGTATCACCATCCGCCCCCCAGTGCCCGCGCTCGGGGCGTCCGGGTGGACGCCCTGGGACGAACCGCCTGGCGGGGTTCGGATCCCGGATGCGTACCTGTACGTTTTCGATCGTGTCTGCTTCGAAGAAGACCGCTTGGGCGGTCACTGCTGCCGCGTTGCTTCCCCTTGTCGCCGCCTCGCCGGCCCACGCGGACAACAAGGACGACCAACAGCCGAAGCCCCCGGCCCTCATGTCCTCCCTGGGCGGCGCCCTGCTCGCCGTGCCCGGGACCCAGGTGCGGCTCGGGGCGGGGGCACCGGTGCTGCCCAAGGAGCTGAGCGGCCGGTCCTGGATCGTCGCGGACGCGGAGACGGGGGACGTGCTCGCCGCGCACAACTCCCACTGGCCCCTCGCCCCCGCCTCCACGCTCAAGATGCTCTTCGCGGACACCGTCCTGCCGAAGTTCCCGAAGACCACGAGCCACACCGTCGACCCCAAGGAGCTCGCCGGGATCGGCGAGGGCTCCAGCCTCGTCGGGGTCAAGGAGAAGCAGACCTACACCGTGCACGACCTCTGGCTCGGTGTCTTCCTTCGCTCCGGCAACGACGCCGTGCGGGTGCTCGCCGAGATGAACGGTGGCATCCCGAAGACCATCAAGGACATGAACGACCACGCCGACGAGCTCCAGGCCCTCGACACCCACGTCAAGTCGCCGGACGGCTACGACGCCCCGGGCCAGGTCTCCTCCGCGTACGACCTCACCCTCATCGCCCGCAGCGGCATGCAGAAGGCGGACTTCCGGGAGTACGCCGCCACCCCCCGCGCCAAGTTCCCCGGCGAGCAGAAGCCGGGCAAGGCGCGGGAGACCTTCGAGATCCAGAACACCAACCGGCTGCTGACCGGCGCGCTCGGCGTCGCGCCGTACCAGGGCATGGCGGGCGTGAAGAACGGCAGCACCACGCACGCCGGCTCCACCTTCACCGGCGTTGCGGAGCGCAACGGCAAAGTGCTGCTCGTGACGGTGATGAACCCGAACTCCAAGGAGCAGCACGCGGTGTACAAGGAGGCCGCCCGGCTCCTCGACTGGGGCTTCGCGGCGTCCGGGAAGGTGAAGCCGGTCGGCGAGCTCGTCCCCCCGAAGTCCGCCCGTACGAACCCGGGGACCGAGAGCGACGGCTCGGCGCCCGCCCCCGGCAAGAACGCCCCCGGGACGACGGCCGGAGCGGCCGCCAGCACCGCGTCCGCGGAGAAGTCCGGCGGGGTCGGGATCGCCCTGGCCGTGGCCGGCGGGGTCCTGGTGGTGCTCGCGGGCGGGGTCTTCCTCGTCAACCGTCGCTGGCCGCTGCCGGAGCTGGTCGGTCGCCGTCCCCGGTCCCGTCCTCGTCCTTAGCCGGAGGCTCGGCCTCGGGCGAGTCGGTCGAGGTCCAGGCCGCGCAGTACAGCAGCAGCTTCGCGGTGAGGTTGATCCACAGCAGCAGCGCGACGGGGACGCCGAACGCGCCGTACATCGACTTCGCCGCGACGCCCCTCATATAGCCGCCGAGCAGCAGCTTCAGCAGCTCGAAGCCGATCGCGCCCATCACCGCGGCCACCACCAGGCGGCGGCGCGGCGGCTCGACGCCGGGGAGCAGCGTCAGCACGTACAGCAGGATGAGGAAGTCGGCGACGGCGGCGACGGCGACCGCGGCGGTCTGGAGCAGGACGCCGCCCGCCCCGCCGCCGGAGATCCCGAGCTGCTCGGCGCTCCAGCCGATGGCCGTGGACCCGAGCCAGGACGCGGCGAGCGAGCAGACCCCGACGCCGCCGAGCCCGAGCAGCACGAGCGAGTCCTTCCCCTTGCGCAGGGCGATGTTCCCCTCGTCCTTGTCGTCGATCCCCCACACCGCGCGCAGGCAGTCCCGCATGTAGCCGACCCAGCCGATGCCCGTGACGAGCAGCAGCGCGCCGGCGACGATGCCGACGGTGCCCGCGTTGTCCACGAGGCCGCTGATGTTGAGCTGGTCGGAGATGCCGGGGACCTGCTCGGCGATCTTCGCCTCGATCTTGTCCAGTTGCTCCGTGCTGAGCAGCGCGGCGCCGATCGCCGCGGCGACGGTGATCAGGGGGAAGAGCGCGAGGAAGCTGATGAAGGTGATGGCGGCGGCGAGCCGGGCCCAGTGGACGGAGTCGAGGGTCTCGTACGAACGCCAGGCGTGGGTCCGCATGAGCCGAGTGACCCAGGGGCCGATGACGGGGAGCTTGGTCAGCCAGTCCATGTCGTACGCGTACCCCTTGCTCCGGCAGCCGAACGGAACACGATCGTCCGGGTTCCCCAGAATCGCAGACAGGTCGCGAGAACCATGCCGACACCGAGTCCTGACACCGTGTCGGCCCGCGCGGAGGTGAGTCCGAGGCCGTAGTGGGAGACGCCGAGGCAGAACAGCTGGACGGCGGCGCCCGCGAGATTCACGGCGAAGAAGACGGCGTACTCGCGCAGCCCGACCGTCCGCCGGCGGTACGTGCCGAGGGCGTTGCCCAGGTACGCCACGGTGCATCCGGCGAGGAAGGAGAGCACCTTCGCGGCGATCGGGTCGAACGCGGCGGGGCCGCGCAACCAGAGGAAGAGGACGAGATCGGCGCCGTACGCGGCGAGTCCGGCGACGGCGAAGCCGGCGAGTTCGCGGTGGAGAACCTTCACAGGTCCGCGACCGCCATGCCGTACATCGCGGCCCAGACCAGACCGATGACCGCGAGCGGCCGGTCGCGCAGGACGACGTCCTCCGGGGCACCGGCCGTGCCACGGTCGGCGAAGACGGCGTAGCGCAGCACGGCGAGGATGAACGCGATCATGGAGAGCTGGCGCCAGGGCAGCAGACCGGCGTTGGCGACGCCACCGCTCTCCAGCGCCCAGAGGCAGTAGCCGAGGACGGCGACACCGGCGGCCAGCTGCCAGACGAAGCGCAGATATCCGGTCGTGTACTGGGTGAGCAGCGCACGGGTCGCGCCCTGGGCGTCCTCCATCTGCACGGCCTCGGAGTACCGCTTGGCGGCGACCATGAAGAGCGCGCCGAAGCCGGTGGTGATGAGGAACCAGCGGGAGAGCGGGATCGCGAGCGCGACGCCGCCGATCATCGCCCGCATCAGGAACCCGGTGGTGACGACGGCGAGATCGACGACGAGGACGTGCTTGAGTCGCACGCAGTACGCGCACTGCATGACGAGGTACGCGATGAGGAGCGCGGCGGTCATGGCGTTGCACAGGACCGCGCCGGCGACCGCGGCGCCGAGACCGAGGAGGACCCCGGTGACGTACGCGACGGGCACCGGGACGAGCCCGGCGGCGACGGGGCGGAGGCGCTTGACGGGGTGGGCGCGGTCGGCGGCGGCGTCGCGGGCGTCGTTGACGAGGTAGACGGCGGACGCGGCGGCCGTGAACAGGGCGAAGACGAGGGCGAGTCGGGCGGCTGCGTGCCAGGAGACGAGCTGACCGGCGGCGACGGGTGCGGCGAGGACGAGGACGTTCTTGACCCACTGCCGGGGCCGTGCGGTCCGCACGAGCCCGAGCCCCACGGCGAAGACCCGTCTCCCGCCGGTCCGCTGCCGCCCCTGGACCAGGGAGGGATGCTGCTCGAGTACCGCGACTCCGGTGGTCCGCTCAGCCACGGCGACCACCGGCGAGGAAGGCCAGGTCTCGGGACCGGAGCCTGGCGGGCCCGGACGCCACGCGCGCGTGGCGCAGTGCCGCCGCACGCGCGCGTGGCATCGCGCTCGCGCCCGGCCTCGCGTGTGGCGTCGCGCCCGGCGTCGCGTGTGGCGCGCTCGGCCTCGCGTGTGACATCGCGCCCGGCCTCGCGTGGGGCGCGCCCGGCGTCGCGCGCAGCCAGCCGCGGCCCAGGGCCGCCGTCGCCGCGCCGAGGAGGGCGCCGGCCGCCACGTCCGTCGGGTAGTGGACGCCGACGACCAGGCGGGAGACGCACATCGCGGTCGCCGCCGGGGCGGCCAGACGGCGGACGGCCGGGTGCAGGGCCCCGAAGACGACGACCGCGGCCGCCGCGGAGGTCGCATGGGAGCTGGGGAAGGAGTGCCGGCCCGCCGTGCGGACCAGGGGCTCGTACTCCGCCGTCCCCGGCCTCGGCCGCCGCACCACCCGTTTCACGCCCATGCTCGCCAGGTGCGCCGCGGCGATCAGCGCCGTGCCCCGCAGCCAGCCGGTCCGCCGCTCCGGGTCCACCGCCGCGCCGGTGACTCCGGCCGCGAGCCACAGCGCGCCGTGTTCACCGGTGAAGGACAGTGCGCGGGCGGCCGTCGCCACCGGTGCGCGCCGCCCGCAGCGGCGCAGGGCGGCGAGGAGCCTTCGCTCCGCCCCGGCCCAGTCCCCGTATCGCATCGGCTCCGCCTCCCCGGTTCTCGGTCAACCAGGGGTGACTCTGACCCGGTGGGTCGGCGACCGCACGGCAATCTTTCCTGACACTCGTTTAATCACCCATTTCGACGAACCGTAGGGCAAAGCAGGCATACACCACATGCCGGGCGATACGGTCGCGTCCATGGCTGCCGAGACCGACATCCCCAGCGAACCCCTCACCGGCTGGGGCCGCACCGCACCCACCCTCGCGCGCGTGCACCGCCCCCGTACCTACGAGGAGGCGTCCGAAGCGGTCCGCGCGTGCGGTGCCCGCGGTTCCATCGCCCGCGGCCTCGGCCGCGCCTACGGCGACGCCGCCCAGAACGCCGGCGGCTCCGTCCTCGACATGACCGGCCTCGACCGCGTCCGCACGATCGACGTCACCGCGGGCGTCGTCGTCTGCGACGCGGGCGTCAGTCTGCACCGGCTGATGGAGGTTCTGCTTCCGCTCGGCTGGTTCGTCCCCGTCACGCCCGGGACCCGCTACGTCACGGTCGGCGGCGCGATCGGCGCCGACATCCACGGCAAGAACCACCATGTCTCCGGCTCCTTCACCCGCCATGTGACCTCCCTCGAACTCCTCACCGCCGACGGGGAGATCCGTACGGTCACCCCCGGCACCGATCTCTTCGACGCCACCGCGGGCGGCATGGGCCTGACCGGTGTGATCCTCTCCGCGACCCTCCGGCTCCTGCCCGTCGAGACCTCGCTGATGGCCGTCGACACCGAACGCGCCACGGACCTCGACGACCTGATGGCCCGGCTCACCGCCACCGACCACCGCTACCGCTACTCGGTCGCCTGGATCGACCTGCTCGCCCGCGGCGCCGCCACCGGCCGGTCCGTACTCACCCGCGGCGACCACGCCCCGTACGACGCGATCCCCCTCCGGAACCGCCGCGCCCGCCGCGCGCCCCTCGCCTTCCGCCCCGGGCGGCTCCCGGCCGCGCCCGCGCTCGTCCCCGAAGGACTGCTCGGCCGGACCACGGTCGGCCTGTTCAACGAGGTCTGGTACCGCAGGGCGCCCCGCAGCCGGACCGGCGAACTCCAGCGGATCTCCGCCTTCTTCCACCCCCTGGACGGCGTCCCGCACTGGAACCGGATCTACGGACGCGGCGGCTTCGTGCAGTACCAGTTCGTCGTCGGGTACGGGCAGGAGGAGACCCTGCGCCGGATCGTGAAGCGGATCGCGCGGCGCGGCTGCCCGTCGTTCCTCGCCGTACTGAAGCGCTTCGGCGACTCCGACCCGGGCTGGCTCTCCTTCCCCGTGCCCGGCTGGACGCTCGCGCTCGACATCCCGGCCGGCATCTCCGGACTCGGCGTGTTCCTCGACGAGCTGGACGAGGAGGTGGCGGGCGCGGGCGGCCGGGTCTACCTCGCGAAGGACTCCCGGCTGCGGCCCGAACTGCTGCACGCCATGTATCCGCGGCTCGCCGACTTCCAGGCGCTGCGCGCCGTGCTCGACCCGCGGTCCGTCTTCACCTCCGACCTCTCCCGTCGTCTCGCCGTCTGATTGCTCTCTGAGGAGTTTGATCGTCATGAAGGACGCCTTCGGCACCCCGCAGTCCCTGCTGCTCCTCGGCGGCACCTCCGAGATCGGGCTCGCCACCGCCCGCCGGCTGATCGCCCGCCGCACCCGTACGGTCTGGCTGGCCGGGCGCCCCTCCCCCGCCCTGACGGCCGCCGCCGACTCGCTGCGGGTGCTGGGAGCGGAGGTGCACACCGTCCCCTTCGACGCGCTCGACCCCGAGTCGCACGCGGAGCGTCTCGGCAAGATCTTCACCGAGGGCGACATCGACATGGTGCTGCTCGCCTTCGGGATCCTCGGCGACCAGGCGCACGACGAGGCCGATCCGCTCGCCGCCGTCCGGGTCGCCCAGACCAACTACACGGGGGCGGTCTCCGCCGGGCTCGTCTGCGCGGCGGCGCTGCAGGCGCAGGGGCACGGCTCGCTGGTGGTGCTCTCCTCCGTGGCCGGGGAGCGCGCCCGCCGCGCCAACTTCATCTACGGCTCGTCCAAGGCCGGTCTCGACGCGTTCGCACAGGGGCTCGGGGACGCGCTGCACGGGACGGGGGTGCAGGTGATGGTCGTGCGGCCCGGGTTCGTACGGTCGCGGATGACGGCCGGTCTCGAGGAGGCCCCGCTGGCGACCACGCCGGAGGATGTGGCCAGGGCGATCGAGCTGGGGCTGCGGCGCCGCTCGGAGACGGTGTGGGTGCCGGGGGCGCTGCGGATGGTGATGTCGGCGCTCCGGCACGTGCCGAGGGCGGTGTTCCGGCGCCTGCCGGTGTGATTCCCGAGGGGGATGCCGAGAGGGCGTCGTGGAGCCTCGTGGGGACGTCGAGGGGGCGTCGTGGGACGTCGTGCGGCGTCGAGGGGGCGTCGTGGAGACGATCGGCCGGCGGCCGGGGTGCGGGCCCTCGCCGGGGCGATCAGCCGGCGGTCGGGGTCGGCGTGTCGACCGGGGTGCCCTGGGCCGGGACCGCGGAGACCGTGCGGCCGCCGAACTCGTACGTGTGCAGCTTGCGCCAGACCCCGTCCGGCCCCTGCTCGTACAGCGCGAAGGACGAGCAGGTCCAGGCCGCCTCGAAGTCGCCCAGCTCCTCGTACGCCCGGTCCATCGCCTCCTCGGAAATGCCGTGCGCCACCGTGACGTGCGGGTGGTACGGGAACTGCAGCTCGCGCACGAGCGGCCCGGACTCGTCCCGCACCCGCTCCTGGAGCCAGGAGCAGGCGGAGACGCCCTCGGCGAGCCGGACGTACACGACCGGTGACAGCGGGCGGAACGTTCCGGTGCCGCTCAGCCGGACCGGGAAGGAGCGGACGCCGGCCGCGACCTCGGCGAGATGCGCCTGGATCGCGGGCAGCCGCTCCCGGTCGACCTCCGTCGGCGGGACGAGGGTGACGTGCGTGGGGATGCCGTGCGCGGCGGGATCCCCGAAGCCCGCGCGCCGCTCCTGGAGCAGGCTGCCGTAGGGCTCCGGGACCGCGATCGAAACGCCGAGCGTTACGGTCCCCACGTCGTTCTCCTCCGTCGTCGTCTCTTCGGGATGGTGGGTGGTGCAGCCGCCAGTGTGCGGCCTGCACCGCCCTTAGTGCCAGAGTCCTCGGTCTCGGGTCCCGGTCAGTGCTTCGCGGGCAGGAAACCCACCCGCTCGTACGTCTGTGCCAGGGTCTCCGCGGCGACCGCGCGGGCCTTCTCCGCGCCCTTGGCCAGGATGGAGTCCAGCGTCTCCGGGTCGTCCAGGTATTCCTGCGTGCGGGCCCGGAACGGCGTGACGAAGTCCACCATGACCTCGGCCAGGTCGGTCTTCAGCGCGCCGTACATCTTGCCCTCGTAGCTCTTCTCCAGGTCGGGGATGCTCGTCCCGGTGAGCGTGGACAGGATGGTGAGCAGGTTGGAGACGCCGGCCTTGTTCTCCGGGTCGAAACGGATCACCGTGTCGGTGTCGGTGACGGCGCTCTTGACCTTCTTCGCGGTGGTCTTGGGCTCGTCGAGGAGGTTGATCAGGCCCTTGGGCGTGGACGCCGACTTGCTCATCTTGATCGTCGGGTCCTGCAGGTCGTAGATCTTGGCCGTCTCCTTGAGGATGTACGGCGCCGGGATCGTGAACGTCTCGCCGAAGCGGCTGTTGAACCGCTCGGCGAGGTCGCGGGTCAGCTCGATGTGCTGGCGCTGGTCCTCGCCGACCGGGACCTCGTTGGCCTGGTACAGCAGGATGTCCGCGACCTGCAGGATCGGGTACGTGAAGAGACCGACGGTGGCCCGTTCGGCACCCTGCTTGGCGGACTTGTCCTTGAACTGGGTCATGCGGGAGGCCTCGCCGAAGCCGGTGAGGCAGTTCATGACCCAGCCGAGCTGCGCGTGCTCGGGAACGTGGCTCTGGACGAAGAGCGTGCAGCGTTCCGGATCGAGACCGGCGGCGAGCAGCTGGGCGGCGGCGAGCCGGGTGTTGGCGCGCAGCTCCGCGGGGTCCTGCGGAACCGTGATCGCGTGCAGGTCGACGACCATGTAGAAGGCGTCGTGAGTCTCCTGCAGGGCGACCCACTGGCGGACGGCGCCAAGGTAGTTGCCGAGGTGGAACGAGCCTGCGGTGGGCTGGATTCCGGAGAGCACACGGGGACTGTCAGAGGCCATGCCCATCATTCTCTCAGGTGTGGGAACCGATCCCCGACTACCGGTGTATCAAAGGTGTGAGGACGCGGGAGGGGGGCCTGATCGCGATCGATGAGGCCGCGGTGATCGCACGGGTACGCGCCGGGGAGGCGGAGGCGTACGCGGCGCTGGTCCGCGCGCACACGGCGGTCGCGCTGCGGGCGGCGGTGGCGTGCGGGGCCGGCGCGGAGGCCGAGGACGTGGTGCAGCAGGCCTTCTTCAAGGCGTACCGGTCGCTGGGGCGGTTCAAGGAGGGGGCCGCGTTCCGGCCGTGGCTGCTGCGGATCGTGGTCAATGAGACGAGGAACACAGTGCGCTCGGCGGGGCGGCAGCGGGCCGTCGCGGGGCGGGAGGCGGAGCTGCTGGCGGGCGAGCCGCTGATACCGGACGGGGCCGACCCGGCGGTGGCGGTGGAGGAGGACGAGCGGCGGCGACGGCTGCTCGCGGCGCTGGACGGGTTGAGCGAGGACCACCGGCAGGTGGTGATCCACCGGTATCTGCTGGAGCTGGACGAGACGGAGACGGCCGAGGCGCTCGGCTGGCCGCGAGGGACGGTGAAGTCCCGGCTGAGCAGGGCGCTGAAGAAGCTCGGGCTGGCATTGGAGGGAGGTGACGAGCATGACGGACGACGGGCTCTCGGATGAGCTGCGGGACCTCGGACGGCATCTGAGGGTGCCGGACGTGGACGGGGAGACCATGGCCGAGCGGGTGCTCGCTCAGCTTCTGACGGAGCAGGTGCCGACGCCGGTCCCGCGGCGGCGGTTCGCGTGGGCGCGACGGGCGTGGCTGCCGTTCGCGTGGCTGCGCGGGCGGTGGAAGGCGCTGATCGCGGCGCTCTCCGGGGTCCTGGTGGTCCTGGTGCTGACGCCGCCGGTCCGGGCGACGGTGGCGGACTGGTTCGGCTTCGGTGGGGTGGAGGTGCGGTACGACCCCGGGGCGCACCCCGCTCCGGGCGCGGCGGTGCCGGGGTGCCCCGACCCGGTGCCGCTGGAGGAGGCAGCTCGGAGGGCCGGCTTCACGCCGCTGACACCGAGCGCGCTCCGCACGCCGGACGCGGTCTCGGTGACCGGCTCGGCCGAGCGGGGGCGGGCGGTGGTCAGCCTGTGCTGGCGCGGGGACGGTGGTCGGACGGTCCGGCTGGACGAGTTCCCGGCGCGGCTCGACATGGGCTTCGGCAAGCAGGTCCAGACGCATCCCGAGTGGGTCGACATGCCGGACGGGGACCAGGGCTACTGGTTCGCCGAGCCGCATCTGCTGCGCTTCCCGATGACGGACGCGAGCGGGGAGGAGTGGACCCACTCCATACGCACGGCGGGCCCCACGCTCCTCTGGACGAGGAACGCGGGAGCCCTGACCCTGCGGCTGGAGGGCGAGCCGTCCCTGACGGAGGCCCGCCGGATAGCCGGGTCGGCGGGCTGAGCGCCCGTCGGCCGGATCAGACCGGGAGTCCCGGTGCCGGGAAGGCCGCCATCAGGTCCGCGACCTCGGCGCGGATCGTCCGGAGCGCGTCCTCGTCGCCCGAGCCCGCCGCCGCGACGCCACGGTCGATCCAGTCGGCGACCTGTGCCATGTGCTCCGTGCCGAGACCGCGGGAGGTGAGGGAGGGGGTGCCGATGCGGACGCCGGAGGGGTCGAAGGGCTTCCGGGGGTCGTAGGGGACGGTGTTGTAGTTGACGACGATCCCGGCTCGGTCGAGGGCCTTGGCGGCGACCTTGCCCGGGACCTCCTTGGGGGTGAGGTCCATCAGGATCAGGTGGTTGTCGGTGCCGCCGGAGACCAGGTCGAAGCCACGGGCGAGCAGTGCCTCGGCGAGGGCCTTGGCGTTGGCGACGACCGCGTGGGCGTAGTCACGGAAGGAGGGCTGGGCAGCCTCGCGCAGGGCGACGGCGATGGCGGCGGTGGTCTGGTTGTGCGGGCCGCCCTGGAGGCCGGGGAAGACGGCCTTGTCGAGGGCCTTGGCGTGCTCCTCGCGGGACATCAGCATGGCGCCGCGCGGGCCGCGCAGGGTCTTGTGGGTGGTGGTCGAGATGACGTCGACGTGCGGGACCGGGGAGGGGTGGGCGCCGCCCGCGATCAGGCCGGCGATGTGGGCGACGTCGGCGACGAGCACGGCCCCGGACTCGCGGGCGATCTCGCCGAAGGCGGCGAAGTCGATCGTGCGGGGCAGGGCGGTGCCGCCGCAGAAGATCACCTTGGGCCGCTCCTTGAGCGCGAGGTCGCGGACCTGGTCGAAGTCGATGAGCCCGTTGTCCTGGCGTACGCCGTACTGCACGCCGCGGAACCACTTGCCGGTCGCGGAGACGCCCCAGCCGTGGGTGAGGTGCCCGCCCATCGGCAGCGCCATGCCCATCACGGTGTCGCCGGGCTCCGCGAAGGCGAGGTAGATAGCGAGATTGGCCGGGGAGCCGGAGTAGGGCTGCACATTGGCGTGGTCGACGCCGAAGAGGGCCTTGGCCCGCTCGATGGCGAGGGTCTCGACCTGGTCGATGTTCTGCTGGCCCTCGTAGTAGCGGCGGCCGGGGTAGCCCTCGCTGTACTTGTTCTGCAGGACGGTACTGGAGGCTTCGAGCACGGCCTGGGAGACGTAGTTCTCGCTGGGGATCAGCCGCAGGGTCTCGGCCTGCAGCCGCTCCTCGGCACCGACGAGCGCGGCGAGTTCGGGGTCGGTGGCGGCAAGGGCCGGGTGGTGGGAGGGAAGATCGGCAGCGTGCGGGGTGTCGTTCATGGCGTTCCTCCGGGCATGTCGTCGGTTCCCGGGGTACTGCGAGGTTCGCGGCACCACTCGGGACGGGGTCCGGTGGTGCCCAGGCGGGCGGCACCTCGTGTGGTCTGCCGCGCGCGGCTCCCCCGGGGTCGCTTCCCCGTACGCCAGTCGCCGCGCGTGTTTCAAGCCTAGCGGGCGCGCCGTCACCCAGGTTTCTTCATCCGGCATCCGAGCGACGATAGAAAAAGGGGCCACACCCGCCCCTGGCCGCAGGACGAACGGAGATCCCGTGTCGAGGACGCAAGACGCGATCGCTTCCGCGGAGGCGCACAGCGCTCACAACTACCACCCCCTGCCCGTCGTCGTCGCCTCGGCGGACGGGGCATGGATGACCGATGTCGAGGGCCGCCGCTACCTCGACATGCTCGCCGGGTACTCGGCGCTCAACTTCGGGCACGGCAACCGGCGGCTGATCGATGCCGCGCGGGCGCAGCTGGAGCGGGTGACGCTCACGTCGAGAGCGTTCCACCACGACCGGTTCGCGGAGTTCTGTACGCAGCTCGCGGAGCTGTGCGGCAAGGAGATGGTCCTGCCGATGAACACGGGCGCGGAGGCGGTCGAGACGGCCGTGAAGACCGCGCGGAAGTGGGGGTACGAGGTCAAGGGCGTGCCGGACGGCCACGCGAAGATCGTGGTCGCGGCGAACAACTTCCACGGCCGGACGACGACGATCGTCAGCTTCTCCACGGACCACGAGGCGCGCGACCACTACGGCCCGTACACGCCGGGGTTCGAGATCGTCCCGTACGGGGATCTGACGGCGATGGAGCGCGCGGTTACCGCGCACACCGTGGCGGTGCTCCTTGAGCCGATCCAGGGTGAGGCGGGGGTCCTGGTGCCGCCCGCCGGATATCTGCGCGGGGTGCGGGAGTTGACCCGGGAGCGGAACGTGCTGTTCATGGCGGACGAGATCCAGTCGGGCCTCGGCCGGACCGGGCGGACGTTCGCCTGCGAGCACGAGGGCGTGGTGCCGGACATGTACATCCTGGGCAAGGCGCTGGGCGGCGGTGTCGTCCCGGTCTCGGCGGTGGTCGCGGACCGCGATGTGCTCGGTGTGTTCCGGCCGGGTGAGCACGGGTCGACGTTCGGCGGGAATCCGCTGGCGTGTGCGGTGGCGCTCGAGGTGATCGCGATGCTGCGGACCGGGGAGTACCAGCAGCGGGCCACCGAGCTGGGCGAGCATCTCCATGCCGAGCTGCGGCTGCTGGTGGGCGCGGGGGCCGTCGAGGCGGTGCGTGGGCGCGGGCTGTGGGCCGGGGTGGACATCGTGCCGTCCCGGGGCACGGGCCGGGAGATCTCGGAGAAGCTGATGGAGCGGGGTGTGCTGGTGAAGGACACGCACGGTTCGACGATCCGGATCGCGCCGCCGCTGGTGATCGGCAAGGAGGATCTGGACTGGGGCCTGGAGCAGCTGCGGGCGGTGCTCTCGGACTGAGCGGGTCCGCTCGAGAGGGCGGCGGTGGCGGCAACTCGGGGCATTGACACGGCAGTTGGTCTAGGCCAATGATGCGGCCATGCCGAGACCCCGTCTGCGCCGCGCCCTGCGTGGCGCACTCGCCGCCCTCGTCCCGCTCGCGCTGCTCGGCGCGTTCGGTGGACCCGCGCACGCCGCCCCCGAGGCGGCCTGGCCCGAGCCCGTCCCCGTCGTCAGCCACATCAAGACCGACGACCCGGTCGTGTTCATCACCATCGACGACGGCTGGTACCACGACCCCGCCGCCGCGAAGATCCTGCTCGACCGGCGGGTGCCCGCCTCGCTCTTCCTGCTCCCGGGCGCCTACTCGTACGACTCCGGCTACTTCCACACCCTGCTCGACCAGGGCCGCTCCCGCGTCGAGAACCACACTGTCAACCACCCCGACCTGACCACCCTCGACGCGGCCGGCCAGAAGGCGGAGGTCTGCGGGGCGCGCGAGCAGCACCTCGCCCAGTTCGGTGACGGTCCGCGCCTGCTGCGCCCGCCCTACGGGACGTACGACGGGACGACCCGGACCACCGCCCGCGCCTGCGGCGCGAAGGCCCTGGTGACCTGGACGTACGACCTCACCACCTGGGGGCAGTGGACCCCGCCGACCCCGCGGCTCGAGGCCGGCGACATCATCCTGCTGCACTTCAACGAGACCCTGGAGCAGGACCTCACCCGCGCCCTCGCCGCAGCCGAGGCCGCCGGTCTGAGGCCGGCCCCCCTCAGGGAGTACGTCCCTGAGTAACGGTCAGAGAATGACGTGCGGCAGGAAGCGGGCGTACTCGTCCGTGATCAGGCCCGCCGACTCGCGGATCCCGAGCCCTGCCGCCTCGTTCTCGACGACCCACGCGCCGAGCACGACCCGGTTGCCCTCGAAGTCGGGCAGCGGGGCAAGCTCCTGGTAGCAGCAGGGCTCGTCGCGGACCGCGGGAGCCGCACCCGGCTCGTGGACGGTGACGCCCGCGCCCTCGCGGCCGAGGAGCGGCTTGGCGACGTAGCCGCCGCTCTCGGCCAGCTCGCGCGGGCCGTCGAGGTACGCCGGCAGCAGGTTCGGGTGGCCCGGGTAGAGCTCCCAGAGGATCGCGAGCAGCGCCTTGTTGGAGAGCAGCATCTTCCAGGCCGGCTCGATCCAGCAGGTCGTGCCCGTACCGCCGCCGTTGTCGAGGGTGTCCAGGACGTACGGGCCGAAGCGGTCGGTGGCCAGCCACTCCCACGGGTAGAGCTTGAAGCAGCTGCGGATGAACCGGAGCCGGTCGTCAACGAACCGCCCCGACAGACGGTCCCAGCCGATCTGTTCGACCGACAGCGCCTCCGTGTCGAGCCCGGCCTGCTGGGCCGTCTCGCGCAGATACGCCACCGTCATCAGGTCCTCGCCGAGCTCGTCCCCGTCGGAGTGGACGAAGTGCACGGGACCGGGCGGCAGCAGCGCGGCCTGCCGCTTCCAGGCGTCGACGAGCCGCTCGTGGAGCGAGTTCCACTGGTCGGCGCCGGGGAAGCGCTCCTCCATCCAGAACCACTGCGGGCTGGCGGCCTCGACCAGGGAGGTGGGGGTGTCGGCGTTGTACTCCAGCATCTTGGCCGGGCCCGTGCCGTCGTAGCGGAGGTCGAAGCGGCCGTAGAGGGAGGGAAGTTCGGCGCGGCGGCGCCAGGACTCGGCGACGAGGGAGGCGAGCCGGGGGTCGGTGAGGCCGAGATCGGCGAAACGGTCCTGCTCGACGATGTGCGCGGCCGCCGCCAGACACATGGCGTGCAGCTCCTCGACGACCTCCTCCAGGGCCTCGACCTCGGGCAGGGTGAAGGAGTAGTACGCGCTCTCGTCCCAGTACGGGCGCAGAGAGCCGTCGGGATAGCGGGTGAGGGGGTAGACGAGCCCCTGCTCCTCCACCGTCTGCTGCCAGCCGGGCCGGGGGTCGATCGTGTGCCGCTGCATGTCGTACGGTCCGTCCGCTCAGCCGCCGCCGGAACCGGAGCAGCCGAAGCCGCCGGTGTCGACGGCCGTCTTGTCGAAGCTGCCGCCGCTGACCCTGTTGTCGCTGACGCTGCCGCCGTAGTAGTACGACCCGCGGGTCGAGCTGCCGCTGCCGCTCTCGCACTCGTAGCTCGGCAGTTTCTCGCGGGTCAGCGGGTCGACACACCGCCGGTCCGGCTCGGAGCCGCAGGACGTGATCGTCGCCGCCAGCACCCCCATACCGCCGAGCACGACCGTGCTCGACCTCAGCCTGCGCATGTCATTCCCTCTCATCGCCTGGTCGCGACCGCACAGTTTAGGCCGGTGTCCGAGCGCCCTCGCACTAGAGTCCCTTTGTGCTCTTCGGGTTGATTTGTGCGCTGGGTTCCTCGATCTGCTTCGGTACGGCGTCGGTGTTGCAGGCGCTGGGTGTGCGGGCGGCGAAGCCCGGGACGGGTGGCGGGGTCGATGTCGCGCTGTTCTGGCGCGCGGTGCGGCAGTGGCGGTACCTGGCGGGACTCTCGCTGGACGGGATCGGTTTCGGGCTGCAGATCGTCGCCCTGCTCACCCTGCCGATCTACACGGTCGGCGCGGCGCTCGCGGCCAGTCTGGCGGTCACCGCCGTCGTCGCCTCGCGGATGCTGAAGGTCCAGCTCAGCCGGACGGAATGGGCGGCGGTGGCCGTGGTCTGCGGCGGGCTGGCGATGCTGGCCTTCGCCTCGGGGACGGAGGGGGAGGGAACCGGATCGCCGGAACTGCAGTGGGCCATGCTCGCGACCGCCTTCGGGGTCCTCGGGATCGGTGTCGTGGCGGGACGGCTGCCGGACCGGCCACGGGCACTGGCGCTGGGGCTCGGGGCCGGGTTCGGCTTCGGGGTGGTGGAGGTGGCGGTCCGTCTGATCGACGGCCCCGACCTGACCAATCCCGCCTGGTACGCGCTGCTCGTGGGCGGTGGGGCGGCATTCCTGCTGCTGGCCTCGGCGCTCCAGCGGGGTTCGGTGACGACGGCGACGGCGGGCGCGGTCCTTGGCGAAACGATCGGCCCGGCGCTCGTCGGCGTGGTCTGGCTCGGCGACACCACACGCGAGGGCCTGGCGTGGCTGGCGATCCTCGGCTTCACGATCGCGGTGGCGGGGGCGCTGGTCCTGGCCCGCTTCGGCGAGGCGCCGGTACGGGAGCCGGAGGCCCCGAAGACGACGGCGGGCCGCTGACACCCGCTCAGCCCGCTCCCCCCGGGCCCGTTGTGGGCATTCGTTCCGCTGGGGCGGAACGGGTGGGCACAACGGACGGCGCCCTTGCGGGCGCCTCCGCCCCTCGTGCCTGCGCCCACCG
>NZ_JBEYYW010000046.1:0-46964 GCF_040645695.1 Streptomyces sp. NPDC046712 | reverse complement strand
CAGGACGGCGGAGACCGGGGCGGGGGTGTCGAACTTCTGCATGATGTGCTCCTGTTGACTCGCTGTTTCCGATGAAGGAAAAGCTACGTTGCATTTAGGAGTCTCGCAACGCGCTCATTGCGCGGAATCGACATCTATGCAGGTGAGCAGCGAGAAATCGTTGCAACCACTCTGGGAATCAATGCAACGTCAGCAGTCTGCTCGTTGCAATGAACTGAGGGTGAACGCACCGCCGACGCGAGCGCGTGATCCGCAGGACGCCCTAGGCCACGAGCTCGCCGAGGCGCGTCAGGGCCTTCTCCAGCTCCCGGCGCGTCCCGAACGGCACGAGGGCGAGGTGCCCGGGCACGCGTACGCCCCCGGTGAGCGCGACCCTGGTTCCTTCGCCTTCCGTCACGGCCGCCATCCCGACGATCAGGAACCGGCTCTGCAGCCAGCACCACCCGGGCCGCAGCACCCCGTGGAAATGGGCGCGCAGACCGTACCGGCTGCGTGCCAGGGCCTCGACGCGGTCGCCGTCGACACGGAGGACGCGCACGGACCGCATGTCGGGCTGGAAGTCCCCGAAGCCCCCTTCGAGATCCCCCATCACGCCCCACACCTCGCCGAACGCCGCGGGCAGCACCCGCTCGACGACGTGCGCCCCCCGGACCCCGGCGCCCATGACGCGCAGCCGTCCCACGGTGGTCTGTGTCATCCGTTCCACGCCCTTCGGAAACTCTGCCGTGCCCGGTGCAGCCGGGACTTCGCGGTGCCGGCCGGAACGCCGAGAACGGCCGCCGTGGACTCCTCGTCGAGCCCTTCGACATCGCGCAGCACGAGGACGGCGCGGTGCTGCGGGGACAGCCGGGAGAGCACGTCGCCGACATCGGCGGCCAGTTGCGGATCCCCTCGCTCGGGTACGTCGGCCAGCTCGGCCGGCCGGTCCCGGGCCGCCCGCCCGGCCACCCGTACCGCCTCACGCACCGCGATCGTCCGCACCCATCCGTACAGCGCCTCCGGCTCACGGAGGCTTCGCAGCGAGCGGAAGACGACGAGGAGCGCCTCCTGCGTGGCGTCCGGCCCGTCGTCGAGCGCGATCGGCCGGCAGATGCGGGCGATGTACGGGGTGAGGTGCTCGAGGAGGTCGTGCAGCGCGAGCGTGTCCCCGCGCCGGGCGGCACGCACGAGCGCCACCACGCGCTCCCGCTCCCGCTCAGCGCCGGAGATCACGGAGCACCGCCCGACCGAGCCCCAGGCACAGGGGCGTGTAGACCAGCGCGTTCAGCCAGGGGAACACCGCCCCGGACCCGTCCTTGCCGAAGACCGCCCACACGACCCCGACGACCCCGCGCACCAGGAGCCCGGCGGTGAAGGCGACCGTGACCAGGCGCGCGATTCGCCTCCGGGGGTCGCGCACATACGCGTACACCCCGAGGCTCGTGCCTCCCTCGAGCACGGCGAGCGGCAGCGTGACGGCCGGCCCGAAGGGCACGACACTCCCGAGCACGGCCAGTGAAAGCCCCCGCTCGTCCCCGGCGGGCCAGGTCGCCCCGGCGGCCCAGTACACATGCGCCAACGCGAGCACGGCGAGCAGCACGGCACCCACGCGGGCGGCACCGACACCCATGACTGTCCCCCTCCGTCACGACATCCGACACCCAGAGGAGGGGCCGGGGAGGGCGGACGTTCCCTGTGTCCCGCGTCACACCGAAAACGCAGACGACCCGTGGGCCTTGGTCCCGTCCGCTCGAGTTCGGACGAGAGCCGGCCGGACATACCGGCGGCCCACGGGTCGGGTGACTGCTTGGGTTTCGGCAGGTGGCCTGCCGAGGTGCACAGAGTGCGACGGCAGGCCGTTAGCCCGCAGTCACCTCACGAGTCCGAAAAGAAACCATTTTTTCGGATCACCTCCTTTCAGCGTGTGCTCCACACCTTAGGAGCCCTTCCGTGCATGCTCAAGCGTTTTATTGCCGGGGGAGCCAGTCCGCGAACGACATGGGCTGCCCGGCCAGCCGCAGCGGCCGAATCAGGTCCGAGGTGGCCCGCTCGTCGTACCACATGGTCCCCCGGTGCGGGCCGGTGACGACGAGCAGCGTGTTGAAGCCGCAGCCCCCCTCCTGGATGTATACGGCACCGGCCGTCTTCCGCTCCTGCAGCACCCCGTACTCGTCGTCCCAGCTCGCCCAGGCCGTCCGGTAGGCGCCGTCGTCCGGGTAATCGGACTCCTGCGGCTCACGGTCGTCCAGCTCGTCCACGTAGCGGCGGTAGGAGTCGGGGTCGGGGAAGGGCGTGGTGAGCAGCCCGTAGTTGGTGTCGTGATCTCCCTCCCAGCCCCAGCCCGTCCTCCCGCGGTACAGCCGCCGGATCCTCCTGCCGCCGGCGCTGACCCGGATCAGATGGTCGCGGTACTCCGCGGGGAAGGTGATCCCCAGCTGTTCCTCCGCCTCGTGGACCTCCGCGGCGGACAGCGGCGGGTGGGCGACATCGTCCTTCGATCGTTGAAGATGGGGCTCGCCGAAACGCTTCCCCCGCGTGATGCGGTGGTACTCCGCCGCCCAGTCGATCGCCATGTGTGCCCCCTACGCTCCCCGTGCGCCTCGTGTTCGTTTCCGGGACGCAACGATTTCACTGAACCGGGTGTGTCCTGCATCACGTTCCAGTTGAATGATCGGGGGCGTGCGGATGCACGCGCGTACACCGTCCTGCAGGGGGTTCCGGGATGAGTGCTGCCAGGAGTGGAACGGCGTCGGTGCCGGGGGCCGATCTGCTTGCCGCGCTGCTCGACGGGATGGACGCGGCGCTCTGTGCATTCGATGCCGACGGGACCGTCACGCATTGGAACAAGGAGGCCGAGCGGATTCTCGGGTGGTCCGCCGGGGAGGCCGTCGGGCGGCGGGGGTTCGACGGGTGGGCCGCGCGGCGGGCCGACGCGGGCGAGGCGCTGGCGCGGCTGATGGGGGCGATGGAGGCACCCGGGCGGCTGGTGCACGAGTTCGCGTTGGTACGGAAGGACGGCGGGCGGGTCCTCGTACGGACACAGTCGGCCGGGGTACGGGGCGCGGACGGGAAGCCGGCCGGGGTGTACTGCGCGTTCAGCGAGGTGCACGCGCAGATCGATCTGGAGCGTTCGATCGCGCTCAGTGAAGCCCTCTTCGAGGACGCCTCCTGGGGTGTCGTCCTCGTCGACGTCGACCTGCGGCCGGCCGTCGTCAACGGGCACGCCGCCAGGGCGATGGGAGCCGGCCGCACCACCTTGCTCGGCCGGCCGCTCGGCGAGCTGGTCGTGCAGGGGGTCGAGGAGCTGGAGGGCGCGCTCCAGCATGTGCTGGCGGAGGGCGCGCCACGGGCGCTGGCCGAGGTGTGGGTGACGCTGCGGACCGCGGAGGGCGAGCGGCGGCGGTGCTGGCGCAGCGGGTTCGTACGGCTGTCGTCACCGCTCGCGGAGGAGCCCGTGCCGCTGGGCGTGGGGTGGCTGTTCCAGGACGTCACCGAGGAGCGGCTCGCGGAGCAGGAGGCGGACCGACTGCGGTTCCGGTACAGCCAGTTGCACCGGGCGGGCGCGGCGGCGGCCGAGTGCGAGGACCCGCGGGAGGCGGCGACGGTCATGCTGGACTTCGCGCTGGCCGGGTTCGCCGATCACGCGCTCGTCGACGTGGCGGCGGGGGAGCAGCGGCTGGTCCGGGTGGCGGCCACGCCGGGGGGCGAGCCAGGCCCGGTCGTCCCGGTCGCGGGCGGCGGCATCCCGCTGCGCTACTCCTCCGGCCACCCGGTCCTCCAGGCGGTCTCCCGTACGGGTCCGGTGCGCGCGTCCGCCGCCGCGGCGGGCCCGCAGGCCGCCGAGGACTGGGCGACGGAACGCCACTGGCCGCGCGACGCCGTCCACGCGCTCTGCCTCCCGCTGCGCAGCCGCGGCCGGACAGTGGGCGCCGTGACCTTCCTGCGCGCAGCCTCCCGTACGGCCTTCGAGCGCCCGGACGCGGTGTACGCGGAGGCGGTGGCGGTACGGGTGGCGGCGTCGCTGGATCTGGCGGGGGTGGCGCACCTGGCGGATCCGGCGGACGCGCCACCCACGCCGTAGCGAACGCCCCCCGACAAGGCCGGTCAGCCGTCGCCGCGGAGCCGGCGCCCGATCTCGATGTCATCCTCCAGCGCGCTCAGCCTGGCCTGGTCGACGAACCCCTCCCTGCCTTCGGCATGCTGGTGCCGTGGTGGGGGCGGCCCCGTCGAGGGCCGGACCTACATGTCGAGAGGGACGGCTCGGCTCAGTGCCGGAAGAAGATCCGGTCCTTGTACTCCTCCATCACGCGGCCGTTCCACTCGTGCCCGCCGTCGACGTTCCCCGAGCGCAGCAGCGGCGGCTCGATGCCCAGGCGGACCATCTCCTCGGCCGCCGCGGCCATCGTGGCCTGCATCAGGGCGCTCGTGACGACCGTCGAGGCGGGGGCGAAGGGGGCCTCGATGCCCTCGTGGGTGAGTTCGGCGTCGCCGACGGCGATGCGGGAGTCGAGGACGATGTCGCAGTGGTCCTTCAGGTACGTCCCCGAGACGTGCCGGGACTTCGTCTCCGTCGCGTACGCCACCGACGTGACGCCGATCACCGTCAGGCCCAGGGCGCGGGCGTTCATCGCCATCTCGACGGGGAGGGCGTTGCGGCCGGAGAGCGAGATGATGATCAGTACGTCGCCGGCCTTGGCGGGCGAGGAGTCGAGCACCGCACCGGCGAGGCCGTCCACGCGCTCCAGGGCCGAGCCGAGCGTGGCCGGCATGACGTCGACGCCGACGACGCCGGGGACGGCGAGCAGGTTCATCAGGGCGAGGCCGCCCGCCCGGTAGACCACGTCCTGGGCGGCGAGGGAGGAGTGCCCGGCGCCGAAGGCGAAGAGGCGGCCGCCGGCGGCGACGGCCTCGGCGATCGCGGTTCCGGCCGCGGCGATCTCCTCGGCGTCCTCGTCGCGGACCTGCTGCAGCAGGCCGATCGCGGCGTCGAAGAACTGTCCGGCCAGCTTGGACTCGCGCGCGCTGTCGCCCATTCCCGAAGCTCCTTGTCGTCGTGTCGCGGATCACCGTGCGGTCTGGACCATTGCTCTGTCAATACCGCCTTTCCCCGGCACGGCACGGTTGTCGGTGGGATGCGTCAGAATTGGTGCAGGGCCAGCGCACGACTCATCGAGGGGCACGTATGTCCGGACTGATCGACACAACGGAGATGTATCTCCGCACCATCCTCGAGCTGGAGGAGGAAGGTGTGGTCCCTATGCGCGCCCGGATCGCGGAGCGGCTCGACCAGAGCGGCCCCACGGTGAGCCAGACGGTGGCCCGTATGGAGCGCGACGGTCTGGTGACCGTCGCCGGCGACAGGCATCTGGAGCTGACGGACGAGGGCCGGCGGCTCGCGACGCGCGTGATGCGCAAGCACCGGCTGGCCGAGTGTCTCCTCGTCGACGTGATCGGCCTGGAGTGGGAGCAGGTGCACGCCGAGGCCTGCCGCTGGGAGCACGTGATGAGCGAGGCCGTGGAGCGGCGCGTTCTGGAGCTGCTGCGGCACCCGACGGAGTCGCCCTACGGCAACCCGATCCCGGGTCTGGAGGAGCTGGGCGAGAAGGCCGAGGCGGAGTCCTTCCTGGACGACTCCATGGTGTCGCTGGCCGATCTGGACGCGGGCCCCGACGGCAAGACGGTGATCGTCCGCCGGATCGGCGAGCCGATCCAGACGGACGCCCAGCTGATGTACACGCTGCGGCGGGCGGGCGTGCAGCCCGGCTCCGTGGTGAGCGTGACGGAGTCGGCGGGCGGTGTCCTGGTCGGCAGCAGCGGCGAGGCGGCCGAGCTGGAGGCCGATGTGGCCGCGCACGTCTTCGTGGCGAAGCGCTGAGGTAGAACCCCGGGTCCCCCGGAGTCTCCGAGCCCCCCTGGACCCCCGGCGGTCTCCTCCGGGCCCGTTTTACGGCGGAATCACCACGCCCGCACCCTCGGCGTGCCACGCTGGGGGAAGCCGTACGGCCGGGGAGGGATGTGCGATGACGAAGGCGTCCGGGGCGGTGTGTGAAGAGGCAGAGGGCCCCGGCGCCCATGGGCGCCGGGGCCTGTCCTCCCCTGTGCTGACCCGGAGCCCCGAGCTCCCAGGGTCATTCCCCTCGGACCGTTTTCCCCGAGCGGTCCGCCTCCCGCTGAAGATCTCCCCTCGGCGACGCGCGTCAATCCTTGAGCGCCGTCACTCGAACGAGGGGTGTTACGTGGCAGAACCGCATTTTCGAATATGGGTTCGATAGTCTGGCGGTGCTCGACACGCTCGATGGGAAAGAGGGGGTGCCAGGGAACATGGTGCGACGTCTCGACGTCACCGGGGCCGGCGGCGTACGCCTGGCTGCCTGGGAGTTCACGGAAGAGCGGGCGGAGACGGCCGGGTCCGGCGTCTTACTCCTGCACGGTCTCATGGGGCGTGCCTCCCACTGGGCGCCCACCGCCCGCTGGCTCTCCGGCCGCCACCGGGCCGTCGCACTCGACCAGCGTGGTCACGGCCTCAGCGACAAGCCCGCCGCGGGCCCCTTCACGCGTGAGGCGTACGTCGCCGACGCGGCCGCCGCCGTCGAGCAGCTCGGGCTCGGGCCGGTCACCCTCATCGGCCACTCGATGGGCGCCCTCACCGCCTGGCAGCTCGCCGCCGAGCGCCCCGACCTCGTCCGCGCCCTGGTCATCTGCGACATGCGGGCCTCGGCCCTCGGGGCGGCCTCGCAGCGGGAGTGGCAGGACTGGTTCCGCCGCTGGCCCGTCCCCTTCGCCTCGCTCGACGACGTACGGAAGTGGTTCGGCGAGGAGGACCCCTGGGTCGAGCGGCCCCAGCCCACGCGAGGCGACTTCTTCGCGGAGGTGATGGCCCCGCGCCCAGACGGCTGGTACCCGGTCTTCGACCCCGCCCAGATGCTGATCTCCCGCGAGACCTGGGTCCATGACGCCCATTGGGACTCGCTCGCCCAGGTCCGCTGCCCGACCCTGGTCGTCCGCGGCCTGGACGGCGAGCTGGGCCGCGCCGAGGCCCAGGAGATGGTCCGCGTCCTGCCCCGCGGTGCGTACGCCGAGATCCCCGACGCCGGCCACCTCCTCCACTACGACCAGCCGGAAGCCTGGCGCACGGCGATCGAGCCCTTCCTGAACGGCGTCCTGACCTCGTAGCAGCGGCCGAGGCCGACGCGTCGATCAGGGCCCGCTAGCGCGGCGGGATCGGTCGGTCGTACACGTTGTTCGGCGTCACGATCTGGGTGATCGCCCGGGCGACCGGGGTGCTCGGCTCCTGGCCCTGGGACGTGATGTCCGTGTTGAGCATGAGCACCAAGGTCGCCTTCTGCGAGGGCAGGTAGACGGTCACCGTCTCGTACCCGGGGATGGAGCCGTTGTGCCCGATCCAGCCGCCGCTGTCGAAGATGCCGAGGCCGTAGCTCGTGCCGGGGAAGCCGGTCGGCAGCATCGTGAGGCGCTCGGCCTGGGTCTCGGGGCTGAGCAGCGTGCCGGTGGCGACGATCTTCGCCCAGCGGCGCAGGTCGTCCAGGTTCGAGATCATCGCCCCGGCCGACCAGCCCCAACTGGGGTTCCAGTCGGTGGAGTCGGCGACCTCGCCGCTCAGCGTCTGGTTCGTGTACCCGCGCGGGTGCGGCTCGGGGAACTCCGTGCCCTCCGGGAGCAGCGTGTGACGCAGATGGGCCGGCCGGAGCACCCGCTTGTCGAGGAAGTCGACGAAGCGCCGGCCGCTGACCTTCTCGACCACGAGGCCGAGCAGGATGAAGTTGGTGTTGGAGTACTGGAACTGCTGCCCCGGATCGAAGGTGTTGTCGTGCTTGTAGCCGTACGCGAGCACCTCCTGCGGGGTGAACGTGCGGCTCGGGTCGCTCAGCAGGTCGTGCTGGAAGTCCGCGTCGTCGGTGTACGGGAAGAGGCCGCTGCGCATCTCGGCGAGATGCCGGAGCGTGATGGCGGAGCCGTTCGGCACGCCGTCGACGTAGTCGGAGATCGGGTCGTCCAGCCGGACCTTGCCGTCGTCGACGAGCTTCAGGAGCGCGGTGACCGTGAAGGTCTTGGTCTCGCTGCCGATCCGCACGAAGACGTCCTTGGTCATCGGCTTGCCGGTGACCTTGTCGGCGACACCGGTCGCGCGGACGTAGCTCCCCTTGCCCGGCATCCACAGGCCGACGACGAGTCCGGGGATACCGGCCTGCACGCGGGCGTCCTCGATGGCCTTGTCCAGCCGAGCGGTCAGCTCGGGCCCGAATCCGTCGGGCGGACACTCGTCCTTGTCGTACCGGCCGGAGGCGGGAGCGTGGTCGGCGGTGGCGGGGGTCGCCACCGTCGGCGCCAGCACGGACGCCACGAGCAGCGCTGCGGCGAACAGACGTCGGGCGGGGTTACGTCGCATCTCGGGGCGCCTCTTCCGGATCGGGGCTGAGAGGGCAACGTCACCATCCGCCCCCTGGACGGAGGCCCCGGTCCGGTACGCGTTCCGACGAGTCCACTCATTCGGAGCCACGGGCGCCAGGGGGGCCACCGGATCGTTTCCCCTGGGTGAGCCCACGGCGCAGGCACTCGGTCAGGCGCGCCGCGATCGTTCCGTCGGGGTCGAGACGGGGGTTGAAGATCGTGACGTCGAGTCCGACGGCGCGCTCGTGGTCCAGGGCGGTCGTCAGGACGTCCTCCAGCTCCGACCAGCTGAGACCGCCGGGGATGCGGTAGTCGACGGCGG
Organism: Streptomyces sp. NPDC046712; assembly: GCF_040645695.1. Taxonomy (NCBI): domain Bacteria; kingdom Bacillati; phylum Actinomycetota; class Actinomycetes; order Kitasatosporales; family Streptomycetaceae; genus Streptomyces; species Streptomyces sp. NPDC046712. Next base: position 38,254 of record NZ_JBEYYW010000046.1, on the reverse strand, counting down.
GCATGATCGCGTCGTCCAGGACGTCGACGTCGAGGTGGACCCAGTACCCCGCGCGTTCGCCGTCCGTGAGCCTGTCGACCGCCCGGCGTGCGGCCTCGGCGGCGCCGACCGCGCGCACGCCGTCGAGGTCGACGGCGTGCAGCTGGGGCGGGAGCGGCTGCATCCCGGCCGCGGAGGACTCGGCGGCGTCGCGGAAGCCGAAAACGACGACGTCCTCGTCCCGGAGCAGCGGCCCACGGCCTTCGAGGTCGGTGAGCAGCCGCGGGCCACGGCCGGTGGCGAGGGCGAGTTCCATCGACGCCACCTCCCCGGTCGGTTCCGCCGCCGGCTGGTAGAAGTCGGTGTGGCCGTCGAGGAACAGCAGGCCGTGGCGCCCGCGGCGGCGCAGGGCGAGGAGATTGCCGAGCAGGATGCTGCAGTCGCCGCCGAGGACGAGGGGGAAGCGCCCGGCGTCGAGAGCGCTGCCGACCGCGTCGGCCAGTCGCACGGAGTACCGCGCGATGCCGACCGGGTTGAGGACACCGGTCTCGGCGTCCCGCCTCGGGTCGTACGCCGGGGCTTCGACCCGCCCCGCCCGCGCCGCACCGTGGAACAGCGCCGCCGGCAGATCCTGCACCCCGGACGGCCGCAGCCCGAGCACGGACGGCGCCTCGATGATCGCGACCTCACGCCCGAACAACGCCATGGGCCCATGGTCCCGCAGCCCCCGGCTTCCGGCCCGGTCGTGACACGGGCCTCGAGGGGCGGCGGGGAGGGCACAGGGCGGCCGGCTCAGAAGGTGAAGACCGAGTTCCTGGCCATGCCGACGTTCATCTCGCACGCGTTGCCGTACGTGGCGGACCAGCTGACCCGCTTGCCCTCCCAGATGCCGTCGCCGGTGACCGTGACCGGGTCCCAGACGTGGGTACAGGGGCTGCTGTTGCCCATCATGGTCAGTTGGGCGAAGTCTCCTTCGACCGCGCTCAGTTCCGCGCAGGCCGACGCGGGCGAGGGGTGGGTGCCGCTCGCCGTCGGGGCGCAGCTCAGCGTCACCGCCCTGTCGACCGTTGCCGTCGCCGCGGACTCGCCCCTGCCGATCGCGAGCACGAGTGCCGACGGCGGGTAGAGGCCTGCGGGCTCGGCCTGGGCGAGGTCGGGGTTCGCCGCGACGCCGACGAGGGCGAGGCCGGTGGCGAGAGCGGTGGTGAAGGCGGTGTTGCGGAGGACGTAGCGCACGGGGGTGTCCTTTCGAGACGGGTGCTACCTGACTGCGCGCCGGAGTCTTGTCGATGCGGAGGGTGATCGCACATCGCCCGCCGGTTTCCGGCCGCACGCCCCCGCCCGGCCCCGACCGACCACTCGTTCGGGCAGCTGGGAGGGGGCGCGCACCCGCCGTCGAGCGCCGTCCGCCCCGCCGGAGCGCGGCAGTGGTACAAGCTCGAACGAGCCCCTGACCTGCAAGAATCTGGAATTGGTTCTACGTCGAAGCAGTCGCGGCCGACCCTGTTCGACCGGAAGGCGTCGGGCGGGCGACCGGCCGCCCGGCCCGCTCGTCCGCCCCGTTCCGGCGGTCCGGCGCGTCGGTCCGTTCCGACGACCTCGGAGCTGGTCGTACTCGTCCGGCGCGCAGGCCAGTTCGGGGCGCTCCTCGGCGGGACGTCATCCCTTGCTCACCGCCGCCAGGATCTCCGGCAGCCGCCCCGACGTCCTGGGCGCCGCCAGCTTGAGGCCGCCCCAGGTGATCAGCGCGCCGTACAGCGTGCCGCCCGGGAGCAGGAGCCAGAGCAGGGACTCCTCGTCGGCGAGGTGGAGATAGATCGTCGCCGCGATCACCGGCGCGCACAGCAGCGCCGCCGCGACCATGCCGCCGAAGATCGAGATCCAGGCGAGACCACCCTGCCCCGGAGCGACGTTCTTGTACGCGCTGTCCTGCGGGATCGAGTACGGGAAGGTGGCCGAGGCCACCGCGCCGACCGCCGTCATCGCGCCGAGCAGCGCGAAGGCCACGCCCAGCGCCTCCGGCAGGGACGACCAGTCGCCGAGGACCGCCGCCGTTCCCGCCGTCACCAGAACCGTGAACGGCACGGTGATCAGCAGCAGCGCCAGTGCCCGCGCCCGCAGTTCGGCGTAGGCGTCCGCCGGCGTGGAGATCGTCTGCGCGACCATCCAGAACGCCGAGGTGTCCTGACCGAACTGGTTGTACATCAGCATGCCGAGCATGCCCGAGGCGAAGCACGCGAAGTAGATCGAGCCCGTGCCCTGGAAGGCGTTGAACAGCGGCACGATCGCGCCGATCGCGAGCGAGGTGATCCATGCCGCCTTCGTCTTCGGATCGCGCCAGATGTACCGCAGGCTGCGCTCCATCACCGTGCCCGTACGCCCGCCCGGCAGCAGCCGTCCCAGGAGTCCCGTACCGGCCCGGTCCCGGCCCGATGCGGACGCGGCGCCGATCGTCGAGCCGTCGGGCGTCGTCATCAGCTTCACCAGGCTCCGCTGCCACCAGTACAGCAGCGCCCCCAGGACCGCCACGGTCAGCAGCAGTTGCGCCGCGGCCACGGCGTGGTCGCCCTTGCTCGCCGAGTCCATCGCCGCGATCGCCGAGGCGGGCGGCAGCCAGCTCACGACGGCGGCAGCCGGTTCGAGGGACGAGAGCCCCCCGGCCCGACTGAGCCGCTGCGCACCGAAGTTGACCAGCTGCATGCCGACCGCGATCACCAGACCGCTCAGGACCGCCAGGTCACGGCCCTTGCGCGAGGTGAGCAGCCGTACGTTGGCGGCGGCGACCGCCCGCGACAGCGCCACGCACACCACGACCACCAGCGGTACGGCGACCACCGCGGCCACCACACCCGCCGCGCCGCGCGCCAGGGCGAGCGAGGCGCCCAGCGCTATGCACAGCGTGAACAGGGGCCCGACGCCCACCAGAGAGGCCACGAGCAGCGCGCGCACCAGCGGCCGGGGCCGCAGCGGCAGCATCACCAGCCGGGACGGGTCGAGCGTCTCGTCCCCGCTCGGTACGAACAGCGGCATGACGGTCCACGCCAGCGCGAGCAGCGCGGTCAGCAGCACCACGATCGAGTCCGCGTCCGCGTTGCCCCGCATCAGCAGGAAGGCGAGCACCATCGCCGCCGCGAACACGGCCGTGACCACGAGCGAGGTGATGTACACGGCGGTCCGGCCCGCGGACTGCCGCAGCCCGTTGCGCAGCAGCGACAGCTTGAGCCGTACGAAGACCGAGGTGAGGGAAGGAGAAGGGGCGGCGGCCGTGGTCATCGGGCCGCACCTCCGAGCCAGTCCAGGGAGTCGCCGGCCGCGTCGCGCCCGTTCGCGCCCACCAGCTCCAGGAACGCGGCCTGCAGCGAGGGGGCCTCGCCGCGTACGTCCGCCAGCGGTCCCTGGGCCCGGATCTGGCCGGCGGCCATGACCGCGACCCAGTCGCACAGCGACTCCACGAGCTCCATCACATGGCTGGAGAAGACGACGGTCGCGCCGGAGCCGGTGTACCGCTCCAGGACCCCCCGGATGGTCTGCGCGGACACCGGGTCGACGCCCTCGAACGGCTCGTCGAGGAACAGCACCTCGGGGTTGTGCAGCAGCGCCGCGGCGAGCCCGATCTTCTTGCGCATACCGGTCGAGTAGTCCACGACCAGCTTGTTCTGCGCGCCCGCGAGGTCCAGGACATCGAGCAGCTGGGTGGCCCGCTTGTCGACCTCGGCACCGGGCAGCCCCCGCAGCCGCCCGCTGTACGCGAGGAGTTCGCGGCCCGAGAGCCGCTCGAAGAGACGCAGCCCCTCGGGCAGGATGCCGATCCGGGCCTTGACCTCGGCCACCGACTCCGGGTCGCGCCAGACGTCGTGGCCGGCCACCAGGATGCGCCCGTGGTCGGGCCGCAGCAGGCCGGTGATCATCGAGAGCGAGGTGGTCTTGCCGGCGCCGTTGGGCCCGACGAGACCGATGAACTTGCCTGCGGGCAGCACGAGATCGATCCCGTTCACCGCGATCTGCTGGCCGAAGCGCTTCCACAGCCCCTCGACACGAACGGCGGGCACCGCACCCGATCCCGGTGCGCTGCCCGCCTGTTCGAACACTCCGTCAAATGCCTGGTCAGGCATGGTCCGTCAATCCTTCGGTTGTCCCCGTAACTCGTACGAGCACACCCTAAGGGCGCCGAAGGCCGCCTCTCAGGGCCGACGGGCCCTGGCCGCCGCGGCCTCGCGCCCGGACGCGTACGCCAGCGGGCTGATCAACTCCTCGGCGTCCGGCAGCCAGCGGTTCGCCGCGGTGGGCCGCCGGGCCCACTGCACGGCCCCGGACCCGCCGACCCGGGTGGGCGGCGCCGCGACGAAGTGACCCTCGCCCCGGGTGACCAGGTCGATCGAGGTGGGGGCCCAGCCCAGCTTGCGGACCAGGTCCGGGACCTTGGTGGCGGCGCCCGGCAGGACGAAGAAGAACATCCGGCGGTCGGGGGTGCAGGTCACAGGGCCGAGCGTGAGCTCCATGCGCTCCATCCGGGCCAGCGCCAGGAAGCCGGCCGACTCCGGCACCTCGATCGCGTCGAAGGTACGGCCGGTCGGGAGCAGGATCGACGCCTTGGGCTGCTTCGACCACATCCGGCGCGCCCCGACGGCGCTGCCGGTCGCCTGGGTCGACCAGTCGGGCCTGGCCGGGTGGGCGCCGGGGGTGGCGCAGCTGTCGACGCCGCAGGAGCAGCGCTCCCTGCCCTCCACGGCTTCCAGCCAGGTCCCGGGGAACACGTCCCAGTGCCGCTCTTCCGCATACCGCACGGCGCAGTCCAGCAGCTGCTCGCCTCGCTGCTTGGGGATGTGTGCGGCTTCCGTGACTCCGATGGTCTCTTCCACGGTGAGCACAACTCCCGCCGTCACCTGGGGTTACGGGCGCGGCGAAGAGCGGTGTGGAGCATCGATCCTGCATGCGGGGCGCATGGGTGCACGGGTGGGGGCGCGCGTGGGGCCGGGAAGCGGTGGGTGGGTAGCCACAGTCGGGGGGTGTCGCCCGGGGTTCTGCACGACTGGGTGATGCGTCCGGTTTCGCGTGTTCACATCGGCATTGACCGGATATTCGCCGGGCAGTGATCAGTTCTCCATCGAACGCACACCGGCCTCAGGGGGTAGTTGTAGTGATGGCAGCCAGGCCACTCGTCGCACGTCAGCCGAACGAACGGCTGCAGGCGCTGATTCAGGAGGCCGGGTGTTCCAACGCCGGTCTCGCCCGCAGGGTGAACATGGTCGGGGCCGAGCGCGGTCTCGATCTGCGCTACGACAAGACGTCGGTGGCGCGCTGGCTGCGCGGGCAGCAGCCGCGCGGCCGGGCGCCGGGGATCATCGCCGAGGCGCTGGGCCGCAAACTGGGCCGCACGGTCACGATCGACGAGATCGGCATGGCGAACGGCAAGAACCTGGCCTCCGGCGTCGGGCTGCAGTTCGCGCCCACGGTGCTCGGCGCGATCGAGCAGGTCTGCGAGCTGTGGCGCAGCGACGTGGGACGCCGGGACTTCCTGTCCGGTTCGACGGTGGCGGCCTCCGCGCTGGTGGAGCCGAGCCGGGACTGGCTGATCACGGGAGCGGACGCGCAGGTGGCCCGGTCGGCAGGCGCGCGGGTCGGGGTCTCGGACGTGGAGGCGGTCCGGGCGATGACGAGTGCGCTGGTCGAGCTCGACCGGCGGTTCGGCAGCGGGCACGTCCGGCCGGTGGTGGTGCACTACCTGAACAGTGTGGTGGCGGGGATGCTGTCGGGCTCGTACCGGGACGCGGTGGGGCGGGAGCTGTTCGCGGCCGTCGCGCGGCTCACGGAGCTGGCCGGGTACATGGCGGTGGACACCGGGCAGCCGGGGCTCGCCCAGCGGTACTACATCCAGGCGCTGCGGCTCGCGCAGGCGGCGGGGGACCGGGGCTACGGCGGCTATGTGCTGGCGGCGTCGATGAGTCATCTGGCCGCGCAGCTCGGGAACCCGAGGGAGATCGCCCAGCTGGCGCGGGCGGCGCAGGAGGGCGCGCGGGGGCGCGTGACGCCCAGGGCGGAGGCGATGTTCTACGCGGCGGAGGCCCGGGGGCACGCGCTGCTCGGGGACGCCCACTCCTTCGAGGCGGTCGCGGGACGGGCCGTACGCGCTCTTGAGCAGGCCGATCCGGAGTCGGGGGACGACCCGGACTGGATCGCGCACTTCGACCACGCGTATCTCGCGGACGAACTGGCCCACTGCCACCGGGACCTGGGCCGGCCGGAGGCGGCGGCCAGGGCGGCGGAGGAGTCGCTGAGCGGGCATCCGCGGACGCGGGCCCGGCGCCGGGCGATCGGTCTGGTGCTGCTGGCGTCGGCACAGGTGCAGCGGCGTGAGGTGGAGCAGGCCTGCCACACGGGCACGCAGGCGCTGGAGCTGCTGGCCACGCTGCGGTCCTCACGCGGGGCGGAGTATCTGGACGATCTCAAGGAGCGACTGGAGCCTTACGCGGGGGAGCCGGCGGTGCGGGAGTTCGGTGCGAGGGTGGAGCTGCTCGCCGCCTGACACCGTGTGACCGGGGTCACCGGGTGGGCCCGATCGGCCCCAGTGGTACGGCAGTTGTGTGTGGGGTTGTTGTGGGTCTGTTACCGGTCTCACACGTGTGTGCACGGCCCTGGACGCACCCGGTAGCGTGAACCGACGATTCCGTAGGTCCATCAGTAGGAGTCCCGGTGACGCAAAGCGGACAGGGTCCGGAGCCGCAGTATCCGGCGGTACGGCCCACGCACGAAGGTGTCGTGCTGCCCGCCGAGGGCGGCGAGCAGACCGGCCCGGCCGCAGGCCCGGCCGCAGGCCCGGCCGGCGGTCAGCCGTGGGGCGGCGCCTGGGGCCCTGGTGGGGCACCGCAGGGGCAGCCCCTGCCGCCCGCCCAGCCGCTGCCGCCGGAGGCCGTGCCGGGCGGGGCCGCGGACATGCAGGCGACGCAGTACATCGCGCCGGTCGCACCGCAGGGCGCCCCGTCGGCCGCGGGGCCGGGGCCGCTGCCCGGTCCCATGCCGGGCGCCATGCCCGCGTCGGGGGACATATCGGGCGCGCAGGGCGGCTACGGCTTCCCGCCGCCCGCGGCTCCCGCCCAGGGTGGCTACGGCTTCCCGCCGCCCGCTCCCGCGCAGAGCGGCTACGGATACCCGCAGGCGCCCGCCCAGGGCGCCGCCGACATGCAGGCCACCCAGCACATCCCGCCGGTCACCGGAGCCCAGGGAGCGCCGGGCCAGGGCGGTCCGGTCCCGGGCGGTCAGGACACGCAGTTCCTCGGCACCGGGCCGCTGCACCAGCAGCCGGGCGGGCCCGGTCAGCCGGCCGGCGCCTCCGACGCGACCCAGTACATCGCTCCCGTACCGTCGCAGATGCCCGGCGAGCGGCAGCCGCCCGCCGAGTTCGACAACCTCTTCCGCAGCGACGCGACGCAGCACCTGCCGCAGCAGCCGCAGCCGCCCCGGGGTCAGCAGCAGTACAGCCCGCAGCCGCCCCCGCAGCAGCAGTTCCACCAGCCCTCGCAGCACTCCCCCTTCCAGGGCGCCTACGGGCACGACGGGTATCAGGACGACTACGACGACGAGCCCGAGCCGCGCCGAAAGTCGCCCGTGGCCCTCATCGCCGCCGTGGTCATCGGCTGCGCGGTCGTCGGCCTCGGTGCGGGCTCGCTGCTCAGCGGCGGAGACGACGACAAGGACAAGAAGTCCGAGCAGAACGTGGCCGCCACGTCCGGAGCCCCGTCCACGGAGGTGACGGAGAAGGCCGCCGACCCCGCCGAGCCGCAGGCGAAGGAGCTCGACAAGCTGCTCGCGGACAGCAACAACAGCCGTGACGCGGTGATCCGTTCGGTCGAGGCGATCAAGCAGTGCAAGAACCTCGACCAGGCCGCCACCGATCTGCGTGGGGCCGCCCAGCAGCGCCGGGATCTGGTGACCCGGCTGCAGTCGCTGACGGTCGACAAGGTGCCGAGCAACGCCGCCCTGACCGCCGCCCTCACCAAGGCGTGGCAGGCCTCGGCCTCCGCCGACGACCACTACGCCGCCTGGGCCGACCAGATGAAGGCCAAGAAGGCGTGCAAGGGCGGCAAGGCCCGCAGCACCAACCAGACGGTCGAGGCGAGCAAGAAGAGCAGCGAGGCCACGATCGCCAAGCGCGAGGCGGCCGGGTTGTGGAACCCGACCGCCGAGAAGTACGGACTGCCGAAGCGGGCCGCCACGCAGCTGTGAGGCGGCGGCCCCTGCGGGCTACGGGGCGCTGAGCACGGTTTCGCCGACGTCGACGAAGCCGGGCTTCTGCGCCACGAGCCGCCCCTTGCGGACCACTTGGAACGTCACCTCGTGGTTGACGATCCGGGGGAAGCGGGGGGCGCCGAGCATGTCCTCGTAGCGCCAGCGCAGTTGGGGGGTGAGGCCGCCGGTGTCGATCCGGACCCCGCGGTCGAGGGCGTGCGAGACGGCCCCCGCCGTGATCGTGTCGCGGTCGAGCGACTCGACCACCTTCCTCAGGACGGTGTACGCGATCCAGGTCGTCTGCACGCCCGCGTCGGCCGGGTCGACGCGGTTGTCCGCGAACGCGTGTTCCTGGATCACCTTGCGCATCGGCGCCCAGCGCGCGTCGTTGGCCTCCGGGTACCAGCCGGTGACGTACGCGCCCTCGAAGGGGCTGTGCGCGCCGCCCGTGCGGTCGATGACGGGCTGGCTGACACTGCCGAGCACCGACGAGATCCGCACGGCCTCGTCGTTCTTCCCGTCCTCGTCCGAGCCGGAGTCCGAGCCGGAGTCCCTGCCGGCGTCCTCGTTCCCGGGCAGACGCCGGAAGGAGTCGAAGAACGTCTGGGTGCGCTCGCCGAGGACGGCGGCGACACAGCCGTCCTCGCCGTCGGCCTTGGTGCGGGCCCGGTCGGCCTGCTGGGTGTACTCGGCGGCGTCCTCGAGGGCCGGGATGTCGCTGGCCCCGCCGTGGCTGCTCTTGCGCAGTCCGGAGTTGAGGAGATCGGGCAGCTTGTCGCCGGCGAGGGTGTCGGGCCGGACGAGGGAGACCTTGCGGCAGGACTCGGCCAGCTGCATGCCGTGGCCGGCCATGAGGGAGGCCTGGCCGCCGTTCACGGGGTAGGAGAGCGGGCTGGTGAACTCGTCCTCGGAGATGCCGTAGCCGCCGATGTACGGGATGCCCGCGGCCTCCAGCGGGGCCATGAAGGCCCGCCCGTTCTGGCTGTAGGAGCCGACGACGGCCACGACCTTCTCGCGGACGGCGCGGCGGGCGCAGGCCGCCGCGCCCGCGGAGGTGTTCTGTTCGTTGCAGGTGAGGATGCGCAGCTCGTGGCCGTCGATGCCGCCGTTGGCGTTGGCCCAGCGGGCGTACGCCTGGGCCATGGCGGGCATGCCGGGCTGGTTGGTGGCGCGGGTGCCGTCCGGAGCCCAGGTCATCACTGTGACGGGCTCCCTGGATCCCCCCGTGGTTCCAGGGAGCACGCCACATCCGGTGAGCAGCGACGCCCCGGCCGCCGCCGTCGTGACATACGCGAGGAGTGAGGTCAGTCGCCTACCGGTCATGGACACGCACACTTCCGCCTCACGGGTAACGCGGGAGTGTGCATGGTTCAACGCTGGGTGACGTGAAGGTGAATTACCGGGGCCGGCGGGCGCGGGCGAGGGGGCTGGTCGGCCGATCTTGAGGGGGAACGTACGATCGAACGGTGTCCAGTCCACTCTCCAGTTCGGTGAACTCTTCCCGTCGCGGCCGTCGCTCCCCCACCATGGGCGGCATGCCGCTCAATGACATGCCGTGGTGGCGCTGGCGCAGCAACGTGCGCTCGGCGCTGCACATGCTTTCCGACCCAGGGTTCCACGAAACGACCTGGCTGGCCGGCCACGACGGGTACGGCGACGTCACCGACGCCGTCTACCGCCTGGTCGAGGACACCTGGCTGGACAACTGGTCCGCCGAGAAGTACGTCGGAACGATCTTCCGCGACTCCGGCGAGGCCGCACTGGTGGACGTGGCCGTGCTGCGGGTGCTGCGGATCATGCACCAGGTGGGGCCCGACGCGCCGTTCTCCGCGTACATGGAGCACCACGGGTGGCCGGAGGCCGTGCGGGCCGCCCGTGAGGCACACGTGCGGATGGCGTCGGCCGACGGCGAGGACCCTGACACGCCCCCGCGCTCCCTGGACGTGCTCCGTATCATGACGCGGTCCGCCTGACGGACGGCGGCCCTGCTCTTCCTGCGGGGTGTGGCACCCTACGGGCATGACTGACCAGTACGTCCTCACGCTCTCCTGCCCGGACAAGCAGGGCATTGTGCACGCCGTGTCGAGCTATCTCTTCATCACGGGATGCAACATCGAGGACAGTCAGCAGTTCAAGGACCGGGACACCGGCCTGTTCTTCATGCGGGTCCACTTCTCGGCGGAGGCCCCGGTGACCGTGGAGAAGCTCCGCGCGAGCTTCGCGGCGGTGGGCGACTCGTTCGAGATGGACTGGCACATCAACCGGGCCGACGAGCGCATGCGGGTCGTGCTGATGGTGTCGAAGTTCGGGCACTGCCTGAACGATCTGCTGTTCCGCTCGCGGATCGGGGCGCTGCCGGTCGAGATCGTCGCGGTCGTCTCCAACCACACGGACTTCGCGGAGCTGGTGGGCTCCTACGACATCCCGTTCCGGCACATTCCGGTCACGAAGGACAACAAGCCGGAGGCGGAGGCCGAGCTTCTGGAGCTTGTCCGCACGGAGAACGTCGAGCTGGTCGTGCTCGCCCGCTACATGCAGGTGCTCTCCGACGATCTGTGCAAGCAGCTGTCGGGCCGGATCATCAACATCCACCACTCCTTCCTGCCGAGCTTCAAGGGCGCCAAGCCCTACCACCAGGCGCACGCGCGCGGTGTGAAGCTGATCGGCGCGACGGCCCACTACGTGACGGCGGACCTCGACGAGGGCCCGATCATCGAGCAGGAGGTCGAGCGGGTGGGTCACGAGGTCACCCCCGACCAGCTCGTGGCAGTCGGCCGCGACGTGGAGTGCCAGGCTCTGGCCCGCGCGGTGAAGTGGCATGCCGAGCGGAGGATCCTGCTCAACGGCCGCCGCACGGTGGTCTTCGCGTAACGGTATCCGGAGGCTGCCGCAGCCTGGCTCCCTCCAGCCGGGTCGGCTACAGCCGGCTCAGGGACGCCGCAGCGAACAGGACGTCCCTGATCGCCTCGCGGTCGCCGTCCTGGCCCGCCGCGGCCTCCTCGGGCGGGACGTGACCCGCCACGAGCTGGCAGAACTCGACGCCGTCCATCGCCACCTGGGCCACCGCGTGGTCCGGCGAGCCTATGGCCGCCGGGGAGTCCAGGGCGATGTACCAGTGGCCGCCGCCCGAGCCCTCGACCTCCAGGTGGAGCGAGCGGCCGGGAGCGCCCGCCGTGACCAGTTGTCGCGGCGGGGCCGCCAGGCCCGCGCGACGGCGGCCGGCCAGCGCCGCCGGCAGCAGCCGGGCCGCCAGGTCGATCATGCCGTGCAGATGCGCCCCGCTCGGCGGCTCGTACGGGTACGCCACCGCGTTCGCGATGTCGTCCGCGTGCACCCAGCACTCGAAGGCCCGCTCCAGCAGCGAGTCCCGCATCGGCAGTGCGAAGTCGCCGTACGTCACCGTCAGGTCCGCGACTCCCCGCCCCGCGAACGACACGGTGCGGATCAGCGTGTGGCTCTGCTCGCGCCACGGCTCGCGCACCCCGCGGGTCGGCGGGTGGTACGAGCCCTGCCAGTACGCCTCCGTACGCTCCGCCGGCGACCCCTCCGTGGCCGCCGGCCCCAGCGGATCGTCCAGGCCGAGCGCCGTCGACACCAGGCCGTCCACCGTCAGCAGATGCCCGATCACCCCGGCCACGGTCGTCTTGCGGCTCGCCGGCCGCTCGTCCTCGAACCACTTCAGCCGCACCGGCGCGTGCCACTCCGACTCGCCGATGTCCCGCAGCAGCGCGTCGAGCCGGGCCGTCTCCGCGTCGTACGGAGTCGCCCAGGTGGGCACCGGGATACGCGCGGGGCGCCGGCCCAGGCAGTTCTCCAGGACCCGGGAGCGCAGCAGCGGATCGAGGTCCAGGTCCCGCTCCGCGTGCAGCAGCGCGACCGCGTCCCGCAGCCGCAGTGCCTCGTCCGCGCACGGCGCGCACACGGTGAGGTGGTCCTCGACGGCCTGGGTCTCTTCGGCCGAGCACGCGGACAGTGCCCATGCCCCGAGGAGGGACTTGAGCACGGCGTGTGTCGGCGGCGGGGGAGGCGGAGGCGGCGGGGGAGGTGGCGGCGGGGATTCCGTATGGGCCGGCGGGGCCGTGAGGTCCGCGTGGTCGTCCGCTGCCGACCGCGGTCCCGGTATCCGCGGAGCGCGCGCGACCTCGTCCGGGTCGCCGTTCGCCTCGTTCACCGGGCGGGCCCGTCCGGCGGACGCGTGTTCGCCGTCGAGAGCAGCTGCAGCCCGAGCCGCAGCCGGCGGCGCGCCTCGTCCTCCGTCACTCCGAGGTCGGCGGCGGTCTGGCGGTAGTCGCGCCGCTGGAAGTACGCCAGCTCCAGTGCGGCGCGCAGTGGCGTCGGCATCGCCGTCACGATGTAGTCCGCGCGGGCCGCGACCTGGGCCCGGCGCACCTTCTGCTCCAGCTCCTCCGCCGAACCCTCGCCCGTCTCCGCGTACGCCACGGCCTCCGACTGCCGCAGGCGCAGCACGGCCTGCCGCTGTGTCAGTCCGGCGACCCACGCGCGCATGTTGCCCTGCTTCGGGTCGTAGGCGTCGGGGTTCTCCCAGATGTAGCCGAAGACCTCACGGGTGACCTGGTCGGCGGCGCTGTCGTCGTCGAGCACCCGGTGGGCGAGGCTGTGCACGAGGGATGCGAACCGGTCGTAGAGCTCGCCCAGCGCGGCCGCCTCACCGCGCGCCAGCCGCTGCTGCATTCTGCGGTCCCAGCGCGGTGGTGTGTCCTTCGCCATACGAAGCCCTCCCAACCGAGTTCGTACTCCAAGGTAATGCGCCGCACCGACGGCGCACTCCCCTTTGTGGCAAGTACCCCCGCAGAGAGGGTGGGGATGGTAGAGAAAGCGTCACCTTCCATCCGGAGTGTTTCGTTCCCCCGTGGCGGGGCAGCGGGAGGGGACAGGAAGCACTGCCTCCGTTTTGAAGGGCGCTAGCCGTGACGCTCCATGTCGAGGAAGACGAGCGGGATCCCTGGACCGTGCTGCGCATCCAGGGCGAACTGGATCTGGTGACCTCGCCCCTGGTCCGCAGACGCGTCCACGACGCCGTCGCGGGCGGCCGTCACGATGTGGTCCTCGACCTGTCGGGCGTGCTGTTCTGCGACTCCAGCGGGGTGGGTGTGCTGATCGCCGCGCGCCGTCTGATGCGTTCCTGCGGCGGGCGGCTGCGGATCGTGCTGCCCGCGCGCGGCGCGCTGGAAGGCTCGCACGTCAACCGCGTCCTGGCCGCGCTCGGCGTCCGCCGGCTCTTCGAGGTGTACGCGGACGCCGCCGACGCGGTCGACGAGCGGGCGCGGCCCCTTCCCGTGGACTCCCTCGTCGGCCAGACGGCGTCCGTGCCCGCCCAGCCCTTCCGTTCGCGCAGGGAGACACCGCGGCCCCTCTCGGCATAGCGGCCCTCCGCGTCGTACCCTCCCCGCATGGAGCCCATGGAACCCGAGCAGGATCAGGACCCCGGACAGCTCTACGAGCGCCGGATCGCCTCCCGTTTCGCCGCGTTCGACCAGGACGGCGACGGGACCATCTCGCGCGAGGACTTCAGCACGGCGGCGAAACGGCTCCTGACGGAGTTCGAGGTCTCGTTCCGCTCCGACCGGGGGCAGGCGCTGTGCGACGGCGCCGAGGCCTTCTGGCAGGGCATGGCCGGGATCGCGGACGTCGACGGCGACCAGCGGGTGAGCCGTGCCGAGTTCGTCGGCGGCGCGGTGAAGCGGCTGCACGACCACCCCGAGCGCTTCGCCGAGATCGCCCGGCCCTTCCTGCACGCCGTCCTCGCCATCGCCGCGACCCCCGCCGACGTGGAGCGCGCGCTGGTCACGCTCGGTATCGCCCCCGTGGCGGCCGCGCTCAGCGCCCGGACGCTGCCGACCGTCACCTCGGGCCAGGTCGACGAGGCCGCGGCGGTGACCGCCTTCGCCCGCTACTTCATGACGGAGTAGCCGCGGAGGCGGGCGGCGTGTCCGGCTGGGAGTACCGCTCGCGCAGCTTGTACTTCAGGACCTTCCGCAGGGTCTCGTTGCGCGGCAGGGCCTCCACCACCTCCAGCTGCTCCGGCAGTTTGTGGACGGAGAGGCCCTCGGCGCGCAGGAAGTCCGTGACGGCCCGCAGCGTCAGCGGGCCGGCGTCCGGCGGCTGCTCGATCACCGCGCAGACCCGTTCGCCGCGTTCGGGGTCCGGGAGGCCGATGACCGCGGCGTCGCCGACCGCCGGGTGCCGGTGCAGGAGGTCCTCGATCTCCTTGGCCGAGATGTTCTCGCCCTTGCGGATGATGATGTCCTTGATCCGGCCGGTGAGGACGAGGTGCCCGCTCGCGGTCACATGCCCCACGTCACCGGTGATCAGGAAGCCGTCCGCGTCGAACGCGGCCGCCGACTGCGCGGGGTCCAGATACCCCTGGCACACCGCCTCGCCCCGCAGCCGGACCTCACCGCCGTCGGCGATCCGTATCTCCATGCCCTCGGGCGGCCGGCCCTCCGTCGTCGCCAGGTTCTCCGCCGAGTCGTCCGGCGAACCCATCGTGATCATGGGGACCTCGGTCATCCCGTACCCGTGCGTGAGCTGACAGCCCAGCTCCCGTACCACCGCGTGGTAGATCTCCGGCGGTTTCGGGGCCCCGCCGCCGGCGAGCAGCCGCAGGCTCGGGATCAGCTTCTCGCCGGGCGGCAGCTTGCGCTGCTCGGCGAGGAACATCGAGTAGAAGGCGGTCGACCCGCCCGCCACGGTCACGCCGTGCCGCCGGTACTCCGCCACCGCGTCGGGCAGCGCGAACTGTTCGAACATCACCGCGGGGAATCCGTACAGCAGCAGCATCACCGTGTAGTCGGGCCCGGCGATGTGCGCGTACGGGAACGCCATCGAGCCGATGTCGTCCTCGGTCAGGTGCAGCGCGTGGGCGAGGCAGGAGCCGCCCGCGATGAGGGAGCGGTCGGTGTGCAGGACGCCCTTGGGGTCGGAGGTCGTCCCCGAGGTCCAGTAGATCCAGCGCACGTCCGTACCGGAGGCGGGCGGCGGCGGCAGGACGGCGGGATCGCCGTCGGGCAGCGCGTCGTACGCCTCGAAGATCCCGCGCGCCCCGAGCCGCCGCACCATCTCCGTGTGGTCGAAACCGCGCCACACGCCGGGCACGGCGAAGAAGTCGGCCTTGGACTCGCGCAGCGCGAAGCCGACCTCGCGGTCCCGGTAGAAGGGGATGACCGGGGACTGCACGGCGCCGATACGGGCGAGCGCGAAGGAGAGGACGGCGGTCTCGATCCGGGTGGGCAGCTGCCAGGCCACGACGGTGCCGGGCCGCACCCCCATCCCGTACAGACCGGCGGCGCACCGCTCGGCGCGCTCGCGCAGCTCGCCGAAGGTCAGGGTCCTGTCCCCCTGGAGGAGGACGGGCCGGTCGGGGGTGAGGGCGGCGCGGCGCTCGACGAGCTCCCAGAGGGTGCGGGAGGCGCCCAGGGTGTGTGCGGTGTCGGTCACGACGATCCCCTCTCCGTCCTTAACTGACGGGCAGTCGGATTGCCTGGAGAGCGTAGAGGCCCGCTGCTTGTCGGTCCAGGGGTGCGGGGCTAGCCTGAGATCCGTCAACATCTGACGGGTCATCAGAAATGGGAGAGGGTCTCATGACGGAACTTCCGCGGATCATCAGCGTCGACGACCATGTGATCGAACCGGCCCACCTCTTCGAGACCTGGCTCCCGGCCAAGTACCGCGACCGCGGGCCCCAGCCCCTGACCGCCGGCATCGGGGAGCTCGCCTACGTCGGCGGGAAGTACCAGATCACGATGGACCCGGACGGCCCGCCGACGGACTGGTGGATCTACGAGGACCTCAAGTTCCCTTACAAGCGCAACATCGCCGCCGTCGGCTTCGACCGCGACGAGATGACCCTGGAGGGGATCACCAGGGAGGAGATGCGGCGCGGCTGCTGGGACCCGAAGGCGCGCCTCGCCGACATGGACCTCAACCACGTCGAGGCCTCCCTCTGCTTCCCCACCTTCCCCCGCTTCTGCGGCCAGACCTTCGCCGAGGCCAAGGACAAGGAGGTCGCCCTCGCCTGCGTCCGCGCCTACAACGACTGGATGGTCGAGGAGTGGTGCGGCGACAGCGGCGGCCGGCTCATCCCGCTCTGCATCATCCCGCTCTGGGACATCGACCTGGCGGTCGCGGAGATCCGCCGGAACGCGGCCCGGGGCGTGAAGGCCGTGACCTTCTCCGAGATCCCCACCTATCTGGGACTGCCGTCCATCCACTCCGGCTACTGGGACCCGTTCTTCGCCGTCTGCCAGGAGACGGGGACGGTGGTCAACATGCACATCGGCTCCAGCAGCCAGATGCCTGCCGCCTCGCCCGACGCCCCGCCCGCCGTCCAGGCCAGCCTGAGCTTCAACAACGCCATGGCCTCGATGATGGACTTCCTCTTCAGCGGCGTCCTGGTGAAGTTCCCCAGGCTGAAGCTCGCGTACAGCGAGGGCCAGATGGGCTGGATTCCGTACGCCCTCGAACGCGCCGACGACGTGTGGGAGGAGCACCGCGCCTGGGGCGGCGTCCGCGACCTGATCCCCGAGCCGCCGTCCACGTACTACTACCGGCAGATCTTCTGCTGCTTCTTCCGCGACAAGCACGGCATCGCCTCGCTCGACGTCGTGGGCCGCGACAACGCCACCTTCGAGACCGACTACCCGCACGTCGACTCGACGTTCCCGCACACCAAGGAAGTCGCCCTCGACCACGTCAAGGGACTCGACGACGAGACCGTCTACAAGCTCATGCGCGGCAACGCCATCCGCATGCTGGACCTGGGCATCGTCTGATGGACCTCGCGTACGACGAAGAGGAGGAGGAGTTCCGGGCCCGGCTGCGGGACTTCCTCGCGACGGCGCTGCCCGCGCTGCCGCCGAAGCCCGACCCCCTGGACTGGCCGGGGCGGCGCGCCTACGACTGCGGCTGGCAGCGAGCGCTGTACGACGCGGGGTACGCCGATGTGCACTGGGACGCCTCCCCGACCCAGCGGCTGATCTTCCTGGAGGAGACCGAACGCGCCGGGGCCCCGTACGTCGGCGCGAACTTCGTCGGACTGCTGCACGCCGGGCCGACGATCGCCGCCGAGGGCACGCCCGAACAGCGGGAGCGGTGGCTGCCGCCGGTGCTGCGCGGCGACGAGGTGTGGTGCCAGGGCTTCAGCGAGCCGGACGCGGGCTCGGACCTGGCGTCGTTGCGGACGAGGGCCGTACTGGACGGGGACGCGTACGTCGTCACCGGCTCCAAGATCTGGACCTCGCACGCCGAGGTCGCCGACTGGTGCGAACTGCTCGTACGGACGGACCCGGAGGCCACGTCGAAGCACCGGGGGATCACCTGGCTCGCGATGCCCATGGACGCCCCCGGCATCACGGTCCGGCCGCTGCGGACCCTCGCCGGGTCGACGGAGTTCGCCGAGATGTTCCTCGACGAGGTCCGGGTGCCGGTCGCCAACCGGGTCGGCGAGGAGAACGACGGCTGGCGCGTCACGATGGTGACGCTCTCCTTCGAGCGCGGTACGGCCTTCGTCGGCGAGGTCGTCGCCTGCCGCCGCGTCCTCGGCGAACTCGCCGGTACCGCGCGGAAGAACGGCACCTGGGACGACCCGGAGGTGCGGCGACGCCTCGGCCGGCTGAGCGCCGAGTTCCGGGCGCTGTGGCGCCTCACCCAGTGGAACGTCAGTGAGGCGGAGGCGGGCTCGGGGGTGACGGGCGGGGTGCCGGGGATCGGCGGCTCCGTCTTCAAGCTGCGGTACTCGCACGCGCGGCAGGAGCTGTACGACACGGCCGCCGCCGTCCTCGGGCCGGACGCGCTGGACCTCGGGCGGGAGTGGAACCTGGACCGGCTGTCCTCGCTCTCGTACACGATCGCCGCCGGTACGAGTCAGATCCAGCAGAACATCGTCGCCGAGCGGATCCTCGGCCTGCCGAAGGGGCGGTGAGACCGGTCGTGGACTTCCGGCTGACGGACGACCAGAAGGCGCTGAAGGCGGGTGTACGGGAGCTGCTCACGGGCCGCTTCGACCGGGACGCGCTACGGGCCGCGGTGGACTCCCCGGGTCTCGACCGCGCGTTGTGGCGGGAGCTGGGGGCTGCCGGGTTCTTCGCGCTGCGGCTGCCGGAGGAGGCGGGGGGCGTGGGGCTCGGGCTGCCGGAGGCGGTGCTCGTCTTCGAGGAGGCGGGGAGGGTGTTGTTGCCGGGACCGTTGGTGGCCACGCACCTGGCGGCGGGGACGGTCGACGGCGCCGCGGAAGGGGAGGCCGTGGTCACCGCGGCCGACGGGGCGTTCGTGGAGTGGCTCGAGGCGGCGGACGTGGTCCTGGGGGACGTCGAGGGAGCCGTACCGGTGCGGTCGGTCGATCCGCTCACGCCCTTGCATCGGTTGCCGGTGGGTGCCCACCCTTACCCTCCCCCCAGGACTTCGTCCTGGCCGGAGGCCACCCTCCTCACCGCCGCCGAGCAGGTCGGGAGTGCCGCACGTACCACCGAGACGGCCGTTTCGTACGCCCGTACCCGGCAGCAGTTCGGGCAGCCGATCGGGGCGTTCCAGGCGGTCAAGCATCTGTGTGCGCAGATGCTCGTGCGAACGGAGGTCGCCCGCGCGGCCGTCTACGCGGCCGCCGTCACCGGTGACCCGGTCGAGATCGCCGGGGCGAAGCTGCTCGCCGACGAGGCGGCGGTCGACTGTGCGCGGGACTGTCTCCAGGTGCACGGCGGCATGGGCTTCACCTGGGAGGCCGATGTCCATCTGCACCTGAAGCGGGCCTGGGTACGGGCCGAGCGCGGTCTTTCGAAGGCGCAGGCGGCGGAGGTCGAGGCGGCCGCCCTGTAGGCGCCGGGTGCCCGTGCGCTCACGGAGCGTCGATATCGGGTTGTGTCCTTCGGCCGGTCCGTCACGGCCCGGAGTCGGGGTTCCGCTCCGGTACGCTCCGTGGGATGCGAGTGCTTGTGGGCCCGGATCGTCCCGGTGTCGTCGATACGGCGGCTCCGGATCCGGCGATGCCCGCCGCTCGCACCCCGTGGAGGCGCTGGGCGCCCTCCTGTTCGACTCCCCGCAGCGTGCGTCGCACAGTATGGACCATGCGTACTCCTTCGCGCTGGAATATGCCCGAAGCGCTTGTTGCGGTGACTGTACGTCAACCATGCTGTCTCACAAGGGAATCACGTTCCGTAAGGGCGTCGATGGCTGTGAGGCGCGAGGCGATGTGTCCGCCGGTTCGGATGGTGTGAGCGGTGCAGGTGCTTCAGGTTCAGTTGGAGGTCGGGCCGGACCCGGCGGAGGTGGGGCGCGCCAGGCGATGGGCGCGCTCGAGGCTCGCCGGATCGGGCATAGGGGATGACGAGCCGCTGGCCGAGACGCTGGTGCTGCTCATCTCGGAACTCGTGACCAACGCCGTGGTGCACACGGGCTGTCCGGCCGTCCTGCGGATGCTGTTCGGCGCGGACGGTCCGGCGGCCGGGACGGTACGGGTGGAGGTCGCCGACACCAGCGACCGGCCGCCGCTGCAGCGCCACGCGAAGGGCGAGGACACCAACGGGCGCGGCCTGGAGCTGGTGGACGGCCTGGCCGACCGGTGGGGCTGGCAGCGTGAGGGCGCTGGCAAGAGCATCTGGTGCGAGGTGGATCGGGGGGTGCCGACGGCACCTTCGGTACCCGCGTCCACCCCTGCGGCTTCGGTGCACTGTTGACGGTTCGTGGCGTTTTGTTCACCCTGGTGTGAGCGATTCGTCGTGAGGGGACGACGAGGGCGTCGGCCCTCGACGAGTGCGGGTCGTGTGCGGGGTGGCGGCTCTCGTGCCGTGCTCGGGGCGCGCGCGAGTGCGCCGCCACCCTGAGGCCGCCGCCCCCTGAGATCAGAGGATCGCCACCGGTGCCACCGGTGTGCCCGTACCGCCCACGAAGGGCTCGGGCATCGCGGACAGCAGGAACGCGTACTGCTCGCGCTGTGCACAGGCTGTGGACAGACTTTCCAGATTCCAGTTCTGCCCCTGGAGCATCCCCATCTCGACGAGGTCGAGCGCGTGCACGGGCAGCCAGAGGTTTTCGATCTCGGGCGGGAAGATCTCGAAGGTGAGCGTGTCGTTGGCGACGGCGGCGACGTCGCGGGCGTGGAACCACTCGGGCGTACGGATCGAGAGCCCGGGGGAGGGGAACGCGTACCCGTGCCTGTCCCCGGCCAGGTACTGCCGCATCTGCCCGGTCCGTACGAGAACGATGTCGCCGGCTCGGACGGCGACGCGGCCGAATTCCGCGGCTTCGTCGAGGTCTTCGGGGGTCACGGCGTGGTCGCCCGGCAGCTGATCCAGTCCCTTGGCGGCGGCCACGTCGAGCAGGACGCCGCGGCTGACGATGTGCCGGGCGGTGTGGATGCCGCTGTACTCGGAGCGGCCGTGCGGGGTGATCGTGGCGGCGGGCCGGCCGTTGTAGATCTTGCCGGAGTGCGAGACGTGGGTGAGCGCGTCCCAGTGGGTGGCGGCCTGGAGGCCGAAGGTCACGGCGTCGTCGCTGGTGGCGACCGTGCCGGGGCCGAAGAGTTCCTGGTTGACCTGGACCATGACGTGGAGCGGGTTGACCCGGCCCGGGATCATGCCGGTCTGTACGCCGTCCTGCTTGAGGTCGAGGGCGAGGGGGACGCGGTGGCCGGAGCGCACGGTCGCGACGGCCTCCCGTACGACGTCGTCGGTGATCAGGTTGAGGGTGCCGATCTCGTCGTCCTGGCCCCAACGTCCCCAGTTGTTCACGCGCTTGGCGATGTCGTGGAACTCGACAGGGAGCTGCGCGGGATCTGACATCGGGGCCTCCGGGGTCTTGTTTTCCGGTATCTGACGGACCGTAGAATCCTGTCGACGAACGAATCTAACGGACCGTCAGAAAGTGCGGGAAGGGGCCGGGCGTGGGGAACTTCTTGGCAGGCAAGGTCGTCGCCGTGACGGGCGCGGGGCGGGGGATCGGTCGCGCGGTCGCCCTCGCGTGCGCGGCGGAGGGGGCGAAGGTCGTCGTCAACGACTACGGGGTCTCCATCGAGGGCGGGGAGCCGACGTCGGAGGTCGCGCTGTCGGTGGTGAAGGAGATCGAGGCGGCGGGGGGTTCGGCGGTCGCCGTCGTCGACGACATCTCCACGATGGCGGGCGGTCAGCGGATCGTGGACGTGGCGCTTGCGGAGTACGGGCGGATCGACGGGGTCGTGTGCGTGGCGGGGATCCTGCGCGAGCGGATGCTCTTCAACATGTCCGAGGAGGAGTGGGACCCGGTCGTCGCGACGCATCTGAAGGGCACGTTCACCGTCTTCCGGGCGGCGTCGGCGGTGATGCGGAAGCAGGGCACCGGGACGCTGATCGGCTTCACGAGCGGCAACCACCAGGGGTCCGTGGCGCAGGCGAACTACTCGGCGGCCAAGGGCGGGATCATCTCGCTGGTACGGAGCGCCGCGCTCGGGCTGCACAAGTACGGGGTCACGGCGAACGCCGTCGCCCCGGTCGCCCGCACCCGGATGTCGGCCAACGTGCCCATGGAGCTCAAGGAGATCGGCGAGCCGGAGGACGTGGCGGCGCTGGTCGTCTACCTGCTGTCGGAGCGGGCCAGGGCGGAGAAGATCACCGGCCAGGTGTACACGATCGCGGGCCCCAAGATCGCGGTGTGGGCGCAGCCGAGGGAGCTGCGGGCGGGGTACGCGGAGGGGGGCGCCTGGACCCCGGAACGGATCGCCGACTTCCTGCCGGGGACCGTGGGAACGGATCCGATGCCGATGCTGGCCCGCCTGGAGGAGATGGCGAAGGCGGCGGCGGAGGGCTCGCGTCCCAACGTCGCCAACTCACCCAAGGGGGAGGAACGATGAGGGGCGTCGTATTCGACGGCAAGGCCGTCCAGGTCGTGGACGATCTGGAGGTTCGCGACCCGGGGCCCGGTGAGGTGCTGGTCGGGATCCGGGCCGCCGGGCTGTGCCACAGCGATCTGTCCGTCATCGACGGGACGATCCCCTTCCCCGCCCCCGTCGTCCTCGGCCACGAAGGCGCCGGCGTCGTCGAGGCGATCGGCCCCGGGGTCACCCACGTCGCGCCCGGCGACCACGTCGCGCTGTCCACGCTCGCCAACTGCGGCGCCTGCGCCGACTGCGACCGCGGACGGCCCACGATGTGCCGCAAGGCCATCGGGATGCCCAAGCAGCCGTTCTCCCGGGGCGGCACACCGCTGTTCCAGTTCGCCTCCAACTCCTCCTTCGCCGAGCGGACCGTCGTCAAGGCCGTCCAGGCCGTGAAGATCCCGCAGGACATCCCCCTCACCTCCGCCGCCCTCATGGGCTGCGGCGTCCTCACCGGCGTCGGCGCCGTCCTCAACCGCGCCAAGGTCGACCGCGGCGAGACCGTCGTCGTCATCGGCACCGGCGGCATCGGCCTCAACGTCCTTCAGGGCGCCCGGATCGCCGGCGCGCTCACGATCGTCGCCGTCGACACCAACCCCGCCAAGGAGGAGGTCGCCCGCCGGTTCGGAGCCACGCACTTCCTGACCTCGGCCGACGGCGTACGGGACATCCTTCCCACCGGCGCCGACCATGTCTTCGAGTGCGTCGGCCACGTGGGTCTGGTCCGGCAGGCGATCGACCTCCTCGACCGGCACGGCCAGGCGATCCTCCTCGGCATGACCGCACCCACCGCCGAGGCCAGCTTCCCGCCCGCCGCGATGTTCCTCGACAAGTCCGTCCTCGGCTGCCGCTACGGCTCCTCACGCCCGCAGAAGGACATCGCCCTCTACGCCGAGCTGTACCGCGAGGGCCGCCTCCTCCTCGACGAACTCGTCACCGCCACCTACCCGGTGGAGGACTTCGCGAAGGCCACCGAGGACGCCGAACAGGGGAGGGTCGCGCGGGGAGTGCTGACCTTCTGACCCGGGCGACCCCGAAGGCTCAGCCCACCGCGCCCGCCCGGAAGGTGCGCCGGTAGGTCGTCGGGGTCACACCGATCGCGGACTGGAGGTGGGACCGCAGCGACTGGGGCGTGCCGAATCCGGCGTCCCTCGCCACCTGGTCGACCGGCAGGTCCGTGGACTCCAGGAGGTGGCGGGCCCGCTCGACCCGCTGCTGGGTGAGCCACTGGCCCGGGCTGACGCCGACCTCCTCCCGGAAGCGGCGGGTGAACGTCCGTACGCTCATCGACTCCCGTACCGCCAGGTCCCGCAGCTGGATCGGCTCGTGCAGATGGGCCAGCGCCCAGGCGCGGGCCGATGTCGTGGTCGCCGTCCCCGGCGCCGGGAGCGGGCGCTCGATGTACTGGGCCTGTCCGCCGTCCCGGTGCGGCGGTACGACGGTCCTGCGGGCCACGTCGTTGGCGACGGCGCTGCCGTGGTCGCGGCGCACGATGTGCAGGCACAGGTCGAGCCCGGCGGCGACGCCCGCCGAGGTCAGCACGTCCCCGTCGTCGACGAACAGGACGTCCGCGTCGACCCGCACCTTCGGGAACAGCCGCTGGAAGTGCTCGGCCGAGGCCCAGTGCGTGGTGGCCGGCCGCCCGTCGAGGTAACCGGCCGCGGCGAGCACGTACCCGCCGGTGCAGATGGACACGAGTCGGGTGCCGGGCCGGATGTGCGCGAGGGCGGCCGCCAGCTCGTCGGTCAGCCTGCCCTCGTCGTAGACGGGACCGAGTTCGTACGAGGCGGGGACGACGACCGTGTCCGCCGTCGCGAGCGCCTCCGGGCCGTGCTCGACGTGAACGGCGAAGTCCGCGTCCGTCTGGACCGGCCCGGCGACCGGCGCGCAGGTCACGATCTCGTACAGCGGACGGCTCTCGGCGTCCTTGGCGCGGCCGAAGATCCGGTGGGGAATGCCCAGTTCGAAGGGGAGGAGGCCGGGCAGGGCGAGGACGGCGATACGGTGCGGCACGAGTTAATCCTTTGTGGTCCAGACCACTTGCCTGCTACAAGTCGGGTCCGTGACGGACAATCGGACGGACCGGCAAGCGGCCGAGCAAGCGGAGCACTACTCGTACAAGTCTGAGGTCCGGGAGCGCATTCCCGCACCGGTCGGGGCCGCGGAGGCGGACCCCACCCTCTGGAACCGTAACTTCCGGCTCTTCTTCGTGGCCCGGGCCGCCGCCGTCTTCGGCGAGGGCATGGTCCCCGTCGCCCTCGCCGCCGGCCTGCTCGGCGCCGGACATCCCGACTCCTCCGTCGGGTACGCGCTGGGCTCCTGGATCGGCCCCTTCGCCCTGTTCGTCGTCTTCGGCGGCGTCCTCGCGGACCGCTTCACCGCCCGCCGGATGATGATCATCGCGGATGTGCTGCGGCTCCCCGGAGCGGCCGTCCTCGCCGTCTCCTTCGCGGTGGGCAGTCCGCCGCTGTGGGCCGTGTACGCGCTCAGTGCCGTCAGCGGTGTCTGCGCCGCCCTCTTCCAGCCGGGGGTCGCCTCCACGATCCCGCGCATCGCCCCCGACGTGCAGCGCGCCAACGCGGTCCTGCGCGTCGTCGAGTCCCTGATGACCATGGCGGGCCCCGCCGTGGCCGGCCTGCTCGTCGCGCTCTCCGGGGCGGGGGCCGCCTTCGGCGTCAACGGCGCGACCTTCGCCGTCAGCGCCCTCTGCCTCGCCCTGATGCGGATACCCGCCGCCCCGGGCGACACGGCGGCCCGGGGCTCGCTGCGCGCCGAGATGGTCGTCGGCTGGCGGGAGTTCCGGGCCCGCAGCTGGCTGTGGGGGGTCATCGCGATCTGGACGGTGTACGGCCTGACGGTCGCCGGCCCGTTGGTGCCGCTGACCGCGACCCTGGTGACCGGCGACCACGGCTCGGCCGCGTACGGGACGCTGATGGCGGTCAACGGCGCCGGCAGCGCGGTCGGCGGCCTGCTCGCCCTGCGGCTGCGCCCGCGCCGCCCGCTGGCGGCGGGCGCGGTGGCGCTGCTCGGTCTGCCGGTGAACCTGGTCCTGCTCGGCTCGGGGGTGTCGGTGGCGCTGCTGGGCGTGGGGCAGTTCCTGGGCGGGGCGGCCTTCGCGTTCTGGCTGGTGATGTGGTCGACGTCGGTGCAGACGCATGTGCCGCAGGACGCGCTGAACCGCATGCACGCGTACGACGTGGCCGGATCGCTGCTGATGATGGCGGCGGGCCGGGCGCTGGCCGGGCCGGTGGCGGAGGCGGTCGGCACGGAGGAGGTGCTGCTCGCGGGAGCGGGCATCGCGGTGCTGGTGGTCGTGGCGCTGCTCGTCGTGCGGCCGATCAGGACGCTGCCACGCGTCTAGGGCGTTTCCGCAGGAACGCGCGGACGCCCTGCGAGGTGGATGGTGGCGGTCCCGGGGACAGCCACGGGGGTGCCCCCGGGACGGCTTCGGGCGGCCCTGAAGGGGCCGGTCCGTGGTCAGCCGTGCGGTTCGGCGTCCTTGGACAGCGGCACCTGTCCGGTGTTGTCGACGTGCCGGGCGGCGACCCACGCGGCCTGGTCGCGCAGCAGGTACCAGATGCTGTTGCCGTCGATGAGCTGGGCGTGCACCTTGCTGCGCAGCCCGACCTCGGCGCCATGGCTCAGATTGCCGATGACGGAGGAGTCGGTGCTCGGGTACTTCCGCAGATTGACGCCGATGTTGCTGACGACGGTGCCGAACGGCTGGGCCGGACTGGGCATCATGACCTCCAGGGAATGGCGGAGTGGCGGGACGTCGTCCGGTATCCGGACGGGTTGCTTGCACGGTAAGGCCGATTCCCGCCGAGGAGCCGGAGGCGTGCGGGGCACGCCACGACCGGCCCCCGGGCGTCATTCCGACGGCCCGATCCTTGGCCGGATCCATGGCCCGATCCTTGTCAAAGCTGGCATCCGAGCCAATGGTCCGCGTGCCCCGAGATCACGATGCTGTGTGACGTGACCCAGACAACCGAGACCCCCGCGCCCGTCTCCTCCCGTACGCCCCGTGTCCATCGCGCCTGGTTCGTCGCGGCGGTCACCTTCGTCACGATCATCGGCGCCGCGGCCTTCGCCTCGCTGCCGGGGCTGCTCATCGAGCCGCTGCACAGCGAGTTCGACTGGTCGCGCGGCACGGTCGGCTTCGCGGTCTCGGTGAACCTCGCGCTGTACGGACTCACGGCGCCGTTCGCCGCGGCCCTGATGGACCGCTTCGGCATCCGCCGGGTCGTCGCGGTCGCGCTGAGCGTCATCGCGCTCGGCTCGCTGCTGACCGTGTGGATGACGGCGGCCTGGCAGCTCGTCCTGTTCTGGGGCATCCTCGTCGGCCTCGGCAGCGGCTCGATGGCGCTGGCGTTCGCGGCGACGGTGACGAACCGGTGGTTCGTCGCCCGTCGCGGTCTGGTCACCGGCATCCTCACGGCGGCCGGCGCGTCGGGCCAGCTGGTCTTCCTGCCCCTGCTGTCCTGGCTGGTCGAGAACCACGGCTGGCGCCCGGGTTCGGTGACCGTCGCCCTCTCCGCGCTCGTGATCGTCCCCTTCGTCTGGCTGCTGCTGCGCGACCACCCGGCGGACGTGGGTCTCGCGCCGTACGGCGGCACGTTCGCGCCGAAGCCCGCCCCGGTCGCGGGGGCGGCCCGACGCGCCGTGACCGTCCTGTTCAAGGCGGCCCGCACCGGCCCGTTCTGGCTCCTGGCCGGCACCTTCGCCATCTGCGGCGCCTCGACGAACGGACTGGTCAGGACCCACTTCGTGCCCGCCGCCCACGACCACGGCATGCCGATCACCGCGGCGGCCTCGCTGCTCGCCGTCATCGGGGTCTTCGACGTCGTCGGCACGATCGCGTCCGGCTGGTTCACGGACCGCTTCGAGGCGCGGCGCCTGCTCGCCGTGTACTACGCGCTGCGGGGGATCTCGCTGCTCTTCCTGCCGATGCTCCTGGCGCCTTCGGTCCACCCGCCGATGGTCTTCTTCATCGTCTTCTACGGCCTGGACTGGGTGGCCACGGTCCCGCCGACGATCGCCCTGTGCCGCGAGCACTACGGCGAGGACAGCGCGATCGTCTTCGGCTGGGTCCTCGCCTCCCACCAGGTGGGCGCGGCGGTGGTCGCCTTCGCGGGCGGCGTGGCGCGGGACGTCTTCGGCTCGTACGACGTGGTCTGGTACGCCTCGGGCGCGCTGTGCGCGGCGGCGGCCCTGATGGCCCTGGTGATCCGCCGCAGGCAGACGCCCGCGGTCCCCGCGACGGCCTGATGGTGGCCGCGGGTCGTCTCGGAGCGGGTCGGCCCGCCCGTACCTAGCCGCTGAAGCGACCGAACCGCCCCCGGTGGAAGAGCAGTGGCTCGCCGTCCCCGGTCTCGTCCCGCGTGCCCAGCGCCTCCACCCGGCCCACCACGATCAGGTGGTCACCGCCCGTGTGGACCGTGGAGATCGTGCAGTCGATCCAGGCCGGGGCCCCGGCGAGGCGGGGTGAGGCCGTCGCCGGGGCGTCGTCGTAGGCGACGCCCGCGAACTTGTCGGCCCCGCTCTTCGCGAAGCCCCGGCACAACTCCCCTTGGTCCGCGCCCAGGATGTTGACGCAGAAGACGCCGGCGTGGGCGATGCGGGGCCAGGTGGTCGACGTGCGGGCGACCATGAAGGCCACCAGCGGCGGGTCCAGGGACAGCGAGGCGAAGGACTGGCAGGCGAAACCGGCCGGGCCGTCCGGGCCGGGGGCCGTCACCACGGTGACGCCGCTCGCGAAGTGCCCGAGCACGCGCCGGAACTCGGCCGGGTCGAGGGGCAGCCGTTCGTCCTCCCGTACTGCCCGGAGCCGTGGCCTGGGGTGTGGTTCGACGGCCGTGGGCGATCCGGCCGACCTGAGGTATCGGACGGCGGTGGCCGCCATCCCTGCGTGTCCCATCACACCGTCCATTGAAGCTGACGATCCGTCAGATAGGAACCCTCCGGCCCCGCCCACGAAAAGACCCCGGGACAGGCAGCGCCTCACGACACAGCCCGTCCCGGGGTCCCGGGTTCACCGTTCGGCTAGGCCGCGACGGCCCCCGTCGACCGGGTCCACGCGACACCCGCGTAGTGACCCGGCCGGTACGCGTTCACGCGGACGGTGATCTTCATGCCGCGCTGGGCCTTGGTCAGCGTCAGCGTGGCGCGCGTCGCCCCGCTGATCGCCCGCCCGTTGGCGTACCACTGGTACCCGTACGACGTCGGCGCCTGCGTCCACGACCCCAGGTTCACCGTCAGCGTGCGGCCGACCTTGACCGTGCCGGTGACGTACGGCGTGCGCGTCGCGGTCGGGGCGTACCCGTACGTGATGGTGTAGGCCGCCGTCGTGGCCGAGCCGCTCAGGTGACCGGTGCGGTGCGCCGTGACGGTCACCGAGAGCTTCTTCCCCAGGACGGAGGAGGGGAGGGTGTAGCTCGCCCCGGTCGCACCGGCGATCGCGACGCCGTTCGCCTTCCACTGGTACGTGTACGAGGTCGGCGCGGGCGACCAGGTGCCCACCACGGCCGTGACCTTGGTGCCGACACGTATGGCGCCGGACATGGACGGCACCTTCGTCGCCTTCGGCGCGACGCCCTTGGCGAGGGCGACGGCGGCGCTCGACGCCGTCACGGCCGGGTGCCCGGCCTTGTGGGCGGTCACCGCGACGGACAGCTTCTTGCCGAGCAGCGAGGCCGGCGCGGTGTACGTGGCCGCCGTGGCGCCCGCGATGGCGACGCCGTCCGCCTTCCACTGGTAGGTGTACGAGTCCGGCGTCACGGACCAGGAGCCGTTGCCGGCCGTCACCTGGGCGCCGACCGCCACCGTGCCGGTGAGGGCCGGTGCGGCGGTGGACCGGATCGGGGCGTCGACGGTGAACGAACCCTTGCTGTACTGGTAGCCGTAGTGCGTGTACACGCTCATGTTCAGGGTGCCGACCGGTGCGCCCGTCAGATCCAGGGTGGCCGTCAGGCTCCTCCGGTCGGGCGCCACGGACACGGTCGTCGACCGCACCGAGAAGCCGCCGTTGGAGCCGGAGAGCGCGATCTGGTCCTTCTCGTGCAGTGCGGTGCCCGTCAGGGTGACGGTCGCCTTGCCGCCGGCGACGCCCGCCGCCGGGCTCACCGTACCGACGCTCCTCTCCTCCGGGCCGCAGAGGTTCGCGCGGCAGGCGACGTCCGCCTGAAGGGCCGCCTGGGAGACCTTTTCGGGCAGCCCGATGACGAGCGTGGCGGGACGGGAAACCTTGGGATAGGCATTCGCCGCGGAGCACTGCCAGGTGTGGCCCTCGCTGGAGATGGACCCGAAGCAGCCGTTGTTGCGGTCCGCCTGGTCGTACAGCCACGGGGTGGGTGTGGTGTCGAAGGTCCCCGCCGGCGTGAACTTCACGTCGAACCGGTCGCCCGAGGCGGCCGGAACGACGGCGCACACCGCCGTCTTCTGCTCGGTCAGGGTGCCCGTCAGCGGCCCGAACCCGTAGCTGACGTTCGGGACCTTGACGCACTCGGGAGCGGGCCCGGCCGCCGTGCCGATGCGCAGGGCGTCCAGGCGGTACGAGGCTGCGGCGGTCTTGCCCTCCGGGACCATCACGAGGGCCTGGTAGTGGGTGGAACCGGTGATGGCGCAGCCGGCCGCGAAGAAGTCGCAGACGGCATCGCCGTTCGCGCCGTACACGACGGCTCGCGCCGTGCCCAGGGGGTCCCGGACGTTCAGGTGCAGGGTGTCCTGGGCATCGGTCGTGGTCACCCGGTGGCACAGGAAGGTGCCCGGGGCGAAGGGAGTGCCCCCGGTCGACGGGCCGCCGACCGGCTGGGCCGCCGTCGCCACGCAGCCGCGCGCGGTGGACATGACGTCCCGGCGGGTCAGGGCGAACTCGGCGGGCGCGTCCCGGCCCTGGAAGAGCACCGTGTGCGCGACCCCGGGCGTGAGCGCGCAGGTCGTCCACGTGCCGTAGTAGGACCGGACGGTGCAGACGCGCTTGCCGGTCGCGTCGAGGACGCTGACCTCGGCGCTCGCGTTGCCGGAGACCTTCTGGATCTGGAGGTTCTCGCTCGCGGAGTGCTCGTCCGCCGGGATGGTGAGGCAGTGGGCGAAGACCCCGTCGCCCGTCTTCATGCTCATCCGGGTGGGGGCGGCGGTGAAGTCGCCGGCCAGGAAGGTCTGGCAGCTGCTCGCCACGTCGGTGCGGTGGACGACGAGGTGGTAGTCGCCGGTCGCCGGGGTCGTCTCCTCGTTGGAGACGAGGGCGCGGTACGGAGCGGTGCCGGCCGGTGCGCAGGTGCCTTCGAAGAGGCTGATGTCGTCGCAGAAGGAGGCGCCGGTGGCATCGACGATCGTGACCTCCGGATCCGGCGCGCCGGACTTGTACGAGGTCAGTACAGCGATCTGGCCGCCCTGCGGAACCGGCAGCTCCAGGCAGTCGACCTCCCCGGCGGTGCCGAACGTGCCCGTGAAGACCTGCGCGAGCGGGACGCCCGTCGTGCAGCCGGCCGCGGAGGCGCGGTTCAGGACCAGGACGGACTCGGCCGTGATCAGGGTGTAGCCGGCGCCCTCGGTCAGCGTGCAGGGGCTCCAGGCCGCGCAGACCGTCGTGCCGTCGGCCGCGTACACCGTGAGCGGGGTGCGCGTACCGGACTCCGAGACGCCGTAGACGTCGTACCGGCCGGTCGCGGTCGGCGTGAACGTCTTGCACTCGGTCTGCGGGGAGACCTGGGTGGGAGCGGAGCCGTACGGGTTCACGGTCACGGCGGCGCAGCCGGCCGGGCTGGACAGACGCCGGACCTTCAGGCTGTACGAGGCGGGGAAGCCCTCTCCGGCACTCCTGACCTCGGCGAGCACGCGGTAGCCACCGGCGGCGGACGGCAGGACGCAGCCTTCGCTGCGGTCCTCGTTCCAGCGGGGGCAGATGCGCCTGCCGCTGTCGTCCGTGATCCAGTGGACGGCCTCGCCGTACTTGTCCAGCCGGAAGTCGGTGGTGATCCGGTCACCAGCGGCGGCGGTGAAGTTCCGGCAGACGATGCCGAGCGGGCTGACCGCCTGTCCGGTGGCCGGCGCGGCGTCGTAACCGGTGCCGCTCGTGTCCTCGCAGCGCGTGGACGGCAGCAGCGGGACGACGGCGGCCTGGGCCTCCCCGGTCTCCCAGCCGCTGTTGACGACCTTCAGGGTGTAGGTGCCCGCCGTGAGCTCGCACCAGCCCGCTCCGTAGTCGGTGTCGTAGCAGTCGATCTGCGTCTCGCCGCTGAACACCTGGGCGTACGACTGCTGGATGCCGGCCAGGAGCACGCGGTGCGTGCCCGGCTTCTCGACGGTGAAGGTGAAGCAGGCCGACTGGTCGCCGGCGAGCGTGGCGCGGGCGACGGCGTCGCCCGGGTCCCCCAGCGGCGCGAGCGCGAGCGCTGCGCACGGCTCCGTCGTCGGGTCCGTGGTCGGTTCCGTCGTCGGCTCTGCGGTCGGTTCCGCAGTCGGGTCCGCAGTCGGCTCGGTGGTCGGCTCTGCGGTCGGTTCGGCCGACGGTTCGGCCGACGGTTCGGCGGTCGGTTCGGCGGTCGGGTCCGCGGTCGGTTCTGCGGTGGGTTCCTCGACGGGCTCCGCCGTCGCGGCGACCGCGACCCCACCGAATCCCCCGAGCCCGGTGGGCAGTAGCGGCCCGAGCAGGGCGGTCAGCAGGACGAGGACGAGCAGGATCGGTGCCGACGGCACCGTGGATCTCTCACGCGTGCGCGCGAAGTTGAGCATTCCGTTCCCCCCGGAGCGGTTTTGGCATATGCGCGTCACACGATACGGTCCGCGGCGGGCCGCGCCGACCGAGATATCTCCGGGGGGAAGGGGAGGCGCGCTAACGCCCCTCGTACCGCGGCGTCCGTCGCTCGACGAAGCTCGCCACCCCCTCGTTCGCGTCCCGCGTCGTCATGTTGATCTCCTGCGCCGCCGCCTCCGCCGCGAACGCCGCGGAACGGTCGCTGTCGAGGGAGGCGTTCACCAGCTGCTTCGTCAGCGCCAGCGCCCGGGTCGGCCCCTGGGCCAGCCGCTCGGCCCACTCCCGCGCGGTCTTCTCCAACTCCTCCGCCGGGACCACCCGGTTCACCAGACCCAGCTCCCGGGCGTCGTGCGCCGTCACCGCGTCCCCGAAGAACATCAGCTCCTTCGCTCGCTGCGGACCGATCAGCCGGGGCAGCAGATACGCCCCGCCCCCGTCCGGCACCAGGCCGCGCCGTACGAACACCTCGATGAACTTCGCCGGTTCCGCCGCGAGCACGAGATCGCAGGCGAACGCCAGATGCGCCCCGATCCCGGCCGCCGTCCCGTTCACCGCCGCGATCACCGGCTTCTCGCAGTCCAGTACGGCCGCGATCAGGCGCTGCGCCCCGAGCCGGATGGTCCGCGCCACATCCCCGGGGACGCTCGTCCGGCCTCCGGCCGGGGGGACCCCCGTCCCGCCGGGCCCCGCCGACGTCGAGCCGCCCCGTAGGTCCGCGCCCGCGCAGAAGCCCCGCCCGGTGGCGGTGAGGACCACGGCACGTACGTCCGGGTCGGCGGACGCCTCCCCGAGCAGCGCGATGATCCGCTCACGCTGGTCCCAGGTGACGGCGTTCATCGCCTCGGGCCGGTTGAGCGTGATCCACGAGACGCCGTTCTCGATCGTGTGCAGCAGGTCTTCCACCAAAGCTCCTATCGGCAGACCGCGAGCGCGTCGAGCGCCACCGCGCCCTGCCCGCGCGGCAGCACCATCAGCGGGTTGATGTCCAGTTCGGCGAGGTCGCCGTCCAGCTCCAGGGCCATCCGCTGCACCCGCAGCACGACCTCCACCAGCGCGTCCACGTCCGCCGGCGGAGCCCCCCGTACGCCCTTCAGGAGGGCCTGCCCGCGCAGCTCGCCGAGCATGTCCCTGGCCTGCTCCTCGCCGAACGGCGGCACGCGCACGGACGCGTCGTTCAGGACCTCGACCAGGACACCCCCCAGGCCCACCGTGACCGTCGGCCCGAAGAGCGGGTCGCGCGTCACGCCCACCACCATCTCGACGCCCCGCCCCACCATCTGGCAGACGAGGATCCCGTCGAGGTCGATGCCCTCGTAGCGCGCGATGTCGGTGAGCTCGCGGTACGCGTCCCGCACCTGGCTCGCCGACGTCAACCCGACCTTCACCAGGCCCAGTTCGGTCTTGTGCGCCAGCTGCGCGCCGGACGCCTTCATCACCACCGGATAGCCCACCAGACCGGCCGCCCGGACGGCCGCCGCGGCGCTCGTCACCAGCTGCTCGCGCGGCACCCGGATCCCGTACGCCCGCAGGAGCTGCTTCGCCGCGTGCTCGCTGAGCTGCCGGCCGGGCCGCATCAGGGCCTGCGCCTTGCGGAAGGACGGGGAGGGCGTGCGCGGGGCCTCGTCGAAGGGGGAGCGGTAGGCGGCGGTGAAGCGGTGGTGGTCGAGGTAGGCCTTCACGGCCCCGATGCAGTTGGAGAACGTACGGAAGGTGGCGACGCGCGACGATCCGAGCAGGGTCTCGCGGTAGGCGGCCTCCGTCCCGACCGGGGAGCCCCACACCACGCACACCAGCTTGTCGGTGGCCTCGGCCGCGTCGACCAGGTCCTGCGCGAGCTTGTCGCTCATCGGCGGGAACGGCCCTGTGATGGGGCATATCAGCACCCCGACGGACGGGTCGGCGAGGAGCGCGTCGATGATCTTCCGCCCGCGCCAGTCGCCCACCGGATGCCCGCCGTTGTCGACCGGGTTGGCCACGTTCAGATACGGCGGTATCCACTGGTGCAGCTCGTCCTGCTTGGTCTGCGGCAGCGTCGGAAGACGCAGCCCGGCAGCCGTCGCGAGGTCGGAGAAGTGGGCGCCGGTGCCGCCGGAGATCGAGTAGACAACGACCCCGTCGGCGACCGGCTTGCGGGCTCGGGCGAGAAGAGCGGCGGTGTCCTGGAGTTCGTCGAGACCGTCGACCCGGATGACCCCGAACTGGCGCATCGCCGCGTCGACGACCTGGT
The DNA here is from genome assembly GCF_040645695.1 of Streptomyces sp. NPDC046712. Classification (NCBI taxonomy): domain Bacteria; kingdom Bacillati; phylum Actinomycetota; class Actinomycetes; order Kitasatosporales; family Streptomycetaceae; genus Streptomyces; species Streptomyces sp. NPDC046712. Next base: position 4,213 of record NZ_JBEYYW010000046.1, on the reverse strand, counting down.
CCGCGCCGGTGAGCTTGCCGGTGTGCGAGGCGGCCATCCGCGCACCGGTCTCGGTGCGCCCGACCTTCACCGCGACGACGGGCACGCCCTGCCGGGCGGCGCGGTCGGCCGCGAGGAGGAAGGAACGCCCGTCCTTGAGCCCCTCGACGTAACAGGCGATGGCCCCGACCTCGGGCCGGGTGGCGAAGTACGAGATGAAGTCGGCCGTCTCCAGATCCGCCTCGTTGCCGGTGGGCGCCCAGTGGGAGAGCCGTACCCCCAACTCCTGGAGGGTGTGCACGGGCCGCCCCTGGTGCCCGGACTGGGTGATGAGCGCGATCGCCGGGCCGTCCAGGTCGTCGCGGAAGCGCTCGAAGGCGTTGAGGTTGGTGTTCGGGCCGAGCAGCCGGATCCCGGACCGGCGGACGGCGTCGGTGAGGCGTTCCTGCGCGGCGGCGCCCTCGTCGCCGGTCTCGGCGAACCCGGAGGCGAAGGCGACGGCGAACTTCACCTTGGCCTCGGCCAGTTCCTCGATGACCGGCAGCGGGTCGGCGACGAGCAGGACGGCGAGGTCGACGGGCTCACCGAGCGCGCCGACCGAGGGCACGCAGTCGATCCCGAAGACGCTCGTACGGGTGGGGTGCACGGGCACGAGGCGGGCGCCGACCCGTTCTGCCCAGGCGATGAGCTGCCGGGTGATGCCGGTGTTGGGCCGCCCCTCGGCGTCGGAGGCTCCGACGACGGCGACGGACCCGGGCCGGAAGAACCGGTCGAGGTCGGGCACCGCGGCGTGCAACGGCCGTCCGCTGACGTCCTGGTCGCCGTCCACGGCCGTGACGCCGTGCACAGCGATGCCGGGAGTCCCGGAATGCTCTCCGCAGGCGACCACGCGGGCGCGGAGATCGGTGGTGAAGGTGCCGTGAGTCGATCCAAGCATCGTTCCGCCCGCTCTCCCGCTCGTCGCCGAACAGCCCTGTCCGGACAGCCCATCTGAACTGACGCATAGTCAGATTACAGAACTGACGCCCAGTCAGGAATGACCGTGACCGAGCCAATGAGCGGACGGCCCTGGCGCGGCCGCCTCCCCCGCGGCCGTCCTGGGGCGGGAAGTCTTCCGGGCGGACGCCTTTCGGGCGGTCCTCTTGCAGGCGGTCGTCTCTCAGGCGGCGGTCTCTCAGCCGGTGGTCTCTCGGGTCGCCTTCCGGATCGCGCGGGCGATCTTCTCCGCGTCGATGGCCATCTCACGGAACATCCCGCTGATCGGGTTCGTGAACCCCGTGAAGTACAGCCCCGCCGCCTTGCGCGCCGTCCGCGCGCCCCGCACCGCCGGCCTCCCCCGCTCGTCGAGGACGCCGAGGTGCCCCACGAGCGGCTCAAGACCCCGCCGGTAACCGGTCGCCGCGATCACGGCGTCCGGAGTGAGCGCGGAGCCGTCCGCCAGGAGGACCTTGTCGCCGTCGAAGGACTCGACCGCGCCGACGATCTCCACCTTCCCCTTCCGCACGGCGTCGATCAGGCCCACGTCCTGCACCGGGACGGCCCCCTCGAGCACCCGCGAGTACAGCCCCGTGTCCGGCCGGGGCAGCCCTTGCTCCGACAGGTCCGGCACGGAGATGCGGCACATCAGGTCGCCCACCTTGTCCACCAGGCGTACCGGCAGCCGCCGCACCAGGATGCCGGTGCGCTGCGCCGGCCACCCGGCCGTGGAGCGCCGCACGATGTGCGGAACGGTGCGCACCGCGAGCCGCACCCGCGCGGCCCCGCCCTCGGCGAGGTCGGCCGCGATCTCGGCGCCCGTGTTCCCGGCGCCGACCACGAGGACGTCCTTCCCCTCGTACGGCGCCGGATTCCGGTAGGCGCTCGCGTGGATCAGCTCGCCGCCGTACGCGTCAAGGCCCGGCCACTCGGGCAGGCGCGGGGTGTGGTTGTACCCCGTGGCGACGACGACCGCCCGCCCGGTCAGCCGCCGCCCGCCGGTCGCGTGCAGCAGCCAGTCGTCGCCCGCGCGCTCGACGCGGGAGACCTCGACGCCGGTCACGATCTCCAGCTCGTGCACGTCGGCGTACTTCTCGAGGTACCGCACCACGTCCGCGCGGGCGACCCAGCGCCCGAAGGAGCGCGGGATCGGCAGCCCGGGCAGCGCGGAGAGGCGGCGGGTGGTGTGCAGCCGCAGACGGTCGTAGTGCGCCCGCCACGAGGCGCCGACGGCGTCGGACTTCTCCAGGACGACGGCCCGTACGCCCTGCTCGCGCAACGAGGCGGCGACGGCGAGTCCGCCGGGTCCGCCCCCGATGACGTAGACGGGGTGATCGGTTCTGGAATGGGGGGTGTTGGTCACGAATGCTCAGCGTAACGAGATGCTCACTTGTTGGGTCTCGGTCAAGAGGGGAATCGGTTGCGAAACGGTCACGTGTGGGCGGGATGCGCGGGGGGTGTGCGGAGGTGTGCGGGGGTCTTGCGCAGACGGGGCCGGATCGGCTGAACTGACGTACCGTCAGATCAGGATCGGGGAGGGGCAGGTATCGACCGATGCAGACCATCTGGCTCACCGGCGCCGAATGGCTCGCCGTCCTCCGCATCGGCCTCGGCCTGTGGTGGCTGGAGAGCTGGCGCCACAAGGACAAGAAGGGCTGGTTCGAGCGCGGCACGGGCATCGCGTGGGCGGCGGACGTCGCCGGCAAGCACCGGTGGCCGTTCGTGCGGAAGGGCTTCGACTCGGTCGTCGCCCCGCGCCCGAAGACGATGGCGTACCTCGTCGTCTACGCCGAGCTCGCGCTGGGTCTCGGCCTGATCCTCGGCTTCCTGACGCCCGTGGCGCTGGTCGGCGGACTCCTCCTCAACCTCCTGTACCTCGTCCTGATGATCCACGACTGGGCCGAGCAGGGGCAGAACGCGATGATGGCGCTGATCTCCCTGGTCGCGCTCTTCGCGATGTCCTGGCAGACCTGGTCCCTCGACCACGCGATCGGACTCTTCCGATGACGGCCGCCGACCCCGACATCGACGCCTTCACCCGCCCGTACTGGGACGCGGCGGGGGAGGGCCGACTGCTCCTGAGGCGGTGCGACGGATGCGGGAAGGCCCACCACTACCCGCGCGAGTTCTGCCCGTACTGCTGGAGCGAGGACGTCCGGTGGGAGCGCGCGAGCGGCCGGGCCACGCTCTACACCTGGTCCGTCGTCCACCGCAACGACCTGCCGCCCTTCGGCGACCGGGTGCCGTACGTGGCGGCGGTGGTCGACCTGGCGGAGGGCCCGCGGCTGATGACCGAGGTGGTGGGGGTGGCGGAGGGCGACCTCCGGATCGGGATGGATCTGGAGGTCGCCTTCCGGCCGGAGGGGGACGTGACGGTCCCGGTGTTCGGTCGGCCCGGTCACACGGGTGAGATGTTCCGCCAGAGCTGACTGCGGCTTCCCGAGTCGCAGGTGGTCGTCATCACGAACGGGGGGCCGACCGTCAGGCACTGGCCGCTGTTCATGTTCACGAAGGTCCGCCCCGAGGACGTGGTGGCGCCGATCTTCCACGACTGGAGGCTGGAGCCGTTGCAGGCGGTGGCGGTGGCGCCGGGGTTCCCGTTCGGCTGGAGGCAGTGGCCGGTCTTCTTGTTGACCAGCCGGAAGGTGCCGTTCGCGCCTGCCGAGTAGGTCCAGACGTACGAGATGCTGCCGCTGTTGTTGGGCACGGAACCGCACTCGTAGGTGTTGACGAAGATGCCGTAACCCGGGTTGTACTCGCCCAGGCACTGGCCGTTGGAGGCGTTCTCCAGGGAGTACGTCCCCGAGGGCGCGGAGCCGCCGCCGGTGGAGGGCGGGGGCGCGGGCCTGGTGGTCTTCGGGGTGGAGGGGACGGAGCCGCCGGAACTCCCCGAGGTGCTGGAGCCGCCGGCGGTGCCGGCACCTCCACCACTGCCCGGCAGGGAACCGGTCCCGCCCACGGCCGCACCACCGCCCGCCGCCGCACCGCCACCGCCCGTGGTAGGTCCTGGCGGCTGAGCCGAGGGCGCGCCCGACGCGGAGGAAGGCGGCGCGGAGGACGGGCCCACGGTCGCGGGCGCGGGGTTGCCGGGCGCCGGCTGCGACGACGTGGCGGACGGCGGTGGGGCCGAGGCGTGGGGGCCCGCGCCCTGTCGTCCGATCTCGTACGGCCCGAGGGCGAGGGTCAGAGTCGTGCCGGCCTCGACCTTGCTCTGCTTCAGCCAGTGCTCGGACATGGTGTGCACCAGCTTGGCCGCATG